>NZ_JAKILE010000010.1:0-191948 GCF_023283775.1 Shewanella seohaensis
TGTAGTAATCTTCATAGGTGGACCCGTCCTCTTTCTGATGAGTTTTAGCGACTACATCGTGGCCCATTGCGAGGCCGATTAAAAGTGGATGGGTCCATTCCATTATCCATGGCGAGACTCACGCAATTTGTCTAATCGCCCTGCGGCAACTCCGAGGGGATGGTGTATTACTGTGATTGTTGAGTTGTCTGTTGGTCACTTAAAGCAATAAAGAGTAGTGGATGTCTTGTCTGACTTCTCGATAAACATTGATTCGTGCTAGCCGCTGGGAAAATTAATAATTGATGCCTAGATCAGCTGTCCGAGTTAACGTGCCTACGCTTCACAGAGTTGGCTAAGTGAGTTTATAGGTATACTAGGATTTTGGGTTGGAGAAAAGTGTACCTTTTAACGGGTACCTCACTTTTTATTTTGAGCTACTTCTTTAAGAAATATATATGCATCAGGAGTTAGATATTCGTCAAATTTTTGATAACACTTAGCTATGGTTCGGAATGCAAAAGATGACTTGAAGTTGTCATTTTCCATTTCGCGCTCTATTACAGAGTCTAGTTCTTTAAGTAATAATTCTTCGAAAACTTCATTAAATTTAGTAATCGTAATAATCATTCTATTACGAGTTTTATCAAAGACGATTGTATTTTTAAACAAGTTAAGAGTATTAAATACAGAACAAATGGACATTATTCCAAAAAATTCATCATTAAAAACTTTGTGAAACTGTTCTGCATCTATTATCTCGCCACTTTTATATGACAACAATGAATAAAAGAGATACATTTTTGGTGATAAAGCAAGGGATTTAATGAATGGCTCAAGTGATTCCTTACTCAAAAACTCCGTTGCTCTTTGGGTTGATTTAACTGTCTCACCATCATTACCATCAACTGAAAATGCGCTTTCTTTAATACCTTTAAAGCTATCAGTAATTGTTTTTGGCATTATATCAAGTTTAGCTGACAGCCCGTTCATCGCAGTATTAATTTCAAAGGTAATACCGTTTAGTTTTTCACTCGATATTCTAATGTCATCTGATGATTCTTTTAGAATTGCAGAAATTCCACCCAACTCGCTAGACAACTTCGAAATACCACTATTTGAATGAACAGCATAAAAAATAGCAAAAGTTGCAAGAATTAGTGATGATATAGTTGCAGCAAATGACAAATAAGCAACTAATTCCTTATTTTCAGCGAAATTATAAGTGAACAAAAAAATCAAAACTGACACCAAGATTACTATTATGTAAGCAAAGTGAACCCCACTTTTATTTACAAAAATCTCATAAAAAACTTTTGGCCAATCAATTTTAGTGTTATTGTCAGCTTGCACTTTACTTTCCATTATACAGTATCTCCACTCTTAGTATTACAGGAGGATACAGTCAGCATGTATTAAATTAAATACTTTATAAAAACATAGTTCGATATTATATTAGCTCTCTCGATTCTACTTTAGTCATCCGTATATTTCCCTTCACAACCTTATAAGTATTCATATCCTTCATCATATAATCCAGCGGCACCAGCTTAGCCTGTACACTGGAGCTAATATCCATTTCAGCGGCTATCATGCAGCGGTCAGTGGCGTGGCTTTATCTAATTCTAGGAATCAACGAGCCACCCATTGTTAAATTTATAGAGTGCATGCTTGTAAGAAAGGGTTCAGATTACTGTTGGGGTTGGCAAGATTAAGCATTGGCATGTAAGTGACCGTCTACGGCATGGTCGCTCTTTCACATCCATGTGATCGCGACATTCGTAAATCCTTTTACATCAGATGCCGTCGTCGAGCCTATAGGGATACTTCTTCTTAAATAAAAAGGCGGCGTGTCACTGGAATGAAAGTGCTTAATCATTATTTACAGCTTTTGAAATCACAAAAGGTTCAGGTGGTGATAGAAAATAAATCAGCCCATATAGGTCGATTTCTCGCGGTTCGATAGGTAATTGCGTTCTTCGCTAGATTTCATAGTTTTTAGAATAAAAAATGCCGGACTACGGAAGAACATAGCCCGACAAAGGGAAGATAGCGTTAGCTATAGGGCGGCTGGGGTTAACTCGACTAACCAAAGCGATTGGTTATTGCTGGTATCGGTTAAACTCACTAAGGCGCGTTGATTACCTTGGCAAGATTTGCCTAACAAAGGACTGATGGTCATCGTCTGACTGCCACTAAAGGCAAAGTGCAGTGTGCCAGCGGTCGTCATATAAAAATCGCTGTTCACTTGGGCATTGCTGGTGACTTCGTTCAGGCTGATGTCGCCAATCACATCCCCCATATCATTCTCGGACACATTCTGTACCAGCATGTTATAACGTGCGCCGCATTGGCCATTGGCGAACTCGGTGGTGCAGCGGTTTTGTGTGTCCGTGGCAAAGGTTAAGTCGAATTGCAGCAGGCGATTGACGGTGGCGTCGTAGCTAAAGCCTTCGATATCCCGTACCGAGGTGATGCGTCCAAGGCTGGTACCTGCGGCGGCAGAAGGCTTATCGACCAACTCAGTCACAAAACTGCCGACCTTATCTAAGGTGAAAGTACCGTCGTCTGGGCCATTTTCAGTCGCCATCATCTCGCCCCATTGGTTGGTGCTGATGGATGAAAACTGATGGGCGTCAGCCGACTGGGCATCATAGAGACCATTAGGGCCGTCGGACTCGACACTGGCGGTAAACTTATAGCCACTGGCATCTTTGACGTAATGACCAAATTCTCCCGATTGTGCTTGGGGGGATTGACCCTCATAGCTGTCGGAGTTGGCGGTATGCACAATGGCATAGGCTTGATTGGGCAGGAAAGTCACAAAGCTGTCGTTCTCGGTTTCGGGGTCGTACACATGCCAAGTGCCGATTAACGCATCGCTAGCATCTTCGATACGTGTGAGCGTGATATTGCTGGCGCCATTATCCGTGAGGGTCAGCTTGAGGGTGGTTAAACTGACCTCTGCCTTATTGACGACACTGCTGCCATCGTACAGGCCGCCGGAGCCGTCAGATTGGCCGATAAGGCTGACACTGAAGCTGCCTGTCACACTGTCCCAAGTGTAATTACCGTATTCGACCGAGGCCGCCGCTTGGCCACCATCGCCAGAACTTTCGTGGATCAATAGGTAACGGCTATGGTCGATAAAGGTCAGAATATTGCTTTGGCCCTCTCCCTCCGACAGCAGCCAGCTACCCAGCAACAGATTACGATTTGAATTATCAAAATGGCTGAGGGCCTGGGCTTCACCGATAAGACTCAAACCCGAGCCGAGGCTGGCAAAGGCGGTGTTGAGTTGGGAATCAAAATCGGTACTGCTGATATCCAGTACGGTATTGGCGAGCAGATCATGGTGTGAGCTTTTAATCTGAATGCCATTTTCGACATCGCAATCCTGATCTAAAGTCTGCAGCAGTTGCAGGATATTTACCTTTGTGATCACATTGCCCGCTGCAATTTCGGTGGGAGTGACGAGTGCGCTGGCAGCTGTGCTGGGAAACTGAATCGCGCCGACCGAAAAGGTGACTTGTTCCCCCTGTAAGTATTGAAACTCACCAATATCGCTGGTGGTGCCATCGGTTTGGCTGTCGGTTTGATAATGGATCCCGGCAACTGGGCTGTCCCTAAAGATCCCGGTTAATTCGGCATTAGCATTGGTTTCACAGGTGACGAGGGCGGTTTCGGCATTGCTTTGGCTTAAGGTGCCGCTGCCATTGGTGACGGTACAGGTTTGTGCCGTTGGCTGCGTATTAACGGTAATGGCAAAGCTAACGCCTTCATTCTGCATATTCGAAAATGCAAAGGCCTTATCTGTGCCATCACTTTGAACAGAAAGCGTTTCTACTGTCTGGCCATTGGTTTGTAGGGTGAGTTTTAGAGTGTTGGTCAGCCCTTTTACTGTCCCTTTAATGGCAAACTGTTGGGATTCAATGGGGCTAGGATCTTCATCGTCATCATCACCGCCGCCACAGGCACCGAGCGTGAGACCTAAGAGAATGGGAACCGTGAGTCGATAGATTGGCTTCATTATGTAAATTCCTTTTAGGCTACTGAGCAAATATCAGCAACAACTCGCTATCCCACATAGCGGGATGGTCGTTAGTCATCATTGGGGCACGGGCGATAGCGATCGGCAGAAGGGTTCAGGTGCTGAACCCTGAACAAGATATAAATCCTCGGGAGGGATTTTGTCTTTGAAACTTATTGAATGTTTTTGAAAATGAATAATATCAATAGATTGAAGCAAAATTTGTTGAGGTTGAGCGCGGCTTTACTCCATGCCTTCGTCGGCATAACGGATGAGTGGCATCAAGTGTTGATATAAGTCTTCGGCTTCGACGGCGATGTCCTGCGCGCCATGTTCTCGGGCTTTTTGCCTTAGCGCCTCGGAGGGCATGATAGTGTAGAGGTAAATGGGCGTGTTAATGCCACGCTCGCGGATTGCCTGCATCAGCTTCAGACCGGCGAGGGGATCTGTACCCCGGCCCATGTCGGTAATAATAGCATCGTAGCTATACAAACTCAGCAGTGTGAGTGCATCGCTGCTGGTTTTGGTGGTGTAAACCCCAATCTTTTTTTGCTCTAAAAACTGGCGCTCGGCCTGATTATTTTCCGGGTGATCATCGACCCACAATATGCGTGCTTTTACGTTTTGCGGCTCGGCCAACACTAATTGGCCGTTGCGTTCAGCCTGATTGTGATAGAGCAGGGCAAGCACTGCGCTCGACAAGATACCAATCAAGACTAATCCCGGCAGGGTGAAATAGGGCTTTTTTTGCGCGGGTTGAAGTGTATTCGAGTTGGCTGCGCTGGTGGCGTTATCTGTTATTGCGAGTGAGTGGTCTTGAGCGGCAAAACTATTAGCGACGGCATCGGAGCGAATAATGGCGGCGATATCGGGGGAGAGCCGATACCCTCGGCCATGCAAGGTTTGAATAATGGGCACCTTAAGGCCCGCTGCCTCAAATAATTTACGGGTATCAGAGATTAATCTTGCGACGGACCAACTGCTCACCACTGTATTGGGCCAAATATGTTCGAGCAAGCAGGCCTGATCGCAATGGGCGGGATAGGCGTCGATTAGCTTTGCGAGTAACAGGATAACGCGCTCGTCACAGTGGAGCCTTTGGTTGTTGCAGAATAAGGTTCGGTTCTGGGTATCCAACACAAAAGCGTTAAAACAATAATGCATTCAGGTCCCTTGGCATCGAGTCATACTTTAGTTGTTAATAAATTGTATCGATCAATTCAAGTCAAACTTGGCCCTCGAGTCAAATGAATTGTCTGTGATTGAGCTCAAACTCGTGGCATGCCTTGGGCGCTTCTTCTGTTATACTGCCCCCTCGATTTTTTGGAGGCGAGAATGGACGTATCTTCTTTACTAGACGGCCTGAATGATAAACAGCGCGAGGCTGTCGCGGCACCGCAATCCAGCATGTTAGTGCTTGCGGGCGCAGGCAGTGGTAAAACGCGGGTGTTAACCCACCGTATCGCGTGGTTAATGCAGGTTGAACAGCAGAGTCCTTACTCGATTTTAGCCGTGACGTTTACCAATAAAGCCGCGGCCGAGATGCGTGAGCGGGTGGAGAAGGTCGCTGGCACCAATATGGGACGGATGTGGATTGGTACCTTCCACGGGTTAGCGCATCGTCTGTTACGCACTCACTTCCAAGATGCGGGATTACCGCAAAGCTTCCAAATTCTCGATTCGGACGATCAGCTGCGTTTGCTGAAACGCATCCTTAAAAGTTTGAATCTGGATGAAAAACAATATCCTCCCCGTCAGGCGCAGGCCTATATCAATGGCAAGAAAGACCAAGGCTTGCGGCCCAAGCATATCGATGCGGGTGGTTTTCCGATTGAGCAAAACCTGCTGAAGATTTATCAGGTTTATCAAGAGTCTTGCGACCGTGCAGGTTTAGTCGACTTTGCCGAAATCCTGCTGCGTGCCCACGAGTTATGGCTCAATAAACCGCATTTACTGGCGCATTATCAGGAGCGTTTTAAGCATATTCTGGTGGACGAGTTTCAGGATACCAACGCCATTCAATATGCCTGGATCCGTGTGTTGGCCGGCCAAACTGCCAACGTGATGATAGTGGGTGACGACGACCAATCCATTTACGGTTGGCGCGGCGCTCAGGTTGAAAACCTGCACCGCTTCCTGCGGGATTTCCCGACGGCGACTACGATTCGCCTCGAGCAAAATTATCGCTCCAAGGGCAATATTTTGAAGGCGTCGAACGCCCTTATCGCCAACAATCCCGAGCGTTTAGGTAAAGAGTTGTGGACCGACGAAGCCGATGGTGAGCCGATTTCGCTCTACTGCGCCTTTAACGAAATGGACGAGGCGCGCTTTATTGTCGGCCGTATCAATGATTGGTACGAAAAAGGCGGCAATTTAAGTGACTGCGCGATTTTATATCGCTCGAATGCCCAGTCGCGTGTGCTCGAAGAAGCCTTATTACACAAAGGCTTAGCCTATCGTATTTACGGTGGCCTGCGCTTCTTCGAACGCCAAGAGATTAAAGATGCTATGGGTTATATGCGTCTAATCAGCAATAAAAATGACGATGCCGCCTTCGAGCGCGTGGTCAATACACCGCCCCGCGGCATTGGCGATCGCACCTTAGATATTCTGCGTTCAACCGCCCGTCAGCAGGAACTCACCCTGTGGCAGGCTTGTTTACGTTTGCTGGATGAAAAAGTGCTCGCTGGCCGCGCCGCCTCTGCGGTACGTGGCTTTATGGATCTTATCGTCACCCTGCAGGAAGAAACTCAGGATATGGCGCTGTACCGGATGACGGACACAGTGATCCAAGCCTCTGGGCTTAAGGCCATGTACGAGGCGGAGAAAGGCGAAAAGGCCCACGCCCGTATCGAAAACTTAGAGGAACTCGTCACTGCGGCGCGCACCTTCGAAATGCCAGAGGAGCTTGAGGATATGGGCGAGCTTAACGCCTTCTTATCCCACGCGGCCTTAGAGGCTGGCGAAGGTCAGGCCGATGCCTTTACCGATGCCGTACAGTTGATGACACTGCACTCGGCTAAGGGGCTTGAGTTTACCATGGTGTTTATGGCGGGTGTCGAGGAGGGGATCTTCCCGAGTAAGATGGCGCTCGAAGAGGGCGACAGACTCGATGAGGAACGCCGCCTCTGTTACGTGGGCATGACCCGCGCGATGGAAAAACTCTATATCACCTATGCCGAATCCCGCCGTATTTATGGCCGCGAAGATTATGCCCGTCCATCGCGCTTTATTAAGGAAATTCCGCCGCAATATGTGGACGAAATTCGCTTAAAGGCGCAGGTGTCAACGCCGATGGCCAATAATCGCTTCAGTGCGCAAAAGTCGGCGGTCGCCAACGATACTGGCTTTAGTGTCGGCCAAAGGGTGCATCATCCCAAGTTTGGTGACGGCAAAGTGACTAACTTCGAAGGCAGTGGCGCACAGGCGCGGGTACAGGTGAATTTTAGTGATTTTGGCAGTAAGTGGCTGGTGGTCGCCTACGCGCGTTTAGAGGCGCGTTGATTGACGCCAATGTCATGATTTTGTGACAGCTTGAGTCTGCACAAATTCGCTTAAAAGGTAGCTAGGGTATATGATGCTTAGCCTGAAACGTCAACACGCCCTAGCAACCGAGATAAAAAATTAGGTTTGGGAGTAGCTAGTTAATGAATCTAAAGCAGAAGTGGGACGTGTATTCCCGCCTGACTCGACTCGACCGTCCTATCGGCACCTTGTTATTGCTCTGGCCCTGTTTAATGGCGCTAGTGTTAGCTGCGGGTGGAATGCCCGATATTAAAGTGTTGATTATCTTTATTATCGGTGTGGTGATCATGCGCGCCTGTGGCTGCATTATTAACGACTATGCCGACCGCGACCTCGACTCCCACGTTGAACGCACTAAATCCCGTCCCCTCGCCAGTGGCGAAATCAGCACCAAAGAAGCGCTATTGCTGTTTGTGATCTTAGGTTTAGCTGCTTTTGGTTTAGTGTTACTGCTCAACGGTTTAGTGGTTAAGCTCTCTGTTGTCGGCATTATCCTCACCATTATCTACCCCTTTACTAAGCGGGTAACGAACATGCCGCAGATGTTTTTGGGCGTGGTGTGGAGCTGGTCTATTCCCATGGCCTATGCGGCGCAAACCGGTGAAGTGCCCATCGAAGCCTGGTGGTTATTTGCCGCCAATTGGTTCTGGACTGTGGCCTACGACACTATGTACGCCATGGTCGATAGGGATGATGACTTAAAAGTCGGTATCAAATCGACCGCGATTTTGTTTGGCCAATACGATCGCCAAATCATTGGGTTATTTCAATTTGCCGCGCTGCTGTGTTTTATCGCCGCGGGTTGGAGTGCCGACCGTGGCCTGCTCTATGGTCTAGGACTACTTACCTTTGTTGGTTTTAGCACTTACCAACAGATGTTGATTTTTGGCCGCGAAAGAGCTCCTTGCTTTAAAGCCTTCCTCAACAATAACTGGGCGGGATTAGCACTGTTTGTTGGTTTAGGCGCCGATTACCTGTTTTAAGTTTCCCTCTCCGTTTGTATGAGTGCTATCAGGCGTGTCGCCTGATAGCCGCTCAAAACTCATTAAAAGCCTGCTCAACGTTCAACTCATTGACTCGATACGCTATTCATCTGCGACGGCAGACTTGTCGAATCTAGAGCGTCAGAAGCTTTATCCTCAGAAGCTTCGGCCTCAGAAGATTGAGTCTCTGCACATTGGTAAGCATTTCCCATCATAGTCACTGAGCCTAAAAACTTAAGCGGTTGATAGAGATAAACCGTATCGGCGCCGAGGGCATGGCTTTTGATACGCAGCTCGTTGAGAGTACCCCACACCATATCCCTATCACTGTGTAACCAATAGTCATAGAAATGTCCCTGTGAACCAATGACAGTGCCTTTATAGGTACAGTTTTCAATAGCGACAGAGTTTTCCCATAATATTTTAACCTGTGCCGACTCCTCGGTTGGAAAAGTCACACATGCGGTCAAATTAATACCGAGTAATAACAATAATATTGCACGAAAATTCATTAATATATTGCTCAATTCCAATATTGAATAAAGATGGAATAATTAAATAGATAAGTCTTACTTACGACCTAATACTTTAATACCCGCTTTACTGCGGTCTGAATTTCCATATACCTCAATTTTTTTCACACAGCGGCGCGCACCGAGTGATTTCCACTCCGAGTGTTTATCCTTTTCGATATCGGTATCAAAGCGGACGGTACGGGTTTTATCATCCCCATAGGTCACTACGACGCGCTCAACGCTGACATCTCTTTCTGCCTTGATTTTAATGTACTTTGCTTGTCTACAAATGATAAGCGGGATGGTGGCAGGATGATCACCTATGCCGAGTAACAGGGTTCGACCTAGGGTGATTTCATCGTCCTTATCATCTTTTGCGTGGGCAACGGATGTGGTGAACGCGAGTAGTAAACAAAGAATGAGTCGATGGATGATGGTCGTCGAAAATAGACTGGATTTTAATAACATTATGGCCTCCAAAAAATGGGGGCGAATCATAAGGGATTTAAATATCCCTAAATAGTTTTTTAATTGGTGAATGCGGCGGATATCACGTGATTTTTTAGGAAGTTTCGATAAGTGTTTTTTACTTTGATACAAATGTCATTGTTATTTTGGTTATATTATTTTTGTTTTTAATTAGACTGAAATATCCATTAAATGATGACATTTTATCATCCTATTTAAAGGGCTGATTTAAAGTGCCAATTTTTCACTATCGGCCAAATGCTGTATGTCGTATGCATTTTTCTGGTAGATTGTGACAACTCGTACTCGGCTCGCTCGCTTATCGCCGTATTCGCGGTAAGCAAGACTGGCGCGAGTGGCTACAGGATTTATTCAATGGAGGTGAAGTATGCCGTGCCGACTAACACAATTGTTTGGGATCCAGTTTCCGATTATTCAAGCCCCGATGGCGGGCGTGCAGGGTAGTGCACTGGCGATTGAAGTATCGCAGGCGGGCGGATTGGGCTCCTTGCCCTGTGCCATGTTATCCCTCGAGGCGCTTGAGGCTGAGTTAACCGAAATCCGCAGCAATACCACTAAACCTATCAATGTAAATTTTTTTTGCCATAGTGAGCCTTTACCGCAGGCGGCCAAGCAAGCGGCTTGGCTCGAACAGCTCTCGCCCTATTTCACTGAATTTAATCTCGACCCGAGTGCGCAGCCCGCTGGCGCCCAGCGCACACCCTACAGCAAGGCGCAGGCCGAGGTGTTAGCCAAATTTAAGCCCGAGGTGGTGAGTTTTCATTTTGGGCTGCCCGATGAAGAATTGCTGCTGGAAATCAAATCTTGGGGCTCAAAAGTTATCTCCACGGCGACGACAGTCGAGGAGGCACTTTGGCTCGAGGCTCGCGGCGCCGATGCGATTATTGCCCAAGGTCTAGAGGCGGGCGGGCACAGAGGGCACTTTTTATCCGAGGATTTAACCGAGCAGCAGGGGACTTTTAGTCTATTACCGCAGGTGATTGCGGCGGTGGATATTCCGGTGATTGCCGCCGGCGGCATTGTCGATGCCACCACAGTGCGCGCTGCCATGGCGATGGGCGCTTCGGCGGTGCAAGTGGGGACGGCCTATTTACTCTGCCCCGAGTGCAATACCAGCAGCATTCATCGTGAGGCGCTGCAAAGCGACGCCGCTCAGCATACGGCACTGACTAATTTATTTTCCGGTCGACCCGCTCGCGGCATAGTGAACCGCTTGATGGCCGAAATGGGACCGATAAATGAGGCTGTGCCAGATTTCCCCTTGGCATCCTCAGCCGTTGCAGGCTTAAGAACGGCGGCGGAGCGGCAAGGATTTGGTGATTTTAGTCCGCTATGGTGCGGCCAAAATGCCAGTGGTTGTCGAAACATTCCCGCAGCCGAGCTGACGCGGCAGCTGGCTTTAGGGGTGATGGGGTTATTATCTAGCTGATTATTTCTCACTCAACCTTGTCTCCATGGCCGTCACTCCCCATATCACTACTAAGCCAAGTGAGGAGTTTGGTGTTCATTATCATGGGGATGAGGTGTATCGAGCCGCATCCCTATATTGAATATGCTCGTTGATAGGGATGTTAAATGCTAAAAATCCGACTTAGACGCCAAGCTAAATACCGTATTGCCTTTCTGGTACTGATGATTGCGGTATATGTCCTAGGCTTTCATTTGCTGCCGGAGCAGCTTACAAACACGCGCGAAACCTTATCCTTAGCCGTAGTGACGGTGCTCTATTTTGTGTTGTTGCCAGTGCTTTATTGGTATTGGATTATCAAAATAGGTGCGCAAAAGCCGTGGAAGATATTGGTTGTGTTAAGTTTGAGTAGCCTGATGGCTAGGCTTAGCTATCCACATGAAGTGGCTGAGTATTTCGAGTTTATCGCTTGGCTACGTTACCCCATTATTGCGGTATTACTCATTATTGAGCTGTACTTGATGGTGAGCATTATTAAGGGCTTATGGCAGGCGAGAAAGGCTTCGGGAGATCCAAGATTAACTATCGTTGAGCAGTATGTCGCAATGGCGCAGCCTGAGCCGAGTGCTGAAACGGAAAAAATAGAGTCAATTCATCCCGACAAGCCGTCAGAGTCTGGTTTGCCGCCAAGTGCCGACGAGAAGAGGTTAACATTGGGGTTGATCCTCGCCACTGAGCCCGCCAGTTGGTATTACGCTATTCCTTACTTTTCCCGTCGTCACCCAGAGGCCATTGGCTCACTCAACTTGCTCAGCGCTAAGCCTTGGCATGCCTTGGTTATCATCGTGGGGTTAATGGCCGCCTCAGCGGTGAGCTACAGCTTACTCGATGGAATAAGCCATATTGCGGCACTATTTGTTTCGGGGTTGCTTTTGTACTCCATCCTATTAATGGCGGCAAATTATCGGATCAGCCGTTATTACTCGCTCTACCAAAGGGCGGGTAAGCTCATCATTAATAACGGTATGTGGGGCTTTATGGCCGTTGATTTCACGCAGATTAGTGAACTGAAATTAGGGCACTTTAGCAGTTCTGTGTCGCAGACCTCACAGGGGGACCCCACGCCTAGTGACGTACCCGAAATCTTAACCCTAGGTCGTGGTGAGGCGAATGTGCAGCTGATATTTAAACGGCCACAAGTTTATTACGGCGGGATGGGGCAATTACCTGAGTCATTGACTGTGGTTAACTTAGTCGTCGAGGCCCCTCAAGCGTTAGCCGATACCTTAACCCCAAGTGTTGTGCTAGATAAGGTATCGTAGCGAGAAGAAAATGAGTTCGCGGCCTTGGTGCAATCGGCGCGTCGCTTCTGCTCAAATAGGCTTATATTTTACATGGCTAAAATATAAGCCTATTCATTTATACTGGCGGCCGGGCGGCTCAGTCCTGCAATGCCGCTCTGCTTCACTTGGTATTTGTTCTCAGTAATTGCTTATGTCACTGGCTGAATATCACGACCAACCCTTGTGGTTGCGAGCGATCTCCACCTGAAAGGATAACGCTAATGTTGTTACGTCGAATCATAGTTACCTGTCTCGCCCTTATCAGTTTTTCCACTTTTGCTGCCGATAAAAGCTATCAAGATATAGTGCTAAAAACCTATCCAGATCAACAGCAAACCTCCTTAAAAAACATCGCTGGCGATAAGCCGATTTACCTTAAGTTTTGGGCAACTTGGTGTCAGCCCTGTATGGAGCAGATGCCGCATTTTGAGGAATTGCAGAAAAAGTATCAGGACAAGGTCAATATCCTTGCCCTGAATATCAATATCAACGAAGAACAACCTAAGATAGCCGAAGTGATCTCACGTTTCGGTCTGACTATGCCAATCTGGCTAGACAACGAGGGCGAATTGGGTGTGGCCCTAGGCTTGGTCGGGACGCCCTATAGCGTGTTAATCAATCGCGCGGGCGAAGTGGTTTACACTAGCCATGAGTCGGATGCGAACCTCGATAAATTTATCGATATGTTGGCCAATGGCCAAGAACTCACGGCACAAACTACAGATGCACCAAACCCTGAACAAACGGCTAAATTGCTGAAACCTTGGGAGCAAGGTGAGCATTTACTGTTTTTTACCGCCACTTGGTGTGATTGGTATTTGGCAGAGAGTCGTCCTGAAATGTCTAAGGCCTGTGTTGCCGCCCAGAAAGATTTAGACAACCTAGCGCAACAGTTGCCGAACAAAGCTTGGCATGGGGTGGTGAATCATCTGTGGACGGACGATAAAGCCCTCGCCGATTTTAAACAGCTCTATCCTTCACGCGTCGATTTTAGTATTGATGAATTAGGCGTGCTGTTTAATCACTTTAGTATCCGCAACATCCCGACATTGCTTTGGGTGAAAGACGGTAAAGTCATTGAGCGTATTACCGATTTTAGCCAACCAGAGAAAATTGTCGCAAGGCTCAAGGTTGCGCCATAGGGATTTTCAACCATTTGGCCTTCGAGACATTCGAAGGCCTTTGGGGATACAAGTAGCACTGATACACTACTCACGCTTTAGTTAAATGTCGTTGCCCATGGAAAGCACTGCGCAATAAACTGGCTCACAGAATGGGGAACACCCAAAGGCTGGTTGTTGCTTGGCACTCTGCCAAGTTTTCCACCTTGTTGTTGGATTCTATTGTGGGAGTTTGTGGATGGCACAGATTATCAGTAATGCTGCGGTGGGTCGTACCCTATTGATTTTATTGCTGTGTGCTGGTGTTTTCTTTTTTATCGACTTTTTAGTGCCCGCCTTGGCCGCCCTGATCGTCTGCTTCTCCAGTTGGCCGCTGTATCAAAAATTAATGGCTAAATGCGGTGGTCGCTCGGCGTTGTCAGCCACCATAGCTTTAGTCTTGATTATTCTTGGGCTTATCACGCCGCTGATTTTTGTATTTTCCTATGCTTTACAAGAGATTAGAGCCTGGGTGGAGTGGCTGGTGTATGCCAACCAGCATGGCGCTCCCGTGCCGCTGTGGATTAAGGATCTACCTTGGATTGGCGAGTGGCTCACCCTGCAATGGCAGCAGTTTATCGGTGAACCCCATGAGCTGGGCAAGATAGTCAGCGCGATCAGCGGCCAGAATCTGAGTGGTATTTCCCGTTGGGTACTGCAATTGGGCTGGAATACCTTGGGCCTGTTGCTGACCTTGCTGTTTATGCTGATCACCTTGTTTTTCTTATATAAAGATGGCGAATCGGTGGCTAAACAGTTGGATATTGTTGGCGAGCGCATTCTTCCTGCACGCTGGCATAGGTTCTCCCGCGTGGTGCCTGCGACTGTGAGTTCAACCGTTATAGGCATGACACTTATCGCCATCGGCGAGGGCATAGTGTTGGGGATTGCTTACTGGATTGCTGGTGTACCTTCGGCCGTGGCCTTTGGGGTGTTGACCGCGTTTATGGCCTTAGTGCCCGGTGGTGCGCCAACCATGTTCACCTTGATTTCACTGTACTTAGTCGGCACCGGCGACATGACAGCAGGGGTGGGCTTATTCCTCTGGGGCAGTATCGAACTGTTTATTGTCGATAAAACGCTGCGACCTAATTTGGTTGGCGGGCCAATCAAATTACCCTTCTTGCCGACCTTTTTCGGTTTGATTGGCGGGGTGAAAACCATGGGGTTTGTTGGTCTGTTTGTCGGCCCTGTGTTGATGGCGTTGCTGATTGCCATTTGGCGCGAATGGTTAAGGGACGATCCCAGTACCGAGCCTGACTCACCTGAGGTTCAGGCATCCGCATCCCAAGAGATACTGCCAAAGCATGCAGATTAAAGCTGGCCGTATGTCTGTTTGCGCTCTTCGGTGTAATACCACCAAGGTTTAGGGTCATCACCCGCCATAAAGCGGGTGATAGACAGAAACACATCCAGTACGCAGGGGTCGTGTCTTTGGCCGGTTTTGTCGCACAGAGTGCGATACATCTGGTAGGGATTTTGCCCCAGCAATTGCGCCGGTGTCTCTATGCCGAGCAGGCGTAAATCCGCCGCGCTCGCTTTACCTATATTCGGTAAATCCGTTAATTGCACGACCTTAGCGCGTACCACTTTTGCTGGATTCATTTGTTATCCCTATCCGTTGCACCCATGTTCTAGGAGTCTACCTCGTTCTGAAGCACTTGGTCAGACTTTCAATGGGTGACAGTGGTCGCTGGCTCGGCAAAACGTCGCTGCACTTGCAGTATTTGCGCCTTGCAGGCGATAAAGACCTGCGCCAACTGAGGGTCAAACTGAGTCCCTGAGTTTTCTTGAATGTAATCAAAGGCCTGCTCAGTACTCCACGCCACTTTATAGGGGCGGTCTGAGGTGAGTGCATCGAACACATCGGCAACCGCAGCAATACGGGCGCTTAATGGAATGTGCTCGCCTGCCAGCCCATGGGGATAGCCAGTTCCGTCCCATCGTTCATGGTGGTGGAGGGCGATTTCCTGCGCAAGGGATAACAAGGGATCGTTTTCGTCATCGAGGATCTGCGCGCCAAAACTGGTATGTTGCTGCATTTGCTGGCGCTCATCATCGGTTAACTTACCCGGTTTCGATAGGATCGAATCTGGGATACCAATTTTGCCGATGTCGTGCATCGGCAGCGCCGTAAAATACATCTCACACCAAGCTTGGGAGTCGCAGACTTGCTCGGCCAGAATACGCCCATAATGGCTCATACGGGAGATATGTAATCCCGTTTCGTTATCCCGATATTCTGCCGCCAGCCCAAGCTTTTGAATAATCTTATGGCGCGTCGATTCAAGCTCTTGGGTTCGTTGTTGAACCAGTGCTTCGAGCTGCCTTGCTTGATTGCTCAAGGCTAAATGGGTTTGAGTCCGAACCTTGAGTACCGCTGGGCTGATGGGTTTGGAAATATAGTCCACGGCGCCGAGTTCAAACCCGGTTTGCTCGTCTATGGTATCTGTCTTGGCGGTCACAAACACCACGGGGATCTTGCTGGTCACAGGATCGCGTTTGAGCCTGCGGCAGGTTTCGAAGCCGTCCATCTCAGGCATCATCACATCGAGTAGGATTAACTCTGGTAATG
Source organism: Shewanella seohaensis (assembly GCF_023283775.1). Lineage (NCBI taxonomy): Bacteria > Pseudomonadati > Pseudomonadota > Gammaproteobacteria > Alteromonadales > Shewanellaceae > Shewanella > Shewanella seohaensis. The sequence continues at coordinate 16,008 of NZ_JAKILE010000010.1, forward strand.
GATGGGTGCTGGCCAGTTTTAACGCTTTCTCACCCGATGTTGCGGCGCGGATCGTATAGTGCGCCGACAGGATCCCATGAATGATCTGAATATTGTCAGGAGTATCATCCACTACTAATAGGGTGGGCTTTGTTACAAATGGAGTCATGGTTTCGCCTCAACTGTGTCGGTTGGTTTCCCGTATTAATCCGGCGACGATGCTGAGAGAGCCTCAATTCGTCCCCGTTAATGCCAGTGCCAAACTAGGCGGTTAATGCTGCTTAATTCCATGAAGAATCAATATAACAATATGAAAATCATCATAAAAAATATGAAGTCTACATTTTCATTTTTCAGGTTATATGATGGCGGTAGCTGTAAGCTTGACGGAAAAATATTGCGGATTTAACGGCTGGTTAAATCTTGTACTAACAGGATAATACCCCAAAAAAATGTATCATGTTGTATCTTTTGGCCTGTTTTGTTCACACTTTTAGGTATTGATACTTTTTAGTTGATACGGTTTTTTTTACAATTGTTGTCTGTTTTATGAGCGAAAGCGCCTTTGGCCCGGTGAAACGCTGGCCAACAGAGTGCTCCATCCATGATCTCGGATCCCATAAGATCCTCCGTGTTTTAGCTGTTCGCATTTCGTCTTCTCATTCTTAATACACCATTCATACCAACGGGACGGTAAGAAACTTAACCTAAGAGGAAAAGTTATGGCCGTTTTTGGCATTTCATCAGGTCGTATACACAGGACCATTCGACAAGTCTTGGCCGCCCTCGGCTGGGGTCAATACCAAGCGCACCCTTGTAAGCCACTCGTTTCACTGGGCTATTGTGCGGGTCTCTTGCTGTTATCAGCCGCGCTACTGTCTGTATGGCCCAATGCTGCGCTGGCTAATGAGTCATCGATGCTGCAACATCGTCAGGCGCTGGCTCAGTTGACGCCGGCGCAAAAACTCGCCCATAGCCATAGGGTGAGTATGATCTTGGAATCCGATAGACCCTTTTGGCACCAAATCGCTAAGTTCGCCAGAATTGCGGCGATGGATCTCAATATCCAGCTCGACGTTGTTTACGGCGATGGCACGCCAGACACTTTGCTCAAGCTGGGCCGTGAGGCGATAGCTAACGATGTTTCTGGGATTATTTTTGTCCCCGTTGCTGGCAAGGGGCAGGCGCTTTTAACCGAGGCAAATCAGCAGCATATCCCTGTAGTCACCATCAATTCTGAATTTAGCCAAAGCTCATTGTCTCTGCGCACACAAAATGCCAACTGGATTGGCCGAGTGGCGATGAATAACAACAACCTTGGGCAAAACCTACTCGAAAAAATGTTTGAGCAGGAAAGCGCTGCCGAGCGCATGAATGTGCTGTTACTCGCGGGGAATAAAGATAATCACGATGTGCAAAAGCGTACAGCTGAGCTGAAAACTGCGGTCAACAAGCAATTTGCCAATGCCAAGCTCAAAGTAGTGAACACCGACTGGACGGCGCCTGCGGCGCGTGAGGCTTATCTTAAAGCCATACAGCAGGATCCTAATATCAATACCGTGATTGCCATGAATACCACTATGGCATTGGCGGTAAGCCATGAGGCCGAAGCCAATCCGCTGCGGCCCATTCCCCATATTGCTTCGTTAAGCTGGGATCATCAGCTCGCCCAAGGGATCCAAAAGGGGGCTATCGCCGCGGGGGTCGGTGGCGTGGAGTTTCAGGGCGCATTTGGTCTCGTGCTGCTGTTCGATTATTTAAATGGGGTGGATATTCGCTCCAAGGGGGCGGAGTTTTTAATTACACCTTTGATCATCAGCCCTAATAACTATAACGATTACTATGAGTTACTCGACTTTGACTCACTGCAGCCCGATTTCGCCCGAGTCTCGTTGGCGCTCAATAAAAATCTGTTTCTGGTCGATTTTCGCCTAGGCGCGCTGATCCCGAATATGGATGTGCACCGCTTTATGAGCATGCTCACCGTAGAGGAAAGGGCCTTTATCAACAACAATCCCATCATCAGGGTGGGCGTGGATCCCCATTCTGCGCCGATTGATTTTATTGATGAAAACGGTATTCACCGCGGCATGATGGCGGACTATCTTGCCGAAATCAGCCGTGTGGTGCCGCTGATTTTCCAGACCTATAACGAAGGTTCCTGGCAGCAAGCGCTAGAGGAATTTAAGCAGCATAAAGTGGATATGTTATCGCTGGCCTCGGCAGGCTCTGGACGTGAGCAGTGGATGTTATTTACCGATGCCTTAAATCAGTATCCGCCGGTGATAGTGACCCACATCGAGGGCGAGCATCCCAACAGCCTTGAGAGCCTTAAGGGCAAATCGGTCAGCGTGGTAGCCGGTGATATTACCCACACGCAGCTACTCGAAGACTATCCCGACATAGTGCTGGTCCCCGTCAGTAACTTGGAGCAAGCCTTAACGGCGGTGGATAAGCGTCAGGTCGATGCGGCCTTCGTTAATTTCCCAAGTACAGCGCACTTACTTCAGTCGCCTCCCTTTAATCGCCTGCAAATTGCGGCGGCCAGTGACTACCGCTTTGGGATTTCGATGGGGGTACGTAAGGACTGGCCCGAACTGCAAAGCATTTTAGATAAAGCCTTTGCACAAATCCCGCAGGATAAGGCGCGCGAAATTCAGCACCGCTGGGTGAATGTGCAATATGACCTAGGGATAAAGAAGCAGAAAGTATTCGACTGGGCGGTGCGGATTGCCGTGGCGGTTTTGCTGGTGCTGTTTCTTTTTAGCTTGCGCAACAGACGATTAAATAAAGATATCGTGCAGCGGATCCACACCGAGCAGCAGCTAAGCCTAAGCATGCATAAGTTTCAAGCGCTGTTTGATTCGGCGGTCGATGCCTGTGTGATTACCGATAGTCAGGGGGTGATCATCGAGTGCAACAGTGCACTGCTGTCATTGCTCAAGTATCAGAGTAAACACCAACTCATTGGTCAGCGCACCTTAGTCTATTACCCCGAGCAGGGCGACGATGCTTTAAATCAGAGCGTGTTTGAGCAACGTCTGCAAACCGTGTTAGACCAAGGGCAGCTTAAGTTTGAGGCCGACTTTATTAACACGGCCGCCGAGGTTATTCACGTAGACGTGACACTCAAGCGTATCGAGCTCAATGGCGAGCTATTTGTGCTGGGGTCGTACCACGATTTGTCGGAACGAAAGTTAATGAATGCCCTGCTCGAGCGTGAGCGGGATTTGCTGAAACACGTGTTAGGCAGAAGCCCGATCGGGGTCTGGATCTGTATCGAAGGGGTTTGCCGTTATGTGAATGAGCAAATTACCGAGATGACGGGGCTAGAGGTGGGGCAATCGGTTTATCGGATTTTTGTGCAGCCCGATGACTACCGCTGCCATATCCGCGAATTGGATTTAAGCCAAGACAGTACCGTATTTGAGACGCAACTGTTTGATGCCCATGGCCAGCGCCGCGATGTGCTGCTGACCTCCTATCACACCGTGCAGGATGGCCAAAATGCTAACCTTTGTTGGGCTTTAGACATTACCGACACTAAGTCGATTCAGGACGAACTGGCCATAGCCAAAGAGGCGGCTGAGGCGGCTAACCACGCCAAGTCGGACTTTTTAGCGAATATGTCCCACGAGATCCGCACGCCGATGAATGCGATTCTGGGGATGTCGTATCTCGTGCTACAGACAGAGCTGAACAGTAAGCAGCGGGATTATGTGGGCAAGGTGCATCAAGCCGCAGGCTCGCTGCTGGGCATACTCAACGATATTTTGGATTTTTCCAAGATTGAGGCCGAGAAGATGGATATCGAATGCACGGTATTCGATCTCGACGATGTGCTGTCTAACTTGGCCAATGTAGTGAGTTACAAGGTCGAAGAGAAAAACATGGCGTTTATCTTCGATCTGCCGCCCGAACTGCCCCGTTATTACCATGGTGATGGCCTGCGCTTGGGGCAGATCCTGATCAACTACTGCAATAACGCGGTCAAGTTTTCCCACGACGACAGCAGTGTGGTGTTAAGTTGTCAGAGTACGCAACAGGGGGATGAGGTCGAGCTGACCTTCTGCGTGGAAGATTTTGGTATTGGTATTCCCGAGCAAAAACAAGGGATGCTATTTGGCTCATTCGAACAAGTCGATGCCTCGACCTCTCGGGAATATGGCGGCACCGGGCTTGGCTTGGCCATTTGTAAGCGCCTCGCCCATTTGATGGGCGGCGAGGTGTGGTGTGAGAGTGAGTTTGGCGTGGGCAGCCGCTTCTACCTCAGGATCACACTCAACTGTGCAGATACCTATGAGCCTAAGTCGCAATTCGATGCCTTAGCGGGCGAAACCGCTAAGTTAGTCGGGCTGCACCCTAGATTAGAAACGTTACTCACAGAACATGGGATATCGGCCCAAATGCAGGTCTCAGTGGCCGACCCTGATAGCGTGATTGAATCGCTTAACCACTCAGGTACACGCCAGCTTGTGCTCTGTGATTACAGTGCATTTAGCCCAGCGTTACTGGCTGCGCTAATGGCCAATCCCGATTCGCGGATGCTGCTGATTGGTAACCTTAGCGACCAAGACACCCTAAGGCCGCTGATTGAAAATAACCCAAGAGTGCTGTCACAAACGAAACCCCTGACGCCTATTGCCATAGGTAATGCCCTGTTATCCCTGCTGGGACACAACAATGAGCATGGCAGACAAGTGCAGCAGGACCACTCTCTGCACGCCCTGAAGACTCAGTTAGCGGGGGCTGAGGTGTTACTGGTTGAGGATAATCAGCTCAATCAGGAGCTGGCGGTAGAGCTATTACGCCAAGCGGGCGTGAATGTCACAGTGGCGAATCATGGGCTTGAGGCCATTGAGCGCATCGAGCTGCAGTACTTCGACTGTGTGCTTATGGATTGCCAGATGCCAGTGCTCGATGGTTACGAGGCGACTCGCAGGATCCGCGAATTGCCCGAATTTGCCAATCTACCGATTTTAGCCATGACGGCCAATGCCATGTCCGGTGACATTGAAAAAGCGCTGGCGGTGGGGATGAATGACCAAATTACTAAACCTGTGCATGTGAAGGATCTCTACACTGTGATGGCGCGCTGGATAACGCCAAAGCAGCGTAAACCTGTGCCCTTGGTATTAAAGCGAGCGAGCACAGGCCATGGCCTGCCGCAGCTCGATGGCTTACAGACTCACAATGGCCTCGCGCTTTGCGATCACAATGAGTCGCTCTACAGCCATTTGTTGGGGTTATTTCTCAACACCAGCAAGACACTGCTCGGGCAGCAACAGCGCGCCTGGCAGGACGAAAATGCCGATGAGCTGCGCTTAAGCTTGCACACCTTAAAGGGCGTTGCCGCCAATGTCGGGGCGGTGGAGATCAGCCGCCAAGCCGGTGAACTCGAGCAGCAATGCCACACGGCGCAGCAGAGTTTTACCGTGGAGTTACACGAGCAACTGTTGGCGCTACAAACCGAATTGCAGTGTTTGGTCAATGGCTTGGAGCTTTGGCATCAACAGCTCAACATTAAGGATGAAAGCTGTCTGGATGATGACGCCTTAACTGGGCTGATGGAGCAATTAGAAAACAGCCTGCTGGAATACAACACCAATGCCTTGGAATGGGTGAATAAGCTTATCCATGCGCCGCAGTTTCAGTCCCAGGCGAGTGTGCTTAAACAGTTAAAAATGGATGTTGAACTGTTTGATTTTGAACAGGCATTAACGCGACTGCACACACTTAAATTAGCGCAGGAGGAAGTATGCAGTTAGGTCAGATGCAGTGTTTGATCGTCGAGGATATGGATGCCCTGCGTAAGATTATGGCCGAGCAGCTGCGGCAACTCGGTTTTGGTCAAGTGTTACAGGCCGATTGCGGTCGCCAAGCCTTGGATGTCTTACAGCGTCATCAGGTAGAGTTGTTGCTGCTGGATTGGAGCATGCCCGATGGTGATGGCCAAGAGTTACTCGAGAGTCTGCGTCAGCAGGAAAAATGGCGGGACTTACCCATTATCCTCGTGACGGCCAATGCCCATCGAGGTTTAGTGGATGTGGCGATGCAATACCATGTCGCAGACATTATCGCTAAGCCTTTTAACTCTAAAACCTTGCAGGGCAGAGTGTTACAGGCGCTCACGCGTCGGCATAAACGCACTCAAGTCGCGTTATCTTCAGCGATGGCGGCCAAAGTAGAAACAACGGCGACAACTGAAACCGCACCTGCCTTGAATGTGGTGCTGGTGGTCGATGATATGCCGGATAATCTGGCCTTTATGGCGGGGCTCTTAAATGACGAATATAAGGTGCTGTTTGCCAAGGACGGTAAGGCGGCGCTAAAAATTTGCCAATCGGCGACGCCGCCCGATGCGGTGTTGTTAGATGTGATGATGCCCGAGATGGACGGGCATCAAGTGCTGCAAGCCTTGAGATCTGAGCCTAAATCGGCGCAGATCCCAGTGATCTTTGTCAGTGCCCTCGGTGAGGTTGAGCACCATCTACAGGGGCTTAGAGGCGGCGCGATAGATTACCTCACTAAGCCAGTACAGCCGGAAATCTTAAAGCTCAAATTGGCGAATGTGCTGACGCAAATGCAGCGCCAGCGGACATTACAGCAAGAGTGCGACGAGATGCAGCGTCTGGCACAGCTAAAAGACAATGCCGATGGCATCATGAGCCACGATCTTAAAAATCCGCTGGCGACCATCAGCGCGCTGGCGCAAAAGCTCGCGCAGGATAAAAGCTGTCCTAAGGAGTGGCTGCCCAAGATTAATTTGGTCGATGAACTGGCATTACAGTCGATTAATACCGTGAATTTGACCTCGGATATTCTGCGTATCGAGGCGGGGCAATATTCCTTAGATGCCGAGTGGTTTTCGGTGCATGAGATGCTTAAGCAGTTGCTGCAGGCGGCGCAGCTAACCTTTCACAGCAAACAGTTAGTGGCGTATTTGTTACCCGACGAAGACCCTTGCAGCAGCTTCGATGTGATGGGCGATCCTAAGCTCTGCCATCCTATGCTGTTCAATCTGCTAAAAAATGCCTTCGAGGCGGCGCGCCCTAAGACTAAGGTGGCGATTTCGCTATCGCGCCAGGAAGGTGATGTACTGATCGCTATCGAAAACACAGGCGCCGTGCCCGTCGATATCCGTGAACAGTTTTGGGAAAAATATGTCACTCAAGGCAAGGCCGAGGGGTTAGGCATAGGTACCTATGCGGCGCGTTTGTTTGCTCGGGCACAAAAGGGCGAGGCTAATCTCGTGGTGGATGATACTAAGTTACTGACTCGAGTTGAGCTACGTCTACCCGCCGCCGTCGATGCCGTGGTCGCCGAGTGATAAAGGCACAATAAAAAGGGCAAGCCTTAGCTTGCCCTTAGCGCATTAAAGTTTACTGATATCGACGTTTAAACCGTCCAAGTGTTTTAGGATTTCAGGATTCACATTGGTGTCGACACGCCCACCTAAGTGCTCTGCAAAAAACTGCTCAGTGGCGACAATCGAGGCCAGTTTATTGGCTCGCTTACTGAATCCATGTCCTTCATCTTTCGCCAGTATGTACTTAACAGGCAAAGACTTTTGGTACATCTTCTTAGCGATATTGTCCGATTCTATTTGGGTGACGCGTGGGTCATTCGCCCCTTGGATCAGCATCAATGGTGCCTTGATGTTATCGACATAGTTAATTGGCGAGCGTTTTTCCATATCTTGCTTCTGCTCGGCAATTTGTGGGTCACCCACCGACTCAAACCATTGGCCTAAATAGGGGCGCCAGTAGTCGGGGAAGGAATTCATCAGCGTCACTAGGCTCGATGGTCCCACATAGGCGATCACCGCTTGGTACAAGTCAGGCGTAAAGGTCGCGCCAGACAGCGCCGCATAGCCGCCGTAGGAGGCACCGAAGATCCCTAAACGTTGTTTATCGGCAATGCCCTGCGCCACTAAGTAGTTGGCTCCATCGGTGAGATCGTGCTGCATGCTGCCAATCCCCCAATTATTGTTACCTAAGTTTAAGAATTTCTTACCGAAACCCGTTGAGGCACGGAAGTTAGGTTGCAACACGGCATAGCCACGGTTTGCATAAAACTGGGCAATTGCGTGGAAGTAACCCGAGTCGAGCGTCCAAAAATCCCGTGCCCAAGGGCCGCCATGGGGCAGGATAATGGTCGGCAGCTGCGTCTGTTTACCCTTAGGCAGTGTTAAATAGGCTTGGATTTTCACCCCGTCCCGCGCGGTATACACAATCGATTGGCGTGGCGAGAGTTGATCCGCAGGAATGCTGGCCGGAATGTCGACTAACAGATGGATATCCCCAGTGGCGGCATTGTATTGATAGTCAGCTCCAGCTGCTCTGTCGCTGGCAACATGGATTTGCCACAGGTGGGTTTTCTCGTTCATTTCGCCAATCGTGATTTCAACATCTTGATTAAAATGACGATTAATCACATCCCAATGGCGGGCAAACTCGGCATCTAAGGGATAAACCCGTAAGCGACCACCGTAGTAAGCCACGGCTAATGGCTCGCCCGCATCGTTAAATTGCATCGAATAGACATCGGCCTCGTTATCAGGATCCTTGTGCAGCGTCTCATATTTACCCGTCATCAGATCGACTTTCAGCAATTCCTGTTTATCGCGATCGCCAATATTGGCGCTGATATAGGCGAGCTTCTTATCATCGTTCACTTTAAGAATATCGATGCTCTCGCCCTTGGCGCTTTGGATGATCTTGCGCCAGTTGCCGTCGATCAGCACATACAAGGCATTGGTGTTATCGAGATTACTGCTGCTGGCAATCACAGGTTTGCCCTGCTTGTTAAACTTCACTTGAGTAAAGCTCAGTTCGTTCTTCAGGATAGGGGTTAACTTGCCATCGTGGATGTTGAGCAGATAAATATCCATACGGCTCGAATCGTCGTGGTTGGCTTGAACAACCAGCAAATCAGGATTGTCTTTTACCTGCTCGAGCACGCTGTATTGCACATCGTCCTTATGGGTTAAGCGTTGCTCTTTGGCGGTGATCTTGCCCGCGTGTTCTTCAAAGCTCAGCTTGTAAATCTGGGTGTTCTCATTACCGCCTTTGTCCTTCATAAAGAACAGGTCATTGCCCTTGGCTGACCATTCGAAGTCGCGAATAGGTTCGGCGGAGGTGGTGAGTGGCGTAGCGCTGGCAAGATCGGCCTTATCGGCCATCAGGAAGATATTGCTTGCCCCTTGGTACTCCTTCACAAAGGCGAGCCACTTGCCATCGTCGGACATTTTTAAATGGCGAATGCTCTGCTCGTTAAAGAAGTTTTCGATGGGAATTAACGGCGCTTCGGTTTGTTGCGTCGCGGCAACTTGAGGTTGTGCATTTTGGGTATCAGCGGCGCTGCAACCCGTCAGTAGCAGTGCGGCGGCAATGGCAGCACTGCATAACTGACTCGTGAATGGAAATTTTTGCATTGTCGTCACCTGAGTGTATTGAAATTGAAAACATGCTAATACGAAAATTAATTATCGTAAAACAATAAATTTATATTTCTTTGTAATATTTTTTGTCGAAGGATTATACTGGTGTTCGTTCGCTAAGAATTATCTAGGGTGATGTTTGGGTGAGTTGATGAATCAAAATTTTAAAAAATTAATAAAAATCAGTGAGTTTTGCCGCTGGCTGGTGCTCTTTTCTGCGGTAGCCATTGTTGGCTACCTGTTTTATTGCTATTGGGCCTACGACGATATTCGCTTCAATAGCAGTAACACCCAGTTGCTCGAGTTATGGCACCTCGCAAGCGCCAACAGAATGCTGTTGCTTGCAATGTTAACTCCTTTATTTATCACATTTTTATTAGGAGTGTATTGGCTGCAACGGCTCTTATCCTGCTATCAACGCGGCCTGTTTTTCAGTGATGAGAGTATGAAATGTTACCTATGGCTAGTGTGGTTAAAAGTGGCGGCCTTAGTGTTTGAGATGCTGCAAACCTTAGGGATAGGTATCTATCATCAGTCGTTTTTTGAAGAAGGTCGTATCGAACTGGTGCTCGATTTTGGCAATATATCGACGATTTTACTGATGTTGCTGATCGTGTATTTGCTTAAAGCCGCCCGCGATTATGAGGCGGAAAACCAAGAGTTTGTTTGATTTTGAATATTATCGTTAATTTAGACGTCATGATGGCGGTGCGAAAGGTGAGCTCTAAGGAGCTGGCCAAAGCGGTGGGCATTACCGAGGCTAACTTGTCGCTGTTAAAACGGGGCAAAGTCAAAGGGGTGCGTTTCGATACCTTGGCGAGTATTTGTGAATACTTGGCCTGTCAGCCGGGGGATATTTTGGAATACCGCAAGGATGCCGAACAAGACGCGTCGGACTAAGGGAAGCGGCCTAGGCTGCATGCTGTTTCTACATGCTGTGCAGCCTAGGTTTGCGGTGTTACGCTTTTACTAACTGAGTTAAATCCGCAGGGCGATAGTACACCGACTTTAATACCTTGCCTTGGCGCACGACTTTACCGGCCATTTCCACATCCTTGGCGCATTTGGCGATGATAAACTCGCCTTTTTTGCTGCCAACGATTTCAACGCCTTGCTCGGCATAGAAGGCGATAGTTTCTGTCAGTTCCTGCTCATTACGGCACACTTTGCTCATGTTGCTCGAATGCACTTCATCCCAGCAGGCGATAAAGTCGATTTCACGGTTTTTAGCTACACACAGCAGCAAGTCGATAAGGTAGCTGATCTCTAGGCGGTCACTCATTTGAGCCGCGCCTAAATGCACTAAACGCCCCATTAATACATACACAGAATCGACAATGGCATCGGCCTGTTCGATACGGCTATCGGCCTCGGCAAGTTCGGTTAATTCTTCAATAATCAGTGAAGTATGTAGCGTGTCGGCCTTTTCATCCAAGGAGTTGGCATCGTTGACGGCGAGGTCGAAGGTGCTGCGAAACTCACTGATATCACGGTACAAGTGGTCATAAATAGGTTGAGTTAAACAAGTGAGTTTCATCGGGAAGCCTTAGATTTTATCAATGGGTTTTACGAATGGATTTGCAAAATCGATTCATGGATAACAGCGGCAATTCTAAAGAAAGGTGGCGCAGAATACAAAGCGAGTCCGCCTTGGGGTAAAAATACCCGCTGCCAAATCGGGGAGCAGCGGGCTTCGGCAAAGATTTAGGGTGGGGTACCGAACGGAGATTTGATTTCATGGATTGGCTAAGTCAAAACCCACTTAGCCCTTCAGTGCTGTGCTAATGAGTGCCGAGCGAAATTACTGGGCATATTTGGCGATAAGCTTATCTAAATAGGGCGCAACCTCTTTATCGGTCCAATCGAGATAGCCACGGACAAAACCGACTAGGTTGCCTTTAGCATCAAAAACATAGGTCGCAGGGACAACGTTGGCAGGGATGATCTGCTCGATGTTTTTTTCTGGGTCGAGCCAAGTGCGGTAGTTGCTAAAGCCATGCTGATCCAAAAATGGCCGTACATCTTTTACTTCTTCATCAATCGAGATGGGCACTATGGCGATGTTCTTATCGACATATTGTTGCTGGAGTTTTTGCAGCTCTGGAATTTCCCGTAAGCAGGGCACGCACCAAGTCGCCCACAGATTCACTAAGGTCAGTTTGCCTTGGTGTTGTTTTAAGCTGTGTGTCTGCCCAGCTTCATCGATAAAAGGCACTTCGGGCACGCCGCGGGCATGCTGCATCTCGATAAAGCCGGTCATGACTCTGGGTTTAGGGATGGGCTCACCCGTGTCATAGAGTTTGTTTTGCAGTGAATGGGCCTGAACGGCGCAGCACAGCAGCCATGCGGTGCAAAGGAGAGCGAGCTTGGCGATGTAAGATTTCATGGGGTTATCCTTCTATTCAAACTTAGCAATAGGGTAAAAGTGGCTATCTTCTAGGGGCTATGCGTAGGAGCTATGCGTTTGGGACTTGTGGCCTGCGCTTTAACAGCGCAAACCCTAAGCCAAATCCTGCGGCTAACAGCACGAGCGGGCCGAGCCAGAGTGCCAGTGTGGCGGACTTAAATTCGGGCTGATAACGGATTTTTTCGCCATAGCGCTGCACCATAAAATCGAGGATCTCATCCCGCTTATAGCCTTGTTCCAAAAGTGAAAAGATTTGTCCTTTCAGCTCATGGGCAATCGGTGCTTGCGATTCAAATAAGGTTTGATTAGTCGCCATGGGGCAGCGCAGCACTTTGCTGATCTCTATGGCTTGCTGTTGATAGGAGGCGCCAAGGTTGGGGGCCTCCTGCGCCGTGGCGAGAAACGTCGCGCCGCCAAAGCAGAGGCTCAGCGACAGCAACCAAAACAACAGGCTCAAATAGGGCGAGCGAAACAGTGGGTTCATAACGTCATTGTCTCCTGTGGTGAGCGACTTACATTCAGCGCCTTTGTTTGTGCGACTCTGTGGCCTTGTTTGATTGGCCAAGCGGCAATCGCGCCCGCAAGCATCATCAATAAAGCACCCAGCCAAATCCAGGTCGCCAAGGGCTTATAGCTAATGCGGATCAGGTATTCGGTGTCGCTCAGTTGTAGCCCCATAGAGACATAGAGATCCCGCCAAAAACCATGGTCTATACCCGCATGGGACACTTCCATGCCATTGCTATGAAAGGTTTGTCGCTGTGGATGGAGGTAACCCAGCACTACGTCATCCTGCTTGGCTGCGCGGATACTGATATTGGCTTGAATCGCGCTAAAACTTGGGGTTTCTACAGGTTCTGTGCTTTCGTAGACCAGTACATAATCGGCAAGTGGTTTACCTTGGCCAGGCCCCATACGCAGCAAGGCTTCCTGCTCGAAAAACGATACTGAGGTCGCGCCGATAATGCTGACCGCCACACCCAAATGGCCGACTAGCATGGCTAATCTGGCGCGCTTTGATGTTGTCGATATGGCGGGCTTAGGTGGCGTCAATGCTTGGGATGTCACTGTTACACTCACCCCAAGACAGCAGAGCAAAAACAACGCGCTGGCGCAGCCAAGGAATAGGAAGAGAGCTCCATCGGTTTGGGTTTGATAACTCATTAGCGCCGCGATAATCACAATGGCGATAAAAGGCAAGGCTAATACCTTGAGTGGCTTGCCGCGCGATTGTCCCCAAGCAATTAACGGCGCTATGCCCATTAGCATCACCGCGATAAAGGTCAGTGGGACAAAAATCGCATTAAAGTAAGGGGCGCCGACCGACAGAGTGCCTAAGCCTAACAACTCGTATAGCAGGGGATAAAAGGTGCCCAACAGAACGGAAAAGGCTGCAACCACCAGTACTATGATGCCAAGCAGTAACAGTGTCTCTTTGCTCAATAGGCTAGGGCTTACCTCATGCTTCAAGGCTTGGGCTTTGAGCGCAAAAATCAGCAGCGCCGCACCGACAAACAGCACCAATAAACATAGGATTGACATGCCTCTGGTGGGATCCGCCGCGAAGGCATGTACCGATTGCACTATGCCGGAACGCACCAAAAAGCTGCCGAGTAAGCTCAGCGAGAATGCCAAGATGCACAAAAATAGCGTGGTGAGGGCAAAGCCTTGGGTCTTTCTGGTCAGCACTAAAGAATGCACCAGCGCTGTGGCGACTAGCCAAGGAATAAAAGAAGCATTTTCAACGGGATCCCAAAACCACCAACCACCCCAACCCAATTCGTTATAGGCCCACCAAGAACCAAAGGCATTGCCTCCCGTGAGGAAAATCCACGCCAGTAATACCCAAGGCCGCAAGTATTCGAGGTGACGATGCACTAATGCGCCACCCAGTAGGGATGACAGCGCCGCGGCAAAGCATACCGTCAGCCCGACATAGCCTAAAAACAGCATAGGTGGGTGCAGTATGAGGCCAATGTCCTGCAATATCGGATTGAGGTCGCGCCCTTCAATGGGGATGTTAGGTAGTAATCGGGCAAAGGGATTGGAGGTAAAGAGTAAAAACAGATTAAAGCCGAGGATAACGAGCGCGAGAATCGCCAGTAGCCGTGCAAAGTAGGCTTTATCAGTCTGCACATCGGCGTTATCTAAGTCGACGAATTTACCCGCTTGGCGGCAATTGATGATGGCACCCCATAACGCGATGGCGAACACCCAAAACAGCATAGAGCCTTCATGGCTGCCCCAGACTGCGGCAATTTTATAACCGAGGGCGAGTTGGCTATTGGAATGGTTCGCCACATAGGCAACCGAAAAGTCATCGCTAATAAAGCTATAAATAAGGCATAAGAGTGCGCCCAATAAGCTTATAAACATGGCATTAAATAATTTATTGCCGAACTCGATTAAATAAAGTTGTGGCTGATGAGTGCCAATAAAGTGAGTGATTGCGGAGAATAATGCCAACACAGTACTTATGATGAGCAATAGGTGACCTATTTCTGGGGACATACTTATCATAGTGATTTCCTGTGTTGCATGGTTAATCTGATTTATTGGCTGTTCATTAATGGTGAAATTTAACGTTGATAATGTTCGAGCGTGTTAATTTAAGCTTTATGTCAATACTCGCTGGATTATTTTTGATGCATCTTATTTTTAATTTTGAGTGCTTTTAAATATCTCGAACATTTCACCCGCTTTGGATTGACTGGCAGGGTAGCGGAGTTTTTCGGCTAGGAATGTGATCTGTCTCGGCATTAAAATCGTCACTTTTCCCTTTGGTGATTTTTGAAAAATAAAACCATTTTTTAGGTCTTTTTAGATCTCAAAAACCACGATTTATTTCTAAAATATTTTTCTTTTATTTACGTTAAGTTATTGGTTTTATTTTATTTGTTCCTTTTTATTTCTATTGATTTTTGAATCAAAATTTAATGTGCACTAGCTCAGGTTTTTAGGCGTTTAGCTGCTTCATCATGCCGCCACTGGTCAATTGTTTATGTCGTTCAGTGAACAGTTAGGTTCAGTGGAAAATATAAAACTAATGATAAATTAGGAGTGAATGATGAAGCGATGGAAATCCAAAGTAGCATTAAGCGTGCTATTTTGTTTAGGTTCTGCCGTAAGCGCTACCACAGTCGCTGCCGATGCTAAGTCGGAGGGGAAAGTGGTACCTGGAGTGGGTAATAAACAACAATCCCACTATACTCAAGATATTCTGGCTAACCCCAATTTAAATGAAAATTTAATGGAGAAATCCCGCGGTGTGAAAACACTGCAGGATTATATTGTTCAAGAGCAAGAATTGTTTGATTTTCTATTTGAAAATCACCCAGTTTTTAAATACGACGCTGAAGGTCGATTAAAGGGCACTTATAAAGTCAGTGACCGTGGTGAAGAATATTTGCACGGTGGTGACAGTGTTGCTTACAGCAAACACAGTAAAGAAGTGAACCCCACTGATGGCACCGCAGTGCGTTACAGCTCCTATAACGATGGCCAGCGTCCTAAGGCACTGCAATACCGTTTAGGGGCGAAATCGATTTTAGATTTCCCGAACAAGTTTGTCGGCCCAGAAAAATGCGGTGAGTGTCATGGTCCGCAATACGAGAAGTGGAGACGTTCACGCCACTCTAAGACGATTCGCTTCCCTGGCGAGCACCCTGAGGTCGATAACGACCTGAAGAAAACCATGTATGGCACTAAGGATACCTCGATTCTGCCATCGGGTATTACGCCAGATGCTATCTACGCGACAGTGGGTACGCCACGGACTAAATATGGCTTTATTGACGCCTACCTAGTGCGCGGTACTTACCACGTGAAAGACGGTCTGTTGAAGGATGGCACTGGAACTATGGTCGCCGGTGGTAACCAGTTCTCCCGTGGTTGGGCTGAGTGGTTAACCCCTGAAATGGCAGCCAAAATCAACAAAGCTATCCCAAGCTTCCCCGTCAAAATGGAAGACTTCGGTACCAGCGGTTCACACCAATGGGGTATGAGTTCATACGGTGCTAAGTATGAGAAGGAATTCCTGTTCCAACCGGCTAGCTCCTATTGCGAAATGTGCCACACCTTTAAGTTTGACTTCCAAACCAAAGATGAATTTTTCGCGGCTTTAGGTAACCCGAAAGAGCTGCAAAAGCACACTATTGCCAAAGGGATTACCTGTGAAGAGTGTCACGGTGCGGGCGGCCACTTAGACGGTGGTATCGGTGGCGGCATGCCATCTAACTGTGAACGTTGTCACCAACGCTTTAACTTTGTTGAAGAGTTAGCCGATACGCCACAGGGTAAAGAAAAGCTGGAATATGCCTTCAACGTGAAGATGAAGTCATCTTGCCCATCCTGTGGTACTGAAGGTTCGCAAATGTTTGCCTCAGCGCACTATGACAAAGGCATGCGTTGTTCAACCTGTCACGATCCGCACGAAGTCACCGACGGTGATTGGACTACGGGTATGACTAAGCCAAAAATTATCAAAGAGTGTACTGACTGTCACACGGCCCAAGCCGAGATCGCCAAGAACACTAACACCCACAGCAATCAAACTTGCCAAAGCTGCCACATGCCAAACATGGGAAGTTGTGAAAACTTCACGGCGATCCAATTCCCAGATATGGCGGGCTTCGACAACGTACGTAAGTCACACATGTGGAAGATTGATGTCGACCCACTGCGTAAGACCCTCAACCCACCTGAAGGCAAGTCTCGCGATGCGACCACTAAGGGCTGGACTGTGGCGAAAGACGAGAACGGCTACAACTACCTCGACCTGATGTGGACCTGTGCCCGTACATCGGCCTCAGACCATGATGTGGTGGATAACAAAGGTTGTCATAGCCAGTTCCAATCTGAGCTAGAAGTCGGCCTGCACTTCGAAGATCAGCTGGAAATCTACGGCGAAGTTCAAAAGTGGCAAAAACCCGTTAAGGATACTTTTGCTCAAGTAGAACAAGCCCTTGCCCGTATCGACAAGCTGTTAGAAGTCACCAAGCTGTCGGTAGAAGACAAGACTCAAGTGTTGATGTTGACCGACAAAGCCCAAGACGTTGTTCGCCTGATCAAGGCTGACGGCTCATGGGGTGTCCATGGTCCACGTTACTCACTGAAACGTCTCGACGCTGCTTTGACCTATGTCACTCAAGCCCAAGCCATTATCGATGGCAACGGCCTGAGCGCACAGAAAATGTAGTTCGACTCGAGTCTAACTTGTCCCCGACACGCGAGTGTCGGGGGCTATACGAGGCCAAATGATGAATAAAGCGATTCGACACAGCCTGTTAGGCGGCTTACTGGCACTGGGCCTAGGGGGTATGAGTTTACCCGTCGCGGCTGGTGGGGGCTCTGAGATCTCCGAGGCGCCCTATAACGAAATTCAGTTGAATCCGATTTCCATGCGGGAAGCCGAAACCTTAGTCGGCAAGCCCGGGGTGTATTTTTTCGATGTAAACACGCTGGAAATCTGGGCGGATGGTTTTATCCCCGGAGCGGTGTTTTTCAATGTGCAGAATTGGCGAGAGCTACTGCCAAAGAATAAAGACGCTGTGATGGTGTTCTATTGCGCCAACCGTCTTTGCACCGCCAGCAACATGGCCGCACGGGAAACCATGAAGCTAGGTTACACAGGTGTGCGCCATATGGCCGATGGCATCTTCGGCTGGCGTATGTCAGGCAGAACAACAGAAAAACCATAGTAATCAAATAAATATTTTAATCGGTTATGGGGTTACCCATACGTTTTCGGCTAAAGCACTAAAGCCCAAGGGCTAAATTGTAGAGAACATAAAATGAAAATATCTATGCCAACTTCTTTTATCCCAAAAACCCTCACAGTGGCGACCTGCGCTGCATTGTTTGTCTCTATGGCGAGCTTTGCTGCCCCAACGCTTAAAACCGATGCGGATAAAGCGTCCTACAGCATCGGCGCCTCTGTAGGTAACTACATTTCTGGCCAGATTTATAACCAAGTCGAACTGGGCGCCGAGGTGAATGTGGACTTAGTGGTGCAGGGCTTTGTCGATGCGCTGAAAAAGCAGCAGCAATTAACCGATGAAGAAGTGCTGACCTATCTAAACCAACGCGCCGAAGAGTTAAACCAAGTGAGAAAGGCTAACGCCGAGAAGCTCGCTGCGGAAAACACTAAGGCAGGTGAAGCATATCTTGCTGAAAATAAGAAGAAATCAGGCGTAACCGTTACAGAGTCAGGCCTGCAATACGAAGTGTTAACTCAAGGTACAGGCAATAAGCCCAACCCAGAGGATGTGGTCACCGTCGAGTACGTCGGCAAGCTTATCGATGGCACCGAGTTTGAAAACACCGTTGGCCGTGAGGAACCCACACGTTTCGCCCTGATGACAGTGATCCCTGGTTGGGAAGAGGGCTTAAAACTCATGCCTATGGGCTCTAAATACCGTTTTGTAATCCCGGCAGAGCTGGCCTACGGCAATGAATTTGTCGGTGAAATCCCGCCGCAATCCACCTTAATTTTTGAAATCGAACTGAAAAATATCGAAAAGCCCAGCGAGAAAAAAGAAGCCCGCATGATGGGCATGATGCCAGCCCACTAAGGGCTAAACATTGGCTTAGGTTCAGTGAGTGATGAACTTGGATAGGCGAGCGTCGAGGTAAGGCATGGCAAGTTTAGGATTCACCATAGCACTCCTATTAAGCGGGTTTGTGGCTTGGATTTTCTGGCAGCACGCACGTTTAAACCAACGGCAAACGCTGGTGGGAGAGTCTCAAGTCTCCCATGGCGTGCCTGTGTTGTGCAGTGTGCTTCTGCTATTGCTCACGCTCGCCATCTATAGCCAAACGGGGCGTTATCAGGATTGGAACACAGGCAAGCTCGATGAAAACATTGACTATTTAGTGGCTGCCGACATCACCAAAGCCCTGCGCCTCGTGGATGAACAACCGCAAAACCCGTTGGCATTACAGGCGCTTGCCGAGGCTTACAGCGCGGGAGGCTTATATGCTGATGCGGTGCAGACCCTAGACAAACTGCTTGCCTTGGTGGGGGAGGATGCAGAGGTGCTCGGCGCTAAGGCCAATGCCCTCTATTACCGCGATGGTCGGCAAATGACCGCAGAGACCCAAGCACTGATTGCACAGATCTTGGCGCTCGCGCCCTTTGAGCCGCAGACGCGGATGCTACAGGCCAACGATGCCTATCTCCATGGGCGCTACCAAGAGGCGATAGACCATTGGCAAGCATTGTTGGCGCAGCCAAGGGCAGAGATTAATCGTGAGGCCCTGTTAAACGCCATCGGCAAGGCCCAAAGCAAATTGAATGAAAGTGGATATTAATCAAGTCGCTAGCCACTTTCAGGCATGTTGGAACGATAACGATATAAATAAAAACGTCGGTATAAAACCGATAGATGGAGGATGTTGTGAGTGAAAATATAGAGAGACGGAGGTTCCTTAAAAGCGCTGGCATGTGCTCTTTGATGTTAACGCCTTTAGCCGGGTGTTCGGTCAAAGAAGAGTCCGACGGCGCCCATAAGCCCCATTACGTCATGGTCTTTGACCAAAACAAGTGTGTCGGCTGTGGCGACTGTAAAACCGCCTGTAATCAAGCCAACCAGTTGCCCGAAGGCAAGTCACGGGTGTTGCTCGAGCAGCAGAGTGGCCGTGTCGAAGGTCAGCCTTGTCCACACTGCGGCAAGATGAGTTGTGACTGTGAACGTAAGTTTGTGCGGGTTTCCTGCCAGCAATGCAAGAACGCCCCCTGTGTGACCGTTTGCCCTACGGGCGCGGCGCACCGCGATGCGAAAACCGGCATTGTGACTATGGATGCGAGCAAATGCGCCGGCTGTAAATACTGCATTGGGGCTTGTCCTTACAACGCCCGCTACATCAACAGCGATACCGATGTGGCCGATAACTGCGATTTCTGTTTGAACAGCAAGTTAGCCAAGGGCGAATTGCCCGCCTGTGTGCAGAGCTGTAAATACGATGCGCTGATCTTCGGTGATGCCAACGATCCTCAATCCTACGTAAGCAAACTCTTAGCGGTAAAAGATTCAGTGCGGATTAAGCCGCAGTTTGGCACCGAGCCGAGCTTACGTTACATACCAATCGTCAAACTGGGAGTGTAAATATGGATACCAGTATGGAATTTACCTTAGGCCTCTCCCAAGGCGTCGCTTGGCCTTGGCCGATTGCGGTGTATTTGTTCTTCGCGGGCATCTCGGGCGGGGCGCTAACCATTGCGCTGGCGCTGCGGTTTTACTTAGGTCAGGTTGAAAATACCGCCTTCTTAAAAGCGGCGACTCTACTGTCGTTTGTCACTATCAGTTTAGGGATGTTGTGTCTGGTGCTCGACCTGACTAACCCCTTATTCTTCTGGCGAATTTTGGTGTTCTACAACTTAAATTCTGTGATGTCGATTGGTGTGATTGCCCTGTCGGTGTATATCCCGTTAGTGGCTGTGGTCGCGCTATTCGCCCTCGAAAAAGAGCTGATGGCCATTCCCCAATTGCAGTTCCTCGGCCCCATCATCACTAAGCTGAAGGGCTTTAGACGCCCGATGGAAGCACTGGTGTTATTACTGGCGTTATCCGTCTGTGCTTACACCGGCTTCTTAATCTCCGCCTTGATCCGCTTCCCGCTGATCAACACCTCGGTATTGCCTGCGCTGTTTATTGCTTCGGGGCTTTCAGCGGGCGGCGCCTCGGCCAAAATGCTGGCGGTGTGGTTGTTTAAAGAACCTTTACACAGCGGCGAGATGAAGATCCTACACGGTGCCGAGTGGCCGATTATGTTCGCCGAAGCCCTGTTTATTTTTATGATCGCCACCGCGCTGTTAACTGGCAATGCTGGAGGCCAGTTTGCCTTTGCCGCCTTCCAAGAAGGGATCTGGGCAAGCGTATTCTGGATTGGTGTGGTCGGTATCGGTTTTGGTGCGCCGCTGCTCCTTAACTTCGCCACGGGTAAGCATTTTAGCCATTCGGCCAAAGCGTTTTATATGTCGGGCATGTGCGCGGTCGTGGGCATGATGTGCCTGCGACTCTTCATCCTGTTGGCGGGACAAAACTACGCGATTTAACCCAGAGCTAAGGCCAAGGGCCTGAGCTAAGAACCATTTTTGTATCAACCCTCGTCGCAAGAGGTCTGTCCCTGCAAGGTGCCTTGGCGAGGCGTTGATATTTTTCAAGGAATAACAGGATGAAAAAGTACTTAAGTTTGCTACTAGCCGCTCCTTTGTTATTGGGTTGCAATAAGAGTGAAGCCACTGATCATCAACATAAAGCCGAGATGATCCACGAGCATGACCGCTGCCATCTCTGCGGCATGGTGATCACTAAATACCCTGGACCTAAGGGGCAAGTGCATTTGAAGGCCGAGAAGATGGTGCCTAAGTTTTGCTCCAGCCGCGATATGTTTAACTTTGCCCTACAGCCTGAAAACAAAAGACAAATTGAGTACATGATGGTGCATGACGCCGCATCGACCGACTGGGAACAGCCAGACGATGGCGCCTTTATCGATGCCACCAGTGCGTTTTATGTCTACGGCACCAGTAAAAAAGCCGTGATGGGGCCTGCTGTAGCACCTTTTAGCACTAAAGCCGCCGCCGAGGCCTTTGCTCAAGAATACGGTGGCCGCGTGCTTCGATTCGATGAGATCAGCCTCGAATTACTGGCCGGCGATAAGTAGGCGATTGCTATGTGGCGCTGCTTGCTCCTCGGCTGGCTCTGTAGCTTCTCCCTCGTTGGGTTGGCGCAGGAGTTTAGGGTCACGGATACTGCGGCTCTAACCCAAGCCCTCGCGCGGGCGCAGGATGGCGACACTGTTGTGCTCGCCACCGCCGTTTACGAAGGCAATTTTAATGTCAGCCGCGCGATTCATCTTAAGGGCGAAGCGGGGGCAACCCTAGATGCTTTGCGTCAAGGTAGCGCCTTAACCATTGCAGCGCCCAAGGTGATAGTCGAAGGGCTGAATATCCGTCACTGGGGGCGAGATCTCTATTACCAGAATGCGGGGATCTTGCTGCAAGCGGGGGCTGACGAAGTGCTCATTAAGGGCAATCGGCTAGTGGGTGATGGCTTTGGTATCTATGGCGAGCAGCTGAGTGCGCCCCGCATTACGGAAAACTGCATCAGCGGCAATGGTGCCATTTATGTGTTGGATAGGGGGGACGGCGTCTTTCTCAAGCATGTGAGTGCGCCCCAAGTGCAAGATAACCATTTTATTTTTGTACGCGATGGCGTGTATCTCGAGTCGGTGACGGACAGCCAAATCCACCATAATCAATTCGCTAAGCTGCAATACGGCATCCATTACATGTACACCCGAGGCGATGAGGCCTCAAACAATCAAGCCATTAGCGTCGATGGCGGTTATGCCTTGATGAACTCGCAGCACATCTTTCTACACCACAACAAGGTCAGCCAAGCGCGGGACTTTGGCATTCTACTCAATATCACAAACGATGCCCATATTCAGGCGAATATCGCGACTGAGGTGGTCAATCCCCAAGGTTCGCTGGAGCTGGGTAACGAGGGCAAGGGTATTTTTATCTACGCCGCGCAGAATAATCGCATCGAGGCGAATGAGTTTAGCCATAGCGATACTGGGATCAGCATGGCTATGGGCGGCGAAGCAAATCGCCTCTGGCAAAATCGTATTTTAGCCAACCAAACCCAAGTCAAATACGTTGGCGAGGCACAACTCGAGTGGAGTTATCAGGGGCAGGGCAATTACTGGTCCGAATATCAGGGTTGGGACACTAATGGCGACGGCGTCGGGGATATCGCCCATCGGCCCAACGATAGCTTAGACAAACTCTTTTGGCTCTATCCCGAGGCGAAACTGCTGATGGAAAGCCCTGTGGTCTTGCTGCTGCGTTGGGTGGAGCGGCAGTTTCAGCCAACGGGTGCAAGTGGTGTGAGTGACAGCTTTCCCTTAATGGGATGGAAAACCGAGGAGATGGGCAATGAGCCATTTCAGCAATGATGCACAGCATAAACAGGCGCTGACCTTGATGACAAACGAGGCTTCATCCCAAGGGCAAGTGGCGATTAAGGCCATCGGGCTTTGCAAGCGTTATGCGACATTTGAGGCGCTCACGGATCTTCATTTTGAACTGCAAGCAGGCCAAACTTTAGCGCTACTCGGCCACAATGGTGCGGGTAAATCGACCCTGATTAAAATGATCTTAGGCCTTGTCTCCCCAAGCCATGGCGAGCTATTTGTGCAGGGACAACCTCTGCATACCAAGCGATCCAACGCCAACCTTTCATTAGGCTATTTGCCTGAAAATGTGAGCTTTTATGACAATATGACGGCGCAGGAGATCTTAAGCTATTTAGCCAAACTCAAGGGTGTTGCCCCCAAGCGTATATCCATTTTGCTGGAAGAATTTGGCCTGATGGCGGCCAAGGATAAACGCCTAAGCACCTTTTCCAAGGGCATGCGCCAACGTTTGGGATTAGCTCAGGCGGTATTGGCCGATCCTAAGGTGCTGTTGCTGGATGAACCGACTGTAGGCTTAGATCCCCTCGCATCGGCATTTTTATATCAGAAAATGGCGCAATTGAAGGCGCAGGGCTGCGCCATCATCATCAGTACCCACGAGTTAGGATTAGTGCAAGATCAAATGGATAGTGCGCTGATCTTAGGCCAAGGTCGGCTGCTCGCCGCAGGTGATTTATCGCAGCTTAGGGCAATCAGCGCGCTGCCAAGTCAGCTTGAGTTGCACCGCGTTTCGCCTTGGCAATATCAGCAGCTAATGGCTCTGCCACTGTTCGCCTCAATGCGGAATCACTCAAGCGCAAACAGCGTGTGCTTTAGTGTGCCCGATGCGCTTAAGCCCAAGGTTATCGAGCAATTACATCTCCTTAAAATCCATGAGTTTTCCATTGCGCCACCGAGCTTGCAGGATATTTTCCATCACTTTATGGCAGGGCTGAATCGCCCTAATTCATCAACCGTGCGCTCGGCGGTTGAAGAAGAGCAAGATCAAAGGGAGTTAGTGGCATGAGTCAGATAAGTATCGAGCAAGAAGCTGCCCAATATTGCCCTCCACGGGCGCTAACACTGATTCAAGCCGTTGCTGTGAAAGAGTTTAAGGACAATTTACGCAACCGTTGGCTAGGTTTGATGGCGGGTATCTTGTTGATTTTGTCCCTGTGCGTGAGCTTTATGGGCAGCGCCGTGTCGGGCACTGTAGTGCTGCTCGAGAGCGCACAAATCTTCTCGGGTTTAGTCACGCTGGCGGTGTTTATCTTGCCCTTGGGCGCGATTTTACTCAGCTACGACAGTTTTGTTGGCGAGCGTGAGTCGGGCACGCTATTGCTGCTACTCACCTATCCCTTGGCCCGTTGGCACTTGGTGTGTGGCAAGTTGCTCGGCCATGCCTATGTGATGATTGCAGCCTGTATGATGGGGTTTGGCGCGACGGCATTACTACTGCTTACCTTTGTTGACGAACACTTAAGACACGCCTTAATTATCGGGTTTATCCATTTGATTGGCAGCGGTATTTTGCTGTCGCTGGTGTTTGTGCTTTTGGGTTATTGCGTGAGTCTGTGTGTGCGCGAAAAGGCCAAAGCCCTAGGCATATTACTGCTACTGTGGTTTGTGCTGGTCTTGGTTTATGACTTAGTGCTACTCACGGCGCTGGTGAGTCTGGCGGAAGTGTTCAATCGCCAGCTATTTAACCTATTGATTTTAATTAATCCTACCGATCTTTTCCGTGCCTTGAACCTGCTCGCCAATCCCGCCGATACCCTGTCGGCGAAGAGTAGTCTGGCCCTGATTGCCCAAACGGGGATGGGGCCTGTGCTGATGTACGCCATGCTGGCGACTTGGATAGGGCTTTTAGGATTACTAGCCTGCTGGATTTTTGCGAGGCAAGAGGTTTAGTTTTTTCTGCATTAGTTTAAATTTATGCTTTATAAACAATGGGTAAACTGAGTATAGGGTCACAGTATTTTATGTTGTTAAGAAGTAAAATAAACCCTCTTGATTTAGTAGCTAGGAATCACGGTTGCTCTCGGGTGAGACTGAGTTTCACTGTGTTTGCCCGTTGTTAGCGCAATCATAGTCTATTGTGTTGGCTTAGTTTGGGCGCTTAACATGCATAAAATCACTTCATACCTAATGTTAGATGAACAGGCCAAAGAGCTTGTTGACCATGTTCATGGAACCCAGATCGGCCTGACTTTTTCAGAAACCGCCGTACTTGTATTGCTGTTATCTGCCCCGAACGCGATTTTTACCAAGGAAGAATTGCTGCAAGTCGGCTGGCCAGAACGTGTGGTCGCGCCTACCTCATTAACTCAGTGCATCAGTACCTTACGTAAAAAATTAGAGCCTTATACCGAAGTGCAGCTCAAAACAGTGGCGCGCCGCGGTTATCAGTTGCATGTGTCCGAACAGTCCCATGTGAAGATGTTGGCGATTAACGACGCCGATGCGATCCGCGATGCCATTGTCGGTGTCTCGGCGTGGACGAAACTGGCGGGCATCGTGATGCTGGGGTTAATCCTTATCTCTGTGTGGTACTGGAGCGATCACCATGCCGTGGTCAAACAGGTGGCAAAATGGAACGCCGATAAATATATCAGCCTCAATATTGGCGGTACCTTGGGCACGGCACAGGTGCTGTATATCGACGATGAAGAACATTTACATCCCTCGTGGTGGCAAAAACATTTAGCACCAGAAGGTAACCATATCAGCGGCTTGCCTTATTTCAGTGCCTTTGCCGCAACGGATGGTAAAAACTATTCGATGGCCATTTGCCCCTCGCTCGATGCCAAGGATTGTAACGGCAAGGGCATGATCAATATCACCTCGATTGATGCAACGCCGGCGGGCCTTAACATGGCCGAGTTTATCCCGCTGAGTAAGACGATGGAGGAGCGTATTCGCTACAACCGCATCGTGCTGCCGATTGATGACAAGGGGGCGGGGGAGCTGCTGGAGCATAACTACCACGCGGATATCTATTTCCCTGTGGCGGGCGAGCTGCTGGTGCGCACGGATCTCAGCATGTCGCTGGTGTACGAAGGGGAGAATCGGGGCAAGTTTTACTCCACCTCCTGCATTACCGATCAGGACTGTTTAACCACGCCGATTAAGTACACTATCCGTGGGGAGTTTGAGCAGTATCAAACGCAAATTGATGATCTGAATGTGGATGTATTCCATGTCAAAGTGTCGCAAAAGGAGCTCACCAAACCCGATGAGGTGAGTGGCTCTGCCATGCAGTTTTACCGCGCGATCCGTAAGCACGATATTCGCGATGAAGATCTGTTTTACTATCGGGTTTATCAAAATCAGGGCACGGCGGTGTGGATAGTCCCACAAATGGGGCAACTGCTGGCCTGGACTCAGTACACTCAAGTTAAGCTTTAATCACAAAACCATCTAAACAGCCGATAACCATCGGCTGTTTGGCTTTTTGCTAGCAGCATCTGTTTGCCAGAAGTGTCTCTTTGCAGAGATCGAGAGTGTATTAAAGACTTTGCATTAACTTTCTATCATAAAGCGTGAGTTTCTTTTACATCTCACCATATCGCCAGTTACACTGCCTCGCCATGCTGGAAAGCATTCGAATAGCCAAAATACCAAAAATACAAGAATAACAACGGAAGGAGTCTCATATGTCGGACCGCCTGATCCCCGCCATATTACTGTCGACGACAGTACTGACAGGGTTAACTGCCTGTGGTGATAACACCAAGGAAACCGCCGCTGTCGCTAGCGACAATGCAGCAAAAGTACAAACCAGCGCAGCGCCTGCTGCCAACAAAGCCGCCATGCCAATCGGCATTAACCTTGCGGCCATGTCGCCTAAGGTTAAACCCGGTGATGATTTTTATACCTATGCCAATGGCGAGTGGATGAAAACCACAGAGATCCCCGCCGATCGCTCAAGCACGGGTGCATTTCTAGTGGCTTTCCAAGAGACGGAAAAACATAAAACCAGCCTGATCGCCGACTTGGTCAAGGCTGAACACGCCGCTGGCAGCGATGATGCGCGCATTGCCGATTTCTACAAGGCTTACACTAACACTGCGGCAATCGATGCGGCGGGCATGAAGCCAATGGAAGCCGATTTAGCCAGCTATCAAGCCATTGCGGATAAACACGCCCTATCTGCGGCGCTCGGTGCTAACCTGCGTGCCGATGTGGACCCTCTCAATGCCACCGACTTTTTCACCGAAAACCTCTTCGGTATTTTCGTGACTCAAGGTCTGGCGACGCCGGGCGAAGTGCTGCCTTACCTACTGCAAGGCGGTTTAGGTTTACCCGAGCGCGAATATTATCTGTCGGACGACCCTAAAATGGTCGAGATCCGCACCGCTTACCGTGCCTATATCGAGACCCTGCTGACCGATGCGGGCATCAGCGATGCCGCTGCCCGTGCCGATCGCATTTTTGCCCTCGAACACAAGATTGCTAGCGCCCACGCCAGCCGTGAAGACAGTGAAGATTTCACTAAGGCATCGGGTGTGTGGAGCCGCGCTGACTTTGACGCTAAAGCCCCTGGCATCGACTGGACAGCATTTTTAGATGCCGCCCAGCTTGGCAAGCAAGACAGATTTGCCGCCTATCACGCTAGTGCTATTACTGGGCTGTCGGCGCTGGTGGCCTCTGAGCCGCTGGATGCGTGGAAAGACTGGTTGGTGTTCCATCATATCAACAGCCATGCCGATGTATTGCCTTCGGCTATCGATAACGCTTCTTTTGCCTTTAACGGCACTAAGCTATCGGGTACCCCTGAGCAGCGCAGCCGTGATAAACGCGCCTTGAGTGCCTTGGATGAATATCTAGGTGATGCCGTGGGCCGCGCCTATGCCGAGCATTATTTCCCTGCCTCGGCCAAGGCCGAAGTCAGCACTATGGTGGATAACATCGTCAGTGCCTTTGGTAAGCGAGTCGAAAAACTCGAGTGGATGGACCCTTCAACCAAGCAGGAAGCCTTAGCTAAGGTTGCGACCATCGCCGTGGGCGTAGGTTATCCCGATAAATGGCGTAATTACGATGCCTATGCCGTATCGCCAACTAATGCCTATGCCAATGCTATCAATGGTGAAAAGGTGGAATACGCCCATCAACTCGCCAAAATCGGCAAACCTATGGACAAGGGCGAGTGGTGGATGACGCCGCAAGTGGTTAACGCGGTTAACCTGCCAGTGCAAAATGCGCTTAACTTCCCTGCGGGGATTTTGCAGCCACCATTCTTCGATGCTAAGGCCGATGCCGCCTATAACTATGGCGCGATTGGCGCTGTGATTGGCCATGAGATCAGCCATAGCTTCGATAACAATGGTGCGGCGTTCGACTCGACTGGCGCTATGCGTAACTGGTGGACGCCAGCGGACTTTGCTCAGTTTGCTAAGCAGGGTGAGGCATTGGCGAAGCAGTTTGATAGCTATGCACCATTCCCGGATCTGCATGTCAACGGCAAGCTGACCTTAGGTGAAAACATTGCCGACGTGGCGGGCTTAGCGGCCGCGCTCGATGCCTACCATGCTTCGCTTAACGGCAAACCTGCGCCAGTTATCGATGGCTTTAGTGGCGATCAACGCTTCTTTATCGGCTTCGCGCAAACGTGGGCGACTAAGATGCGTGACGAAGCTTTGCGTGCCCGCGTGGCGACCGATGGCCATGCCCCTGGCATGTACCGTGCGCTGACCGTGCGTAACTTAGACGCTTGGTACACTGCGTTCGATGTGAAGCCCGGCGATAAGCTGTATTTAGCTCCAGAGGATCGCGTGAAGATCTGGTAAGCGTAAGTTGATAAAAAGGGAACCCTAGGGTTCCCTTTTTGTTAGCGATTTTGCAGTCGATTGTAGTCCAGCCAACCGCTCTCAATCGGATGACTGTCGAAAAAGGCTTGGTTGAGTTTGTCACTAAAGGCCCAGAAACGCGGATCGGTACGGCGCACTGCCGCTAAATCCAATAACGCTTCGTAGTCTTTTTCGGTTTGCATACCTTCGACCTTTGCCACAACTTTGGCTAAGTCCTGCTCCTTAATATGCCAGAAGGCTTCGGGGTAACTGCCCAAAAGCCCGCGTACTAGCGTGACATCATCCTTGGCGGGATCGCGGTTGCTTTCCTCATTGAATAGGCTCGAAATATTTCGATGGGCACTGTTACGTACTAAGGTAAAGATTTCCGCTTTGCCCGTTTTTTCAGGCTCAATCATAATCATCGTCAGCTCGGGCAAAAGGGTCGCTTGCGTGCCTTTAACTCTGCCTAGCGCCTGCAACAATGCCTTGCTGTTAGGTTGCAACTGACTGAGTGCGATTTGATAGCGTTGGGGCTGAACCTCGCCGACCTTAGCGGCCAATTTTTGATAGAGTTCGGCCTTAAGATCGTCCGTGTAGTAGAGCACACCTGTGGGTTGATTGAAGGTATTAATATCCCCCGCAATAAAGGCGGTTAGCTGGGTGCCCGCATCCTGATACCAGTCTTTAAACTGCTTACGGCGCTCCTCTTGGGGTAATAAGGTCAAGAAGTTAGACTCGCCCTCCATCCGTAAAAAATCCATATACAGGCGGGTGAGTAGCTGGTGGCCGTAGTTGCCATACACATCGAAACCCGCGACTAGGAGGTAGTGAATCCGCTCCAGCAGGGCATAGTCGATCACCCAAGCCGTCTTAGGAGATTCTCCCACTAACCCTTTGACCACAGTGGCATTATCGAAATGCCTAAATACCGTCAGGCTGGCATTATCATTACTGCCTTCTCCGTCCCATAAACCATCGATAGTAAGGTGGCGACCATTCTTAAACTTATGATTTAAAAACTGATTTCGCGCCCGCATATACTCGCCCTGTTTGGCGGCGTATTTCACCCAGGTCACGGCAAGGGCGGTGCTTTCTTCCTCGGCGGGCATACGTAGGTTCTCGATTTGGCCCTGATAGAAGTCGGTAAAGTCGCTGTCGTCCATATATTCTGGGGTGACAAAGTAAACCCAAAATCTATCGTTGATCACATTGAGGGCGACCTGACCACGGCAAACCGGCCCCTTGATAAAGCCCATAATAGTGTCTTGGGCGCGGGTAAGCATAAAGCGATAACGCGAGCCTGCGGGCAGTTGAATAAAGGCCTCGAAGGGATTGGCCGCCACGCTCGGTGCATAGCTTGGCAGCGAGCTGACTTGGTACTTGGCATCGATAAACCACTGCTGCCAGTTTTGCAGCACAGTGTTATTTAAGGCGTAGGGAATATGGGTCTTATCGACGATCGTGGCGTGATAGGGCTTAAAGCGGTAATACACCCGCGACACTTGTGGATCGTCGAAGGGGCGGCGACTGGCAATCAGATCAATCGGTTTGCCCGGCGGCGTGCGTGAGCGCACTAACTCGAAGT
Organism: Shewanella seohaensis; assembly: GCF_023283775.1. Taxonomy (NCBI): domain Bacteria; kingdom Pseudomonadati; phylum Pseudomonadota; class Gammaproteobacteria; order Alteromonadales; family Shewanellaceae; genus Shewanella; species Shewanella seohaensis. The sequence continues at coordinate 46,178 of NZ_JAKILE010000010.1, forward strand.
AAGCCGCAGGAGCATCGGCCGCGGTTAATGACTCAAAATACAGGTGGAAGGCAAATAAGTGCTCGTAAATATAACGGGCGCTCAGTTGCGCCTTGAGGCTGTCGGCGTTTAAGAACTGCTCCCAGCGGGCAATTTCTTGATTAAACTCGGCGCTGAGGGCTGGTGGCGTCGGCAACACTGCACCCTGTTCGAGCCATTGCATCAATACCTTATGTTCCTGCTGATTGAGCGCAGGCAAGCCGTAGGGCATGCCCGCAAGTGGTTGGTATTGCTCGTATTTGTCCATTTCCTCAATGCTGGCGCATTGCTGAACCCGATCGAGGCTAAAGTCGAAACTTTTATCGAGCAGTTTAGTGTCCGGCAGGGGATGGGCCTGTTTTAGCGTGAGCATCCGCGCCAGCACTGAGGCCTGTGTATTGGCCTGTGGGGTTTGGGTACGCTCATTGAGCACGGGATAAAAACCGCGTTCGCGCCATGCTTCAGGTGTGTAGGCATCGACAAATAACCGATTCGGTGTTGCCGCCACCAAGCGGGTGCCCTGATAGACTTTTTCCTTGTTCGCGCCCCGTTCAATGCCCTCACTGGAGGTCATTTTGAGTTGGCAGGGCGCATCGTAACAGGCATGGCAAACCACGCAGCGACTGTTGATGATAGGTTCAACAGCCGAATGATAAGCCTTTGTTTTTACTGTGAGTTCACTCTGGATTGACTGATTGTCGGCCCGCGTCTGCGGCGAGCTTTTACCATAAAGATTATCAAAATCCACTTGGGCGACGCTGGCACAACCCGTGACCGCTAACACTAGGGCCAATAGCCAACGTTTCCAGACCGCATTTATCGGATTCATATCCACTCCTTTGCCCGACTGATGAGCTTTATCCATGCCTAATCTGCAACACTCTAGCAGAATAGTCTGAACAAGTTGAATTTACGGCGTATTTTTATGTTTTTTCTAGAATTATCGCCGTCGCCAACAAAATCTTAAATGTTTAATTTGTGTTTTGCTCAGGTTACATAATGGTACGCATTTTTTTGCGGAGTTTTGTTATATCTAGTAGCGCACCTCTGTGCGTAAAAAAATAACTATATAATTCTGAAGGAAATGCTATGAACAATCAGCAGTTCAAACGTACCGCTATCGCGAGCCTGACTGCGCTCTATGTTAGCGGTGCTTGTACGTTTGCATTGGCCGACCCTGGAATGGAGAAGGTTGCAGGGAGCAGTTTTTATACTCCTACTTTCACCGCCGAAGATGTCTTAAAAGTGACCAATGAGCGCAAGGCTGAGTTAAGTGGTGACATTTATGTCGGTACACCCGGACAGCTAAACCGCGTTAAAAAAGCCCGTTCTCCACAAGAGATTTTCCAGCCTGAAGCCAATTCACAGGGCGTGCAGACCTACATAGTGCAGTTAGAGGCCGAACCTCTGGCGACCTACGAGGGTGATATCCCTGGGTTCGCCGCGACTAAGGCGCCGGTTAACCGTTCTATCATCGCTAAGGGTCGTGTCAGCGTAAACACGGCGGCGGCTCAGTCCTATAAGAGTTTCTTGTTAGGCAAACAGGACAACTTTGTTTCGCGCGTACGTCAGGCGGGCGTTAACCTGAAAATCAACAAGCAATTCACTATTGCCAGCAACGCTTTAGTCGTTGAGATGACGCAGGAAGATGCGATTCGTATGTCGCATCAGGCTGGGGTGAAGCGTATTTCCCCTAACCGTATTTTTGAACTGCGCACCGACCGCGGCCCAGAGTTCATTGGTGCCGACCAAATGTGGCAAGGTACTGCAACGCAAGGCGGTTTGCCCGTGAAGGGTGAAGGCATGGTCGTCGGTATTATCGATACCGGTATCAACACCGACCATGTCGCCTTTGCCGATGATGAAGAATATGCACGCTTAAACCCATACAAAGGTCAGGCGATCGGCGATTGTGGCGCCTTTCCTGAGTTGTGTAACAACAAGTTAGTGGGCCTGCATTCTTACCCTGAAATCACCGATGTGTATGCCGCCCCTGAGTTCCAAACTTCTAGTGGCGCGAAAAAGCGTATTCGCCCTGCCAACGCAGAGGACTACGCTGGCCATGGCTCTCACACGGCGAGTACCGTTGCGGGTAACACTTTAAAAGATACACCACTGCAAGGTTTTACCGGCGATAAGGTCAGTGATGGCGTGGATGTACCTTTCACCTTCCCTCAGACCAGTGGTGTCGCCCCACGCGCGCACATTATTGCCTACCAAGTGTGCTGGCCAGGCACCAGTGGCGACCCTTATGCGGGCTGCCCTGAATCAGCCATTTTATCGGCATTTGAAGATGCGATTGCCGATGGTGTCGATGCGATTAACTTCTCTATCGGTGGCGCCGAAAACATGCCTTGGGGTGACCCAATGGAGCTGGCTTTCCTATCTGCCCGCGAAGCGGGGATTTCGGTGGCCGCTGCGGCGGGTAACAGCGGTGCCTATTGGACGGCTGACCACTCATCACCTTGGGTTACCACAGTCGGTGCAACCACCCATGACCGTAAGCTGAAGGCGGGTATTAAGAGCCTCACAGGCTTCGAAGGCACGGGTAAACCAACGGCGGCGATTCAAGGGACCAGCTTCTCTGGTGCGATTACCGGTGAAGTTGTGTTGGCGGAGAAATATGCCGATCCTAACACCAAAGATAGCTACACGGCGGCAAGCTGTAACGTGCCTTTCCCTGCGGGCACCTTTACATCGGATCAAATCGTCGTTTGTGAGCGTGGTGATATTGCCCGTATCGAAAAAGCGAAAAACGTGGCTGCAGGCGGCGCCGGTGGCGTGATCCTGCAAAATATGAGCTCTTCGGTGGATAACCTCGAAGCGGATGTGTACGTGATCCCGGGGATCCAGGTGAAGTATGCCGACCGCTTTAAGATCCGTAACTGGGTACTGAAAAATCCAGGTACGGCGCGAGCGACCATTACCGACTTTACTAACGAGTACAGTTTCGATGCGTCTGCGGGTAACAACCTAGCGACATTCAGCTCCTTAGGCCCAAGCAAAACCAACAACACCTTAGTGCCAGATTTAACGGCGCCGGGTGTGGATATCTACGCGGCCAACGCCGACGATCAGCCGTTTACCAATAATCCGAGTGCGTCTGACTGGACCTTTATGAGCGGTACCTCAATGGCCGCGCCGCACGTTACTGGGGCTATGACGCTGCTGACTCAGTTACACCCAGATTGGACACCTGCTGAAATCCAGTCTGCACTCATGCTGACCGCAGGTCCTGTGGTATTGAATACTGGTTATGAGCTCATCGAACCTTACTACAACTTTATGGCGGGTGCGGGCGCGATCAACGTGGCGCGCGCAGCGGATACGGGGTTAGTGATGGATGAAACCATCGAAAACTACCGGAATGCCGATCCGACCAATGGCGGTGTAGTGAACTGGTTGAACTTGCCTTCTATGGTGGAAATGGAATGTGAGAAAACCTGTAGCTGGATGCGTACCGTTAAGGCGACCCGCGATGGCACTTGGACAGTCGAAGGTATCGGCAAGGAAGAAGGTTTTGAGGTATCTGTATCGCCAGCGTCCTTCAGCCTTAAGGCGGGTGAGTCGCAAAGCATTATTATCACTGCGAAAACACCAAATCTTATCGAACATAAGATTGAGCCTGAAGATGCTTCGGCGCCTTGGAGCGAAGTGATCAATCAGAACACTTTCTTCAATGGCCAAGTGTTGTTAAAAGAAATCAATGGCAGCTCACCGGAAGTGCATATGCCTGTGGTGGTGGCGAGCGTTGCCGATCAGTTACCTGTCGCGCACCGCTTTGAAATCTCTCGCGATCAAGGCACAGAGTCTTTGATGGTGAACACGGATTCATACAGCCAGCTGACACCACGTTTCTATGGGCCTGTGAAGCCAGAGATCGCCTCCAACAAGTTAACGGCTGTGAGCGCTATCTTAAGCAAAGCGAACATAGATAAGGGGTGGGATATTCGCCCTGTTGTTGTGCCTGAAGGCACTAAACGCTTCGTGGTAGAAGTTCAAAAGGCAGAGCTTATCTCGACGCAGGAAAACTTGAACCCACGCTATACCGAGATGCACCCCTTTATCATGGTGGGTCTGGATAAGAACGGCAGTAATACCTTCGTACCAGAGGGCGATAACCCAACGAGTTCTGCGATTCGCGCGGAATATATCGATGAGTTGGTGTGTATTTCAACCAGTCAGTCTGAGCATAACTACTGTAGCTTTGAGAGCCCAACCCCTGGGACTTACTGGGTGGCTACTGCCATGGCCTACGGCTCTGGTCAAGGTGACGTCGCCATCGAAACGGGCTATGCCCTAGTGATGGAAAACGATGATAAGGGCTACTTGAGCATGTCAGGCCCTGCATCCCACGACGGTAATGGTAACTATGAGATTGGCCTTCACTGGAACATTCCTGAAACCAAAGCTGGCGATGTTTACTACGGTGGTTTCGACCTTGGCAATATGCCAGGTGCCGAAGGCACATTAGGCTTTACCGCGCTGGATATTCGTCGTGCCGACGATGCGGTAACTTGGTCTGTGAGCCAAGACAAGGCCCGTAGCATGGATGTCATCGACGTTAAGCTCAACATTGCGCCTAACTTAGAGACACAGGATCGTAACTACAAGTTCGAGATGAAGCTGCCAGAAGGTATGCGTCTCGCGACAGGAACGATCAAAACCAATAACGATGATGTGACCAAAGCGATCGTTGCCGATGAGCACAACCTAACCCTGAGTGGTTTACAGTTGTCGACACGCAACGTTGGACGTGAGTACAAGGTCAGCACCAGCTTAACCGATAAGATGTGCCATACACCGCTGATCGATGAATATTCGAAAGGCGGCTATATCGACCTGTGGGGTGAGTTCCGCATCCAGCCTAACGCAGACTGGTTTGTCGGTGACTTTAACAACGCATTCGATGTGCCTATCAATTGGCTGTTCTACAAACAAAACGCCAAGTTTGAAGTCTACAACCAACCTAACGCGGGCTACATGCGTATGCATACCGTGGGGGCGTTGCAGTTCAACACAGGTTATTGGTACATGTCACAACACCGTGGTCCAGGATTCTTGAACGAAGCCTTGGCACCATTCTGGCGTGGCACTTTCACCAGCAAGTATCGTCGCGATCCTTCTGAGCCATGGGGTTTAACCATTGCAACTCAGTATGCTGAAGAGCGTCCAGATCTGGGCGATCTACTGTTCCTCGAGTTCGACAATGTCACCGACAGTAAAACGGGTGAAGAGTTTGACTTTGAAACCATTTTACGCAGTGGTATCGACGATCGTCCTGGCCAATACGAAATCATTTACGCCTATAGCAACTTAGGTGCAAATGTGGCGAAAGGCGCGGTATTTGTGGAAGGGTTTGACTCTCCATGGTCAAGAACCGTAGGTCCAAAAAATGGCAACCTCTACGAAGTCTTAGGTTTCGATGACTTAGACGAAAAACTGCAAAACGATCTGGTGGTCTGTTATGACTATGTGGGCCCTGAGCAGAGCCGTATGGAAGTCAGCTTTAAAGTGGCTGTTCAACCGGAAGCTACGGGCAAGACGCTGAATGTTGAGCTGAACTACGACCTAGAAGGCGCAGCACCTACCACGTTAGTGCATACAGTGAATGTGAATGGCAATATCAAGTTAGCGCCAATTGCTAACCAAGTCGTTGCCGAAAACACCCGTCTCGAAGGACTGAGTGTATCCTATGTGGATGCGAACAAGGTTCCGAACACGGTTGAAGTCACGGGTGAACACATTAGTGCCGAGATCAAGGGTAGTCAGTTTACCCTGATCCCAGAAACGAACTTCCACGGTGACACCTTAGTCACAGTGACTGTGCGTGATAACGAAATCAGCTCCGATGCCGCCAGCACTAGCTTTATGCTGACGGTAGAGTCTGATGGTGTTGAACCTACGCCAGTCACCCCAGTGACTCCTGAGACCCCAGAGCCAGAATCTAGCTCTGGCGGTGCCTTAGGATGGAGCTTACTCAGCTTGCTTTCTATGGCATTTATTCGCCGTGCTAAAAAAGCCACTCGTGCTTAATTAGCTTCATTCTCCAGTCAAAAAGAGGGACGCATGTCCCTCTTTTTATTGGGTTAATATCTTCCTGTTATTCGACCTGTTCACGGGTTAAGATGAATGACATGCGTGAATGCTAAGCTTTACTGGGCACAAATCGATAAGGGAAGAAGATGACTACAGAACGCTATTTTTACGAGCCGAGCAAGGGACATGGACTATCGCACGACCCCTTAAATGCGATTGTCGCCCCCAGACCTATAGGCTGGATCTCCTCGCGCAGTGCCCAGGGGCAACGCAATCTCGCGCCCTATAGTTTTTTCAATTGTTTCAACTACAAACCACCGATCATTGGCTTTGCCAGCACGGGCTGGAAGGACAGTGTCGCCAATATCGTCGACACCGGCGAGTTCGTCTGGAACCTCACCACCCGCAGCCTTGCTGAGAAAATGAATCAAACATCCGCCATGCTGCCCCGCGGGGAGGATGAGTTTGCCTTTGCCGGACTCACCCCAAAGGCGGGCACTATCGTCCAAGCCGAGTTGGTGGCCGAAAGCCCGGTAAACTTTGAATGTAAGCTGTCTCAATGTATTCAATTAACTGCCGCCAATGGGGATAAGATTGATACTTGGCTCGTCTTAGGTGAAGTTGTTGCCGTGCATATCGCCAAGCATTTGCTCAATAGTGAAGGTGTGTATCAAACCGCCCTCGCCGAACCCGTGCTGCGCGCTGGCGGCCCATCCGCCTACTATGGGATCTCCGAAGATCTGCGTTTCGATCTACATAGACCACAAGTGTAGGTGGTGGTACTCAAACTTCGTTTGAGTTTTTAATTCAAAGTCAAAGTCAAAGTCGTGGGGCTTCACCCCTTGATTTTTTATAAAGAGTCGACCAAAAGGGGAAAAGCGCCTGTTCCCCTTTTGGAAATCCCCCGACGTCCCTAGCGAAGTTACATGCATTGGTTAGTGGTCTCATACTCCAATAAAAATTGCCTAACGGCTCAGATGGGACATCCATGTCTCACCGAGCCTGCGCCATCATCCCTGATGTCGCCACGGCCCAGCTCAAACAACTAAGAGCTATCTACGTATTTCGACAACTTCGCAGGGGAGGCGAACTCCATTATTTTTGGAGTTGTTAGTTAGCCCGAAAAGCCAGAAGAATTGCGGGCGTCTCCATTCTTACTTTTATCTGTTGGACAACCTTAATAATTAAGGCACACAGCAGGTGGCAGTGGTGTGTCCTCTTTTGCGATTAACGTTGGGAATTGGTTGATGATTTGAGTGTATGACTCAGGGAACTTCAAACGTATCAATGACATTAAACGTTGATGATGAGGGTAGACCTTGGGTTCAAGTACCATTAGTAAGGATAAGTACTCCAATAGATGCTCAGGGTTAAATTCGTAATGGCTAGTCTCCAATAACAGATACAGTGGATCTCGTCCGCTTTCCCTATGTGGATAGCTAATATGCTGATTAACCAGATAATTTAGCAGTGGAAGATCGCGATTCACTATCGCAATGTCGAGCCAACTTTTACCCGTATAATCTAGCTTATCGATATCCAAACCTTCGGTCATAAGGGAAATCGTTTTGGAATTTGCCATGCGATACAAGGCATCGTAGTCGAATGTTTCTTGACGTAATTTGCTGAGTTGTAACTCAGTGAAATACTTGGGGTTATAACCTAATAGTTGATAGAAAAATTCACGATTTACATTCTCTTCTAACTGCGCGTCCTCAACCATTTTAATGGCTTCATTGATGTTATTCTGAGCCGCAAGCTTGTATATAGCGCTGTCTAAGTTGTGATCGCCACTTTGCCGTCTAGAAAGAGGTTGCCATTGTTGATAGTTAAAGCAATCAGCTAATGCTGGATCAATTTGATGGAGATGGGTGGCTGTGACCTCTTTGCCCTCTTTGGTTAGTTTATCGATAAAGTAAGAAAGACTACGTGGCTGCCATTGAGAATCTATTTTGTGAACGAATGACTGGCAATCTGCAACTGCTTCAGGTGTAGGACTGTTTGCATCTAGTTGTGCAAAATTGGCGTTAAGTTCTTTTAATAAAGGGGAGTTAGGATTAAAAGTTAATACTTTTTTAGGGAGTATATCTGTGAGTGTGAGGCCATACATTTGCTGTAAATTTGTTATTTGTTGTGCATCGAAGCTATAAATATGGCGAGGAAAGAAACCCACGGCTTTTTGATCTGACTGAATGCTAAAGTTGGCAGTGCTATTTAGTCCGTGAAGCGCTTTAATTATTTTGACTTGTCGTACAATTAAGTCATCTTCTAATGGAATATTCATTTGGAAATAGTAATCCAGACGAGCAAGGGCATAATCCATGGTTGTGCCTAGGTATGCATCATCACTGAGAACACTGTTCTTTTCTAGCAGAGCGGTTACGATTTGATCCCTGCCATAGTAGGCTGCGGTATCGATAAGATGTAGAGTTTCATTCTCTTGGATTCCGAATCCTATAATCTCATCTGTGTTATCAATTTTTTCAATGGCTTGTGACAATAATTGCTGGCTAAGTGAATCTTGTTTAATCAACCAATCAACATCATCGATGCTGAGCTTCGTTTCTTTAATGAGTGCTAGTGCGTCAGCTTGAGTGAGTGTGGCAATATTTTCTATTTGAGATTGAGGTATGCTTCTCTCGATTCGTACAGACGAGGGGAGATCAGGCACTAAAGCCTTTACTTGTTCAGCTAAACTTTGATTCTGCTGATTAAGTTTTGAGTCTTTTTTGAGCTGCTTTGCCCGCCAATTAGCCGCGAAATTAGAATTTAAAAAGTGATCTATAGCCAATGTAATCTCATCGATAGAATACCCTTTGTCTAACCATTGATCCCATTCTTGTTTTCTAGCCCAATTCCAACGTGTTTCTTTTTCCGATGTGATAAGTTGCTGACAACTATAGTAGTTGTTAGGAGCCTTCAGTTTTTTGTGGGCGACTTCTTTCTCAAGTGTTGCGGATGAAGACGAGGTTGAGGGCTGGGCTGTTTTTATCTTGTCATTGGAATGCGATGAGCTGTTAGAGTTTTTTTGGGTAAACCAAAATAGCGCGGCAATACAGGCGAGTAAAGCGACAAGGTACTTCTTCATTTTGTTTCAATCCTTAAAACGAGCATAGAATTATAATGATGTTTTATAAGGGGATAATATCACCGGAGTTCGTCGTAATATGACATTTTATTTAGTCAGCGATGGTTAACATCATTTGATGTGTGGTTGTAAAAAATAGAATGAAGATTTGGTAAGGGATGGAGAGATTAAGCATTGGCATGAAAGTGACCGTTGGCGGCATGGATGCCGCCGTCGAGCATACATGGATGTACTCGCTGCGTGTCACTGGAATGACAGTGCTTAATCCTTACAGTTAATCAAGTTGCGCTAAAAAACAAAACCCCAGTAAAAACTGGGGGTTATTGTTTGAGCCTATGTTGGCAAAGGTTACTCAGCCAAACTCACACATCAACGCGTTATTTGATAAACGCGAAGGCATCGCCGTAGAGATGGGCTTCATCGACACCCATTTCGCGGAAGATTTCGCGGGCGGCGCCAACCATATCGAAACGACCTGCGATATAAATGTCATAGCCGTTTAGGCTGACAAAATCTTGCTTGATTTGCGCGAGCAGGTTAGCGGTTTTACCCTGCCAGTTAGCTGGAGCTTCTTCCACAACGGGCACAAAGTGTAACCAAGGGTGAGCGTCGTGCCATTGGCGGGCGATGCTTTCGTAGTACATCGCATCTTGGGTACGGCAACCCCAGTAGAGGGTGGTTTCGACCTGTTGGTCGAGGGCGATTTGTTGCTCGACAATACTCTTAATGTACGAGAAGCCAGTGCCACCGGCGATCAATAGACGTGGGCGCTGGCTGTCGTGGCGTAAGTGGGCTTCGCCGCCGGGAGCTTCGATGTCGATATGCGTGCTATTACGCAATTTTTCAACCACTTGCATTGGATAGCTTTCGCTAACGGCCGCGCCAATATGAAGCTCAATCACTTCGGCATTGGGGGCGGACGCGATAGAGAAGGGACGTTTATCTTTTTCACCCATCACAACACACAGGTATTGTCCCGCTTGAAACTCAAAGGGGGTGTCGGGCTTTAACCACACCTGATACACGGCGTCGTTAAAGGGGGTTACTTTCTCTATCTTACAACGTATGGTTTTCATCAAACTTCCTTTGCACCTTTCATCATTTGTTGTCGTTAGGTGTCACATTAAGGCCGCTGGCGGCCTATTCTCTTGGCTTAAGTGGGTACGAGAGTCGTGCTTAAGCTGAATTATAGGGTTGGGCTGTCGTCTATGCCTAACTCATCCCAGATTGAGTCGATCTTTTGCTTAACCTTAGGATCCATCACGATCGGTGTGCCCCATTCACGGTTAGTTTCGCCTTCCCACTTATTAGTCGCATCGAGGCCCATTTTGGAGCCGAGGCCCGCTACGGGGGAGGCAAAGTCGAGGTAATCGATAGGCGTGTTATCGATCATCACGGTATCGCGCTTAGGGTCCATACGGGTGGTAATGGCCCAAATCACATCGTTCCAGTCGCGGCAATTCACATCGTCGTCGACCACCACAATAAACTTGGTATACATAAATTGGCGCAGGAAGGACCATGCGCCCATCATTACCCGTTTCGCATGGCCGGGGTATTGTTTACGAATCGAGATCACCGCCATCCGATAGGAGCAACCTTCGGGCGGCAGGTAAAAATCAATAATTTCAGGATATTGCTTACGCAAAATCGGCACAAACACTTCGTTGAGTGCCACACCTAACATGGCGGGTTCATCCGGTGGACGGCCTGTGTAGGTGCTGTGGTAAATCGGATCCTTACGGTGGGTAATATGGGTCACGGTAAAGACAGGGAATTTATCCGTCTCGTTGTAGTAACCCGTGTGGTCGCCGTAGGGGCCTTCTTCGGCCATTTCGTCGGGATCGATATAGCCTTCGAGGATGATCTCGCTGCTGGCAGGCACTTCTAAATCACAGCTTAATGCCTTGCAGACTTCGGTGCGCTCGCCGCGCAGCAATCCTGCAAAGGCGTATTCGCTCATGGCATCGGGCACTGGGGTGACCGCGCCTAAAATGGTCACAGGATCAGAGCCTAAGGCTACCACCACTGGGTAACGTTCGCCGGGGAATTGCTCTTTAAAATCGGCAAAGTCGAGGGCGCCACCACGGTGGGACAGCCAGCGCATAATGAGTTTATTCTTGCCGAGCAGCTGCTGACGGTAGATCCCAAGGTTTTGGCGACTCTTACGCGGACCTTTGGTAATGGTTAAACCCCAAGTGACCAAAGGTGCGACATCGCCCGGCCAGCAATGCTGAATCGGCAACTGAGTTAAATCGACTTCATCGCCCGTTTTTACCACTTGCTGACAGGCGGGATTACGCACCGTTTTAGGCGGCATATTCAAGGCTTGCTTAAACATGGGGATTTTTGAAATCGCGTCTTTAAAGCCGCGTGGTGGCTCGGGTTCTTTTAAAAACGCCAGCAGCTCACCCACATCTCGCAGCGCGAGCGGGTCTTCTTTACCCAGCGCCATGGCGACGCGTTTTGGGGTACCAAAGAGGTTGGCCAGCACTGGCATTGAATGATTCGTTGGATTTTCGAATAGGAGTGCAGGGCCTTTGGCGCGTAGAACGCGATCGGCGATCTCTGTCATTTCTAAATGAGGATCAACGGGGTAGCTAATGCGTTTGAGTTCGCCATTGGCTTCCAGATGATCAATAAAGCTGCGTAAATCCTTAAAACTCATGTGGAAATAGCCTCTGCAGTGGAAATCCGTGTGGCGCGCACTATAGCATTTTTCTGTTTTAGGGTTAACCTATTCAGTGATCTTCCAGCTTTGGAAGCGTAAAATGCTTGTCCTAGGTCGATGTTTATTTGACCAGCGCCCGGTATTTCGAGGTTTATATGACACTCTCTCCATGCCTTGTTAAAGATAAATATCTTCAACTTCAATCAGTTTGCTTACCTAAGTCGGCTGAGCCTTGGCATAAACCAAGCTTTGCCTTGTCCTTACTGGGCGCCTTACTGATTTGCAGTTTAGCCGTGCCGAATCTGGCGGCGGCGCGCGATCGCGGCAATGATCGCCATAGCGAGAGTCATGGTCGCCACGATAATCACTACAATAATCACCATAAACATGGGGATAGCCATCGCCATTATCGTCCTTATTATCCGTGGGGATTGGGCCTAGGTGTCGGCTTAGCGACGGGTTGGGGCACGGGTTGGAATCTCGGCTATGGTTGGAACAATAACGGTTGGAACGATTGGGGCTGGAATGGCTCGCGTTATTGGAATTCACCCTATTCGGGCATAGGCTTGTCTATTCCTATGGCCTATGATGATACGCCAGTGGCGGTTTCGCCCCCTGTGCGAGTCACAACGAGTATGCAATATTCGCCGAGCGAAGGCCGTATGGTGTCGAATATGCCAACGAATAGTGCGACTGTGATATCACAGACAGGTGCATCGACGGCTAGGGCATCATCAGCCTCGGCGGAGCAAATTGCCAATGTGCCCCGTGCACGGGCGGCGCGCAGTGTGTCGAGCCTGCCGAGCAATGCCAGAATAGTGCAACAGGATGGCCGTACCTTATATGAGTGGCAAGGTACGCTTTACGCCTTCGATTGGAATAGCCAAACCTATCAAGAACAGTTAGTGAAGTAATATTGTTTTAGGCCTTATCGACGGGAGCCCCGAGTGGGCTCCTATTTTTTTCTTAGCCAGTTGTCGTTTTATAGAATCGCGGAGAAATCGTTTGCAAGCAGTTCAACCCCAGACTCAGGCTCAAAGCAGCGCGCTTTGGGTGTTACTCGCCTTGGCATTAGGCACCTTTGCCTTAGGCACCACAGAATTTGCCGCTATGACCTTAGTGCCTTATATCGCCAGCGATTTAAGTGTTGATGTCGCCCATGTGAGTTATGCCATCAGTGCCTATGCCCTTGGGGTGGTGGTGGGCTCGCCGATTATTATGGTGCTGGGGGTGAGGATTAAGCGGCGCACGCTGTTAATCGCCTTGGCCGCCATGATGGCGGTTGCCAATGGCTTAAGCGCCCTAGCACCCAGCTTGAATTGGTTAGTCTTTTTCCGCTTTTTAAGTGGCTTGCCCCATGGGGCTTACTTTGGGGTGGCTATGTTACTGGCGGCGTCATTAGTGCCTCCCGAGATGAAGGCTCGAGCGGTTTCTCGGGTGATTATCGGCTTAACCTTAGCCACTATCGTTGGTGTGCCCTTCGCGACTTGGATGGGACAAACCGTCGGTTGGCGCTCTGGTATCGGCATAGTGGCGATTATTGCCGCCGTGACTGCCGTGATGCTGTATTTTCTCGCGCCGAATGTCGCCGTACCGCAAAATGCCAGCCCGAAAAAAGAGCTGCAAACCCTGAAGAACCGTGAAGTTTGGCTCACGCTCGGCATTGCGGCTATCGGTTTTGGCGGGATTTTCTGTGTGTATACCTATCTGGCCGAGACGCTGATCCAAGTCACTCAGGTCGAGCCCTTTAAAATCCCGGTGATGATGGCGGTCTTTGGGATTGGCGCCACCTTGGGCACCTTAGTCTGTGGCTGGGCGGCGGATAAGTCGGCGCTGGCGGCGGCATTTTGGTCGCTGGTGTTAAGCACCTTAGTGTTGGCACTGTATCCGAGTTTGACGGGATCTTATTGGGCATTAATGCCGATTGTATTCTTTGTAGGTTCGGGGATTGGTCTGGCAACCATAGTACAGGCGCGATTAATGGATGTGGCCCCGGATGGGCAGGCCATGACGGGCGCTTTAGTACAATGTGCCTTTAACCTTGCCAATGCGATTGGCCCTTGGGTTGGCAGCTTAGTGATCTTATCAGGCCAAGGCATCGCCGCGACTGGCTATGCCGCAGCGCTGTTATCCCTCGGTGGTTTAGTTATGTGGTGGTTAACCCATAGGGAGAGTCGCCGCGCTGACAATCTTTGTACTGCAAACTGCATTGATTAAGCTGACCATGACGGCGCAGATCTATATCTGCGCCGCCTTTAAGTAAACTTCTTAACCTCTTTGTATGGTGATATCGGCGATATAACCATGTTCAGTGGCGAGCAGTGCTTGTTTTAGCATGCCTGCGGCCTCATCGGCGGACATAAAGCTTGAGGTATCTAGACTCTTACCACTGCTTGGCCAAAAGCCGGTATCCATACCGCCGGGATAAACCGCAATCAACTTCATTGGACTTTGCTTGAGCTCCAAACGTACCGATTCGATAAAGCCCCGCACCGCCCACTTGGCGGCGCAGTAGGTCGATTCACCCGCTTTGGCGGCGAGGGCGGCGGTGGACATAACGATCACCACCTTAACCGCTTGCTGCTTATAGCGTTTCACCAATTCACGTACCAGCAGAATCGTCGAAGTAACATTGTTATTTAGCAGTGCTTGGATTTCACTCGTGCCTTGGGTTTCCAGTGCGCCAAAGTAACCACTGCCAGCGCAGTGGATAACCGTGTTGGGAGTATCGGTGAGGCCATCGAATAGCGCTTCGACACTCGCTTCGTCTGCTAAATTGGCACTGATGGCGCTAATGCTTTGATTCGAAAATGGGCTGAGGGCATTAGCCACAGTATGAAGACGGTTGGCATCGCGTCCCGTCAGTGTAAGTGCTTGGTTATCCTTGGCATATAGGGCGGCTAATGCTGCGCCTAAGCCACTGCTTGCGCCAGTAATCAGTATCATCTTTACCTCTAAATTCTATTTCGAAGTCTAGGTTTCGATAAGAGTGAACAGCGGCTGGTCGAAGGCGACCTCGTCTCCGTCTTTCACCCAAATAGCGCCGACTATACCGTCACGCTCGGCCTCGATGGGATTTTGCATTCGCATGGCTTCGATAATGCAAAGCGTGTCGCCGCGGGCCACACTTTGACCCACACGCACCAAGGGCACTTCGGTTTGGCCTTGCGAAGCATGGAAGGTGCCGACCATGGGCGATAGCTGCACAAAACCTTCAATCACAGGCAGGGCGTCACGGGCTTTGGCTGGCTTTGGCGTGAGTGCAGAAGAGGGCGCAGGATTGTGCGCGCCTTCAGGTGCGCTTGTGGGATGCGGGCCGTAGCGGGTGATGCGAATAGACTCTTCCCCTTCGGTAATCGCCAGTTCTGCAATCCCAGATTCCTGCACTAATTCAATCAGTTTTTTGATCTTTCGAAGGTCAACCGCCATGGCTTGTGGCTCCCTGTACTCACGCTAATCGCGTTTATGCCTTCAATCTCTTAATCGCCGCCGCAAGGGCAAACTCATAGCCTTGGGCGCCGAAACCACAAATTACCCCAATGGCCTTATCGGACAAATAGGAGTGGTGGCGGAAGGGCTCGCGGGCATGGACATTGGATAAATGCACTTCAAAGAAGGGAATATCTACCCCAAGCAGTGCGTCACGCAGGGCCACACTGGTGTGGGTAAAGGCTGCGGGGTTGATAATGATCATCTGCGCATCGGTGGCATGGATAGCGTTGATCAGTTCAAATTCGGCATTCGATTGAATATGCTCAAGTTCAACACCTGCTGCTTGAGCTTGTTCACTCAAAATGGCAACGATATCGGCTAAGGTTTGATGACCGTAAACACTGGGCTCACGGCGGCCAAGGAGGTTTAAATTGGGGCCATTGATGAGCAGAACTTTATGATTCATTACGCTTTCCTTTTACGACATGCCTTAACGGGTTGAATGCCATTAACTTAACCTGTTCGGGCGGATTTTGCATTATGAATGTCACCGCGCTGTCGGCGGGGTTAATCAAACTTAATCTGTCGCATGGCTTTAGTGGCGCCACGTTGTTTTTTCGCATCTAAGCGTTTGGTTTGGCTGCTTTTGGTCGCGCGGGTTGGAATGCGTTTTTTGGGCACTTCGGCCACGCTGGCAACTAGGGCGATAAATTGCTCCAATGCGGTTTGCCGATTCGCCTCTTGGCTGCGGCTCGCCTGACATTTGATAATGATTTTGCCACTGGCGGTAATCCGATGATCGGCTTTTTGCAGCAGGCGCTGCTGATAAAACTCGGGTAATGACGAGTTTTTAATATCAAAAATCAATTGGGCGGCGGTGGAGACTTTATTTACATTCTGCCCGCCAGCGCCGCTTGAGCGGATAAATTGCCACTCGATTTCATTTTCCGGAAGTTCCACACGGTTTGAGATTTTTATCATGGCAGACTTAGGGTTTTGTCCAATTGCTTTGAGAAGCGAGCAATAACTGCTTATGGCTTTTCAATAGATTTGTTATCATCGGCGCATTCTTGCTGGGCAGGCGTGTTTGCCCGTTTGCAAAATAGTGTTCTCGTTTCGGAGTGCCTTTATGTTATGCCAAATCCCCGATATTGCTAAGGGTGTTATCAGTCTTTTCGCCAGTGGTAGACTCTCATCAACCGATTATCGGACCCGTTTACAGCCGGCCATTAAGAGTTACCGCAAGGATTGGGGACAAGTTTGCCTGTATATCGAGGCGGACGTCTTACTCGAAGGCTGGGAATTTGAGTCGCTAACGGGCAGCGGCGAAGTCCAACTCCCTAATTTTGAAGCCTTAGTATTTGTTGGTGGCCCAGATTGGGTGGGTAACGCTGTGCGTTTACTCGGCCCCTTTATGCAGGGCGAAGTGGCTTGGTTCCCCTTAGAACAAAAAGCCAAAGCTATCGACTGGATTGCGAAACGTTCAACTTTTTAACGGCCCATGGTGGGTATTACTTATAAGGAATTAACTATGTCTTTGTTGAAAACTATGACTGCCAAACCGACCGCTAAATTAGGCGCTATCGCCCTAGTGTTGGCCTTTACCGCAGGCTTAAGTGCCTGTGCGCCAGAGGTGGGCAGTGAAGCTTGGTGTAAGCAAATGAAGGATAAACCATCTGGCGATTGGACGGCGAACGAAGCCGCCGATTACGCAAAACACTGCGTGTTTAAATAAGCTTTTCAAGCGAGTAGCGTCACAGCTTGGCTTCTTTTTAGTTGCAAGCTGTGAACTTATGCTTAGAATCCCTGTCTGAAGTTGCACAAGCTATTGCTTAACAACCTACTGAATTGTCCAAAGGTGATATTTGATTTCGACCGCCAAGCCATTCTTTAGCCGAATGGTCACCCTACTGATAGCCATTATCGTGCTGCAATTTGCGGGCGCGAATTTGGGTGCGCATCAGTTACATGCGGGTAATGGTGCCGAAGAAGCCGAGAATCATCCCCATCTCCAATTTAGTGCGCCCGTGACCACCTTGGCCCAATGTGTGGATTGTGTGTGCCCCAATGAGCAGGCACTCGGATTCAGTGCCGAGGCGTTTGGCGAAACGGCACTCAAGTCGGGCATAGCAACGGCGAGCGTGAGTGGCCATTCACACTTAGTGCAAACCACTGAAATTCAAGATTTTGACCTCTGCCTCGATTGCCAATGTCACGGCGGTCATGTGGCGTTGTTATCCCATACCGAGAGCCAAACGGCTATCGCGTTTGATATGGCCTATGTGCCGGCTGATTTAGCTTATTTCTCGGCAGATCAATTACCTAAGTACCGCCCTCCCATCGCTTAACCTTCAATATCTGCTTATCGCGTATCGCAGCGTTTTTGCGTGTCGCTATAAGCCCTTTATTTATCCCCACAGCATCGATGATGGGTCTAAAACGGCCATGGCTCGTGCTAGCGCTTTGAGCTTATTCGATATTTAACGCCTCTGGGGAGTGTTCGATTGGTATCCGTATGCCTATGGCGTGGGCCAATCAATATTAGATATTGTTAGGAATTGCGATGAATAAAACCATTATCGCCCAGACCTTGTTTGCCCTCATGAGTAGCTTAGTGCTCGTCGGCGGACAGGTTAACTCTGCCGTTGCAGCAACTTCAGCCCTCGAATCCAAAGTGCTTAAGGACGATTCAATCGTCTCATCGGTTGAATTGGCACCAGACAAGCTATTAGCCCCTGAGACTCAAGCCTCACTTAATCAGTGGTTGCCTGAGTTACTCATGCGAATTAATCAGTTACCCGAAGTGCAGGCGCAAATTGCTCGGCAGCAACAGGCAGAGCTTGCCATTGCGGCTGCGGATCGCGCCATCTATAACCCTGAGCTTGGACTCAATTATCAAAACGCCGACACAGATACCTACAGCCTAGGGCTGAGCCAAACCCTAGATTGGGGCGATAAGCGCGGCGTAGCGACTCGCCTTGCCCAGCTCGAGGCGCAAATCCTGTTAGCAGATATACAGTTAGAGCGCAGTCAGATGTTGGCCGAGCGGCTATTGGCGCTGGCCGAGCAGGCGCAGAGCAATAAGGCGCTGACCTTCGCCGAGCAGCAATTAAGGTTTACGCAGGCACAGCTCAATATTGCCGAGCAGCGCTTTGCGGCTGGGGATTTATCCGATGTTGAATTGCAACTGCTTAAACTCGAATTGGCAAGCAATACCGCCGACTATGCGCTGGCCGAACAAGCGGCGTTAGTGGCCGATGGCAAAGTCATCGAATTACTTGGCGTCGATAAGCTGGGATTTCGGGAGTTTATCCCCGAGATTGGCCAATGGGTGTCTAAGATGTCCCCAAAAGCGGATTTACCCGCATTGACCAGTGCCCATCAACAGGTGTTGCTGGCCAAGGCCAATGCCATGAAGGTTAAGGCGGACACTGCGGCCGATCCCACCATCAACCTCGGTGTTGAAAAGGAAGGCGATGACAACAAGTTTGGCGTCGGCGTGGCGATCCCTTTGCAGGTGCGGAATAACTACAGCGAGTTACAGTCGGTTGCCGATAAAGGCATCGCTATCGCGGAGCAGAACTACTTAGCCCGTGAGCGAGTACTTACGGCCAAACAGGCACAATTTGCCAATGCGTTACCCCGTTTACTGGCGCGCTATCAAGATTGGCGTGAGCGAGTCGAAGCCTCGGGGAGTAAAGCCGCTAAATCCTTAAGTGAGCAGTGGCGTTCGGGGGATGTGAGTACTAGCGAGTATTTGCAGAGTCGGCGACAACTCGCGGCCAGCTATTTGGTCGGTTTAAACCTCGAAACGGCAATTTATCAGAGTTGGTTAACTTGGATGGGGGACAGCGGTCAGCTGCTGTCTGTGATCGACAATTTAGTCGACAAATCAAGTTCCACTTCTTCCACAAATGCCGTGCCAGCAAAGTAATCGTGAGGTAACACTATGAATTCATTTACTCAAAAATCGTCTTTCCATACTTTGGGCACAGTGTCTGCTGCGGGCTTAAGGTCGTTATTTACTCCTTCTCGTTTAGCGCTGGCGCTGATGCTTACTTCGTTAACTATTACGACCCCCACCTTCGCGGGTGAAGGCCATGACCACGGCGCCGAAAAGGTGGCCAATACCGCTGAAAAGAGCGTAAGTGCAACAGAAGATGACCATGGTGAGCAGGCGCTCACTTTTACGCCTGCGCAGTTGGAACTTGCCGGCGTGCGCCTGTTGCCCTTGAACAGCGACAGCTTAAGTCTTAGCAATCTTAATCTCGATATTCGGGCGACGGCGACTTTAGTGGTTGACCGTGATAGAACCGCGACCTTAGCGCCGCAGCTGGATGTGCGGGTGCAGGCGCGCCATGTGGTGCCCGGCCAAGAGGTGAAAAAAGGTGAGCCCTTACTGACCTTGGGCGGTGCAGAAGTCGCCAAGGCGCAGGCGGAATATATCAATGCCGCCGCCGAGTGGAGTCGAGTGCGTCGGATGAGCGAGGGCGCGGTGAGCGTGAGCCGCAGAATGCAGGCGCAGGTCGATGCTGAACTTAAGCGAGCAATTCTGGAGGCGATCAAGATGACGGATGCACAGATCCGTACCTTAGAGTCGACTCCAGAAGCTATCGGTAGCTATCAACTTTTAGCGCCTATCGATGGCCGTGTGCAGCAGGATATTGCCATGCTAGGCCAAGTGTTCACCGCTGGCACACCATTAATGCAGTTGACCGATGAGTCGCACCTTTGGGTGGAAGCGCAATTAACCCCGGCGCAGGCGGCCAATGTGAATGTCGGCGGCCCGGCGTTAGTGCAAGTGGGGGATAAAACGCTGGCGGGCAAGATTATTGGCCGTTCCCATGAGCTAGATAGCGTGACCCGCACCGAGCAAATTTTAGTCAGTATGCCCAACCCTGAACATGTGTTACACGCGGGGCAATTTGCCGAGCTGTATTTTGCCGATGCGCCCAAGGGCAGCGACTTATCATCAGGCTTTTCTTCAGGAATTGTCTTGCCCGATGCGGCGCTTACCCGCAGCGGGGATGGCGATTGGCAGATCTTTATTCAAGACGAGGATGGTTTTGAAGCCATTGAGGTGGAGCTGGTGCAGCGTCAGCGTGGCTTAAGCCTAGTGCGCGGCGACAAGTTGGATAAGGCACGACAGGCACAACTAAAAGTGGTGGTGGGAGGCGCATTTTTCTTAGCGTCGGAGCAGGCCAAAGCTGGCTTTGATATTCATGCCCACTAATGCCGATGAGTCGAACCTTATCAAGCCCTATTTTTACGCCTTTTTAAAGGCTTAGGGCGAATGCGCGAGGAATTTATATGTTGCAAAAAGCAATCGAAGCCGCGATTAAAAATCGGCTATTAGTAGTGCTGGCACTACTTGCTGTGGTGGCCGCTAGTGTCGCCATGTTGCCTAAATTGAATCTGGATGCCTTTCCCGATGTGACCAACGTACAGGTGACCATCAATACTGCGGCCGAGGGCTTGGCCGCCGAAGAGGTGGAGAAGCTCATCAGTTATCCGGTCGAATCGGCCATGTATGCCTTGCCAGCGGTGACCGAGGTGCGCTCACTTTCACGTACTGGCTTGTCCATTGTGACCGTGGTATTTGCCGAGGGCACGGATATTTACTTTGCCCGTCAGCAAGTGTTTGAGCAGTTACAGGCGGCGCGGGAGATGATCCCAAGCGGAGTGGGCGTGCCAGAAATTGGCCCTAACACTTCAGGTTTGGGGCAGATTTATCAGTACATTCTGCGGGCTGACCCTAGCTCTGGCATTAATGCCGCCGAGCTGCGTAGCCTTAACGATTACCTCGTTAAACTGATCATGATGCCGGTGGGCGGTGTGACCGATGTTTTATCCTTTGGCGGCGAGGTACGCCAGTATCAAGTGCAGGTCGACCCTAACAAGCTGCGAGCCTATGGTTTGTCGATGGCGCAGGTGAGTGAGGCGCTTGAGAGCAATAACCGCAACGCTGGTGGCTGGTTTATGGACCAAGGCCAGGAGCAATTGGTGGTGCGGGGTTATGGCATGTTACCCGCGGGTGAAGCAGGGCTTGCCGCGATCGCCCAAATTCCGCTGACTGAAGTCCGTGGCACGCCTGTGCGAGTGGGCGACATTGCTAAGGTCGATTTTGGCAGTGAGATCCGTGTTGGGGCCGTGACTATGACGCGCCGCGATGAAGCGGGTCAGGCGCAAGCCTTGGGCGAAGTGGTGGCGGGCGTCGTGCTTAAGCGCATGGGCGCCAACACTAAGGCGACGATTGATGATATCGATGCGCGGATTAATCTGATTGAGCAGGCGCTGCCTAAGGGCGTGTCCTTTGAGGTGTTTTACGACCAAGCGGACTTAGTGGATAAAGCCGTTACCACAGTGCGCGATGCGCTGCTGATGGCCTTTGTGTTTATCGTGGTGATCTTGGCGCTGTTCCTTGTGAATATCCGCGCCACCCTGTTAGTGCTGCTGTCTATCCCTGTATCCATTGGTTTGGCGCTAATGGTGATGTCTTACTATGGCCTGTCTGCCAACTTGATGTCTCTCGGTGGATTAGCGGTGGCCATTGGTATGTTGGTCGATGGTTCTGTGGTGATGGTTGAAAATATTTTCAAACATTTAACTCAGCCAGACCGTCGCCATTTAGCCCAGGCGAGAAGCCGCGCCGATGGCGAAGTTGACCCATATCATGGCGATGAGGATGGCTGTGCTCATGCTTTAGACGCGGATAACAGCATGGCCGTGCGCATTATGCTGGCGGCGAAAGAGGTTTGCAGTCCGATCTTCTTCGCGACCGCCATCATCATTGTGGTGTTTGCGCCGTTATTTGCGCTGGAAGGGGTTGAGGGCAAACTGTTTCAGCCGATGGCGGTCAGCATTATTTTGGCGATGATTTCCGCTTTACTGGTGGCCTTGATTGCCGTGCCTGCACTGGCGGTTTATCTGTTTAAGCGTGGCGTCGTGCTCAAGGAGAGCGTTGTCTTAGCACCTTTGGACTCCGCCTATCGCAAGCTGCTGAGTGCAACACTTGCTCGGCCAAAGTTGGTGATGATCAGCGCGCTGCTGATGTTTGCCATGAGTATGGTTTTGCTGCCCAGGCTGGGGACCGAGTTCGTGCCCGAGCTAGAGGAAGGTACGATTAACCTTAGGGTGACGCTGGCACCGACCGCGAGCCTTGGCACTTCTTTAGATGTAGCGCCAAAGCTTGAGGCCATGTTGCTGGAGTTCCCCGAGGTGGAATATGCCTTGAGCCGTATCGGTGCGCCTGAATTAGGCGGCGATCCTGAGCCTGTCAGCAATATCGAAGTCTATATCGGCCTTAAACCCATCGAAGAATGGCAATCGGCTAGCTCGCGTTTGGAGCTGCAACGGTTAATGGAAGAAAAGCTCAGTGTCTTCCCCGGACTGCTACTCACCTTCTCACAACCGATTGCGACGCGGGTCGATGAGTTGCTCTCTGGGGTAAAGGCGCAGTTGGCGATTAAGCTTTTTGGCCCCGATTTAGATGTCTTATCAGAAAAGGGACAAGTGCTCACCGATCTGGTGGCGAAAATTCCCGGCGCCGTGGATGTGTCACTCGAGCAGGTCAGTGGTGAGGCGCAGCTGGTAGTGCGGCCAGACCGGTCGCAGCTTGCCCGTTATGGCATCAGTGTCGACCAAGTGATGTCGCTAGTCAGCCAAGGGATAGGCGGTGCCAGTGCCGGACAGGTAATCGACGGTAACGCGAGATACGACATCAATTTGCGCCTCGCAGCCGAGTATCGCAGCAGCCCGGATGTGATTAAGGATTTACTCCTTAGCGGCAGTAATGGTGCCACAGTGCGTTTAGGTGAGGTGGCCAGCGTTGAGGTGGAAATGGCGCCGCCGAATATTCGCCGTGATGATGTGCAGCGCCGCGTGGTGGTGCAAGCCAACGTGGCGGGGCGGGACATGGGATCTGTGGTCAAAGATATCTATGCGCTAGTGTCTCAGGCCGATTTGCCCGCAGGATACACGGTAATTGTGGGTGGTCAGTACGAGAACCAGCAGAGGGCACAACAAAAGCTGATGTTGGTGGTGCCTATCTCTATCGCTTTGATTGCCTTGCTGTTGTACTTCTCCTTTGGTGCGCTGAAGCAGGTCTTATTGATCATGGCAAACGTGCCTCTGGCATTGATCGGCGGTATCGTGGCGCTGTTTGTCAGCGGCACTTATCTATCGGTGCCAAGCTCCATTGGTTTTATCACGCTGTTTGGGGTGGCGGTACTCAATGGTGTGGTGTTAGTGGACTCGATTAATCAGCGCAGGCAGAGCGGCGAGTCGCTCTATGACTCGGTTTACGAAGGCACGGTTGGCCGTTTACGCCCAGTGCTGATGACGGCCTTGACTTCGGCCTTGGGCTTGATCCCCATCTTAGTGTCATCGGGTGTGGGCAGTGAAATCCAAAAGCCGCTGGCGGTGGTGATTATCGGCGGGCTGTTTAGCTCTACGGCACTGACGTTATTGGTGTTACCGACCCTGTATCGCTGGTTATATCGCCACGATAAGTCGCCCGCCTAGTGGGATGTTGAGCCTTGGCATCATTTTGTGGCAAGGCTCAATGTTAAAGTTAAAAATCAGTGAGCTATAGTGCGCGATCTAGGCTAGGCTTAGCTCTGGTATTAAGGATTACTATCTCTGGAGAGCATTATGATCGCAGTCATTTTTGAAGTCGTGCCCACGAAAGAAGGCAAGGAAGAATATCTGCACGTGGCAGCTGAGATGCGCCAATATTTAGAAGGGCGTCAGGGGCTGATTTCAATTGAACGGTTTCAGAGCTTAACCGACGATGGCAAGGTGCTGAGCTTATCGTTTTGGGATGATATGGCCTCTATTACCCAATGGCGTAATCAAATGGCCCACAGCATTGCTGAGCAATCTGGCATTGTGCCTTGCTTATTTAACGCTTATCGCATCCGTGTTGCCGAAGTAGTGCAAGACTATAGCGAAACAGTGCACGACGTGCCCGAGTAAGCTAAGCGCTTGAACAAAAACAAAACCCATCGAAGTCGATGGGTTTTTTATTGCAATCAATAAGATAAAAATGGCGTTAGCTTATTTTTCTTGCTGCGCTTTAAGTAGATCGCGGATCTCTGATAACAGCTCTTGATCTTTGGTCGGTGCAGGTGGCGCTTTCGGCGCTTCTTCCTGCTTGCGTTTTAGACTGTTAATGGCTTTTAAGCCCATAAAAATCGCGAAGGCGATAATGGTAAAGTCGATGATGGTTTGAATGAATTTACCGTAAGCAATCACTACCGCTGGCGCATCGCCCTGGGCGGCTTGCAACACTATGCTCAGATCGCTGAAATTCACGCCACCTAAGATGATCCCAATTGGCGGCATAATGATATCGGCTACAAAGGATGAGACTATCTTGCCAAAAGCGGCACCGATGATAATACCCACCGCCATATCGATCACATTGCCACGGGACGCAAAAGCCTTGAACTCTTTAATTAAGCTCATTAGGTTTCCTCCGAAATTAAAAATGAAATGTTAAATTTTATTGTGTTATCTGTATCAGGAAAACCTAAGGGTCTTTTGCTGCCTGTTACCTTGCCAAGCTTATAGGGGCTTAAGGATTAAGGCAATTCTGACATTCGGGATTTATCCTTCGCCGTCTGATTTCACCCTCTGAAAGTTACAATTGTTAAGT
This sequence comes from Shewanella seohaensis, assembly GCF_023283775.1. NCBI lineage: Bacteria > Pseudomonadati > Pseudomonadota > Gammaproteobacteria > Alteromonadales > Shewanellaceae > Shewanella > Shewanella seohaensis. Next base: position 71,084 of record NZ_JAKILE010000010.1, read on the forward strand.
TTGACGTGGGGAAGGCTGCTCTTGCTGACCGATAAATTCTGGTACTTCTAATACCTGTGACCCCCATCGTTTGAACAGGGCGGTATAGATAAATTCGATAAAGACGCGATATTTGCGTGGTAAATACGCCCGTTTGGGATAACTGAGCACCACTTTGGTTTGCACCATAGGATAATCGTCGAGGAGCGGCACTAAATAGCCTTTCTCTATCGCTTCCTGCGCAATAATCGACGGCACGGCCGTAATGCCAAGCCCTGCAATGGCGGCTTCGCGGGCAATGGTGACATTGTTTACGGTTAGCTGCGTGACGGGTTCAATCACCACCCAAGACTGGCCATCAAACAGCTTCCACGCCCCTTCAATATGCGCCGACTGTAAGCGAATCGCTTTATGCTTGGCCAAGTCCTGCGGCACTTTGGGTGTGCCGTGTTCGGCTAAATAACTTGGGCTTGCCATCAATGATTTGTAGGCGTTAACTAAGGAATAGCTCTGCAGACGAGTATCGCTCGAGTCGGCGATTTGGAATAACAAATCGATGCCTTCTTCTATCACATCGACCTTGCGGTTAGTGAGCTCAGCCTCAATGGTGATATCGGGATAAAGGGTTAAAAACTGGGCGAAGATAGGCCCGAGAAACAATTGGCCTAACTCGATGGGGCACACAATTTTTAGGTTGCCTTTAATCAATTGCTGGTGGGCGCTGAGCTGATTTTCGGCGCTCTGCAGATCGCTCAAGATCTTATTGATCCGATTGTAGTAACTCGATCCCGCCTCGGTGAGTTTGAGGGCGCGGGTCGTTCGGAATAACAATTGGGTGCCAGTATCGGACTCCAGTTCGGCAATCTTGCGACTGACGGTGGCCTTAGTTAAACCCAGGGCCTTGGCGGCGCCAGTAAAGCTGCCTTGCTCGACTACTTGGGCAAATATCTGCACACGATTGAGATCCATGATTGTTACGCCTGTGAAACAGTGGGTTGATTTTTAACTATCTAATAAACGTGATGAGACAGTAGTACACTAGCACTCACTAATCAAGGAGTCATTCATGTCCAAAAGTAAGCTCATCATCGCCGTTCCACTGATACTCGCCGCTGTCGCGGGGGGCGGCTATTACTGGTGGACGCAAGTACGTTTTATCGAAACCACTGACAACGCCTATGTTGAGGCCGATATCTCCCATGTGAGTGTGAAGGTCCCAGGTTATGTGGTGATATCCGATGTGACCGATAACCAGCATGTGCGCAAGGGCGAGTTATTGGCGCAACTTGAAGATAACCAGTTTAGCGCCAAAGTCAGCCAAGCCGAGGCGTCACTCGCCAGTGCTAAGGCCGATCTGCAAACCTTAGCCGCTAAGGTGGAATTACAACATGCGTTGATCAGTCAAGCGAGTGCGGGCGTGGTCGCGGCGCAGGCCGACAAACTGCGCGCCGAGCAACAGTTAACTCGTGCTAAAAAGTTAAAAGTCAGCAACTACAGCTCACAGGACGATGTCGACCAATTGCAGGCAGGTTTTGATTCTGCCGCCGCTGGGCTGGATGAAGCCAAGGCACTGTTAGTGGCTAAAGAGCGTGAGCTTGCCGTGTTCAATGCCCAGCTTAATCAAGCTGGCTCTGTGGTTGAGCAGTCGAATGCGGCATTGGAGCTGGCTAAAATTCAGCTTAATGATACCCGCGTGACCGCGCCTTTCTCTGGGGTGATTGGTAAACGCGGCGCCATGGTGGGGCAATATGTGCAGCCCGGCCAGGCTCTCTACAGTTTGGTTCCGGATGGGGCTGTGTGGATCACGGCGAACTTTAAAGAAACCCAAATCCAACATATGCAACCTGGGCAGTCGGTGCAGGTCAGTCTCGATGCGTTTCCCGACAAAACCTTTACAGGTGTTATCGATAGTCTGTCGCCGGCGTCCGGAGCCAAATTCAGTCTGCTGCCCGCCGAAAATGCCACGGGTAACTTCACTAAAATCGTGCAACGTATTCCGGTGCGGATCCGTTTAGATCTCTCAGAAGAAGAGGCGCGTGTCGTCCCCGGTTTAAGTGCCGTGGTCAAGGTCGATACTGCGTCGCACCCGACGACAGCCATCGCTGCTAACGTCGGTCGCTAAGTAGGTCGTTAACATGAGCACAATTGCTGCGGCACCTGAGGCTATCGCCGCGGGGGCAACACCGAGCGAATATGAGCGTGGTAGTCGCCGTTCGTGGATTGCTGTTTTCGGTGGTTTGATTGGCGCCTTTATGGCGATCCTCGATATTCAAATCACTAATGCCTCGATGAAGGAAATCCAAGGCAGTCTTGGGGCAACGCTGGAGGAAGGCAGTTGGATTTCAACGGCTTATCTGGTTGCCGAGATGATTGCGATCCCGCTCTCGGGTTGGTTAAGCACAGGGCTTTCGGTCAGGCGTTATCTGCTGTGGACCACAGCTGCCTTTATCTTTGCTTCTATCCTGTGCTCGATTTCGTGGAACCTCGAGGCCATGATCGCCTTTCGGGCGTTGCAGGGTTTCTTTGGTGGCGCGTTGATCCCGCTAGCCTTTCGGCTGATCTTAGAATTTTTACCCGAGAATAAACGTGCCGTGGGGATGGCGTTATTCGGGGTGACGGCGACGTTTGCACCCTCGATTGGCCCAACCTTAGGTGGTTGGTTAACTGAGCATTTTAGTTGGCATTACCTGTTTTATATCAACGTGCCGCCCGGATTGCTGGTGATGGCGATGTTGGCCTATGGTCTCGAAAAGCGCCCCGTGGTGTGGGACAAGCTGAAAAATGCCGACTTAGCGGGCATTGTCACTATGGCGCTGGGTATGGGCTGCCTCGAGGTGGTACTTGAGGAAGGTAACCGCAAGGATTGGTTTGGCTCGGATCTGATCCGCAATCTCGCCATCATTGCCGCGGTGAATTTAGTGCTGTTTGTGTGGATCCAGCTTAAACGTAAAGATCCTTTAGTGAATTTACGCCTGCTCGGTAAACGCGATTTTGTGCTTTCGACCATAGCTTACTTTTTGCTGGGGATGGCACTCTTTGGTGCTATCTATTTGATCCCACTTTATTTGTCTCAAGTGCATGATTACACGCCGCTGGAAATCGGCGAAGTCATTATGTGGATGGGCTTCCCGCAGTTGTTGGTATTGCCATTAGTGCCGCGTTTAATGCAACGTTTCGACGGGCGATACTTAGCCGCCTTCGGCTTTTTTATGTTTGCCCTCAGTTATTACATGAATAGCCAAATGACCGCCGATTACGCGGGGCCGCAAATGATCGCCTCCCAAGTGGTGCGCGCCTTAGGCCAGCCCTTTATCTTAGTGCCGATTGGCATGTTGGCGACGGCCCATTTAAAGCCCCATGAGAATCCTTCGGCTTCGACCGTACTGAACGTGATGCGTAATTTAGGCGGTGCCTTTGGTATCGCGCTGGTGGCGACCTTAACTGATAACTTGGCCCGCAGCCATTTGGCCCATGTTAAGGAGTCTTTGCCTGCGGTCAGCACACAGGCGCAGGACTATTTGAATCAGAGCGCCAGTATGTTGCAACAGGGCGGCTCGGATCCCTATACCGCCACCATGCAGGCCAAGGCTCTGTTAGGACAAACCATGAGTCAGCAGGCGTATATTCAAGCCTATAACGATGTGTTTTTGATTATGGGTGCCCTGTTGTTAATTGCCGTGGTGGCTGTGCTGCTTATCCGTAAACCTCAAGGGCCAGTCGCCCACGATGCGGTAATTGAATAAGACTGACTCATTTCGTTTTCGCAATGCGTAACCCTTGCGCCTTAATTCCCCCAGGATTAAGGCGCTTTTTTATGCGGCGACCGCTGTGATAGACTCGGACTCTTTTCCGGTTGTACGCAGAGCCTTTTTATGTCGATACAAGATTCAGTCGAATGGCAAAATCTTAAATTTAATCAATTAACTGCTAACACTTTGTATGAGATTCTCAAACTGAGAGTCGATGTGTTTGTGGTCGAGCAGGCCTGTGCTTATCCAGAGCTTGACGATAAAGATAGACACCCTGAAACCCTGCATTTAATCGGCCTATCGCCAGCAGGCGAGTTGCTCACCTATGCCCGCATTTTGCCTCCGGGGCTGAGTTATCCCGAGGCTAGTATTGGCCGAGTCGTCGTGTCTCCAGCGGGACGAGGTAAAGGGCTGGCAATGCCTTTGATGCAACAGGCGATTGAATCGGCACTCAGCACTTGGCCTGCTGCAGGTATCCAAATTGGTGCTCAGGATTATCTGAAAAACTTCTACCAAAAACTTGGGTTTAACGCCTGTTCCGACATGTATTTGGAAGATGGCATTCCCCATTTAGATATGCGCTATCAGCCAGCGTAAGCGGCGATCAATATAAGCAATGCGTGTAAGCATCCAAATTAAGCCAATTAAGGAACCGAAATGACAACTTCAACGGACTATAAAATCAATCAACAACAAATTGCCTGCGTGGCAAGTTTTCTGGCTAAAGAGGGCAAAACTGAAGCGCTGATCGCCGCGCTTGCGAGCCTTATTCCTGACACGCGCCGCGAAGCAGGCTGCATCCGTTATGAGCTCAATGTCAGCCGTGATGAACCGCGCCGCGTGACCTTTGTGGAGAAGTTTGTCGATATCGCGGCGTTCGATGAGCACTGCGCTAAGGATGCCATTCAGCATTATTTCCATCAGGTGATGCCCGAGTTAGTCGAGTCTTTCCATGTGGAAACTTACCATCAAGTCATCGCTTAATTTATCTGGCTTAACAGGAGTTTGCAGTGTTAATTAACTACATTGAACCTGTATTTAGACCGCCATCAGAATGGAAGTCATTAATACTGCAAGTGACTAACGGTTGTAGTTGGAATCAGTGCAGTTTTTGTGATATGTACACCCAGCCGCAAAAAGCCTTTAGAGCACAAAAACTCGATAAGATTGAACAAGATATTCTCGCAATAGCCCAAACTGGTATGCCAGTATCGCGGGTGTTTTTGGCCGATGGTGATGCTATGAGCTTACCCTTTGCACGGCTAGAGGCGATTTGCGAGTTAATCCATAAGCACTTACCACAGGTTACGCGGATCAGCAGTTATTGTTTGCCGCGTAACTTGAATAATAAAACCCCTGAGCAGCTCGCTCGGCTGCGGGAGTTAGGCCTAAGTCTACTGTACGTTGGCTGCGAAAGTGGTGATGACGAAGTGCTGACCAAGATTAAAAAAGGCGAAACTTTCGAGTCATCGCTGGCGGCATTACAAAAAATTCGTGCGGCGGGAATGAAGTCTTCTGTCATGATCCTCAATGGCTTAGGTGGCGTAGCATTATCGCAGCAACATGCTATCAACTCAGCCAAGTTGATGAATGCTGCCCAGCCCGATTATTTATCCACATTGGTGGTTACTTTGCCGCTCGGTACAAAGCGGATGGATGCCGTGTTTGATGGCCAGTTTCAGTTGCCGGACCAATTGGGATTATTCCAAGAAATGCAAACCCTGCTTAGCCATTTAGAGCTGGAGCAAACGATTTTTCGCTCCGATCATGCCTCTAATTACCTTGTGCTAAAAGGAGTATTAGGTAAGGACAAGGCCAAATTGCTGGCACAAGTCGAGCAGGCGATTAACGCGCCGCGCAGCATTCCCTTAAGGCAGGAATGGCAGCGGGGTTTGTAATTGAGGCCGAGTAAAAAGCCCCAGGAAGATGCTGGGGCTTTTTTATTGGAAACGGATCAGCAGTGCTTAGAAATTATAACGAACGCTGACTTTGTAGCTGCGTGGCTCGCCAGGCATAGTCCACATCGATGAATAAGAGCTTTGATAGTAAACTTCGTCGAATAGGTTAGTGATATTAAATTGCAGGCTAACATCCTGATTTAACGCGTAGGTGCTAAATAAATTCACTAAGGTATATGCCGGCAGTATGTAGTTTGGATCAATGGTTTCACCTAAGCGATCGCCCACATAAAGCACTGTCGCTCCCGCGGAGGCATCGGAACCAAACAATGAAGTATCATGTTTTAGCGTGAGATGACCATTGTGTTTTGGAATGTTGATTAAACGACTGCCTTCGGGAATGCTCACGCCCCAATCTGCGTTGAGAATATCGTTAGCTGTCTTGGCATCGGTATAGGCGTAGGATAGCAACAGCTGAGTATTGGCTGTTAGGTAGGCAGCCAAATCCAGCTCAACCCCTTGGCTATCGGCTTTACCTAGTGCCGCTGAAAAACCTGAATTCACAGGGTCTGCAGTTAGCACATTACTCTTTTCGGCGCGGAAGAGGGCGATAGAGCCTGTCAGATTTTCTAACTCAAACTTAGTACCTAGCTCATAGGATTTACTCTCTTCGGGTTCGAATGCGACACCGCGATAATCAGAACCTGTGTTAGGGCGAAAACCTTCAGAGTAACTGCCATAGAGGCTTAACCAAGGTTGCCATTCGTAAACGATACCAGCTCTTGGACTAAAGACATTTTGGGTTTGATTGGATTCTGTCTGATTTTTATGGTTTTCAATGCTTTGCTCGAAACTGTCAAAGCGGCCACCTAAGGTGAGTTTCCATTTTTCGCTGAGATCGAGTTGATCCTGAAGATAGATCCCATAGTTATCCTGAGTCTCTACTTGGTTGTAGAGCAGGGCGCCTTCGGGCGCAATTTGTCCATAGACTGGATTGTAAACATTGATGCTGTAAGTGGTATCGCCAGCTGCTGGGCGGAAGCGCTCCCAATATTTGTCAAAATGGAAGTGATAACCGTCTGCGCCAATGAGAAGGTGGTGGCTAATATCGCCAGTCTCGACTTTACCGCTTAACTCAATGCGGCCCGATAAGTCCGTTGAGGTGAAGTTACGGTAGTTATGTTGACGGCTTAGGGTTTCACCGTCGATGTTGAGCATTTGGCGACTTTTCACCAGCTCTGGATCGCTCGAGTAGCCTTCAAGTCCTGTGTCGCGGTAGCTAATACCTGATAATAAACTCCAGTTACCAAAGTCATGTTCTAAGGTAAATTGGTGGGCTAACAAATCTATTTGGGTTGCATCATCGCTGGCTTCACCTAGATATCTATCAATGGGTAAGGCTTTAATGTCGCCGTCAATAGCCACAATCCCGCGGTCGAAGGGGACTTTTTGGTTTGCATATTCCAGTTCATAGCTTAGGCGCGTAGTATCGCTGGCTACCCAAAGCAAAGAGGGGGTTAAAATCCGTTTTTCCGAATCAACAGGATTGCGAAAGCTCCCCTTATCTTCATATGCACCATTAACCCTAAAGGCTAAATCGTCGGTAATGGCGTTAGTATAATCCCCCTCAAGACGGTAATTATCCCAGCGACCAGCACTGGCTTGCAGATAGCCTTCTTGGAAAAATTTAGGTTTTTTGGTGATGATATTGATGGTGCCGCCAGGTTCTGCACGGCCATAAAGAGCAGATCCTGGACCTTTCATAATCTCGATACTTTCTACGTTCGCAGTATCACGGGTACCACCAAAACCACGTCCCGCATCATAACCATTAACTAGATAACCCGAGGGAACGTTTTCATCGCCCACAAAGCCGCGCACGGCGAAACTATCCCACATACCACCAAAATTATTTTGACGATTGACTGAGCTCGATAAATCCAGCGCATCCATCAGCGTCGATATACCTGCATCGCTAATTTGCTCCATCGACAGGCTTTCTACCGCCTGTGGCTGAGCTTTCAGTGGCACATCCCCTCGAAATGGTTGGCGAATACCTTTGACTTCGAGGTGTTCGATATTGGGCGTGGACTCTTCGGCATAAACTGTTTGAGTAAGCACACTTAAAATGGCGATTTGAATAAGGGATACACGAAAAATGCCTTTAGTAGACATATGGATTGGCTCCGGAGTTTGGCAATTATCTAATGTTTTTATGATTACAGAGCTTTGGTTTGATGATGTGGTAGAGGAGAGAAAACAACATATTGCACCATAACTTTTAGCTTAGTACGGATTTTAATGGCAACCATTATCATTTGCAATTGATGGTTTTTATATCCATTTAGCTGATGTGATCTTGTTCAAACAATATCCTTCTTAAATTTAAATAGGCTATAGACAGAATTTATTTTGATTATGATGATTATATATATATGTTTTTTCATATATGCTTTATTCCATATGTGATCTGATCATTTTGGGAGCACTCGATGCAACCCGTGGCATTTTTTAAGGCTCTTGCCGATGAGACTCGGCTGAAATGTTTACTGCTGATCCAGCGGGAAGGGGAGCTGTGCGTTTGTGAATTAATGGCCGCGCTGTCGGAGATCCAACCTAAGATCTCCCGGCATTTAGCGCAGTTAAAAAAAGCAGGGATCTTAGTCGATAGGCGCCAAGGTCAATGGGTTTTTTATCAAATCAATCCCGAGTTGAGTGCTTGGTGTCAGCAAGTATTAGCGCAAAGTTGTGAGGCTAATAGCCCGTTTTTAGCTGAAAGTATGCAGAACCTGTGCAGCATGGGGGCTCGTCCCGAACGCGCTAAAGCCTGTTGCTGAGTCGCAAACAATGCAATTTGTGAGTCGAGGTTGTTATGGGGATCTTTGAACGTTATTTAAGTGTCTGGGTTGGCTTGAGTATTCTTGCTGGAGTCATGCTTGGGAATCTGGCGCCAGAGGCATTTTCCGCTATCGCGGCTGTCGAGTTGGCCCATGTGAATTTGATTATTGCGTTATTCATCTGGGTGATGATCTATCCCATGATGGTGCAGATTGACTTTTCGGTGGTTAAACATGTCGGTAAAAACCCCAAGGGGTTGTTGCTGACACTCACTATTAACTGGCTAATTAAACCCTTCACCATGGCCTTGCTCGGTTGGTTTTTCTTCAAATGGGTGTTTGCTCCTTGGGTCGACCCGCAAACGGCGGGTGAGTATATCGCGGGGATGATTCTGCTCGGCGTCGCTCCTTGTACCGCCATGGTATTTGTTTGGAGCCAACTGACGAAGGGCGATCCTAACTACACTTTAGTGCAAGTCTCTGTTAACGATATCATTATGGTGTTTTTGTTTGCGCCGCTCTGCGCGTTGTTGCTGGGGGTGAGTGATATTCAAGTGCCGTGGGAAACCCTGCTGCTTTCAGTGGTGTTGTATGTCTTATTGCCCTTAGTCGCAGGCGTGTTAACTCGAAAACGCCTAGAGGCAAGCCATGGTGCCAGCGCGGTGCCGCAGCTATTAGCTAAACTCAAACCTTGGTCTGTGATAGGGCTACTGGCGACTGTTGTGCTGTTATTTGGTTTTCAGGCCAAAACTATAGTGACACAGCCACAAAATATTCTACTCATAGCTATCCCTTTGATTATTCAGACCTATGGCATTTTTATTTTGACTTACTGGTTGGCGCTAAAGCTCAAATTGACCCATGCGATTGCCGCGCCCGCGAGCATGATAGGTTCTTCTAACTTCTTTGAATTAGCTGTGGCCGTGGCGATTTCGCTCTTTGGTTTACATTCGGGGGCGGCGCTTGCGACCGTGGTAGGCGTGTTGGTCGAAGTGCCTGTGATGTTGTCTTTGGTGTACTTTGCCAATCGCACCCGCCATTGGTTTGCGACTTAATCTGTTTTCAAAATAATTATATTTTAAATCAACAAATTGTAAGTTAATTGGGTATTTATAAATCATGGCAATTAAAATCGGAATTAATGGATTTGGGCGCATGGGACGTTTAGCTCTGCGTGCGGCGTGGGAATGGGATGATGTTGAGTTTGTGCAGATTAATGATCCCGCTGGGGATGCGGCTACCTTGGCCCATTTGCTTGAGTTCGATTCAGTCCATGGTCGCTGGCGCAATCCGGTAACGGCGAATCACGATGGCATTCAAATCCAAGATAAAACCATTCGCACCACACGCAATAAAACGATTGCCGAGACCGATTGGTCGGGATGCGATGTAGTGATTGAAGCCTCCGGGGTGATGAAAACCAAAGCCTTACTGCAAGCCTATTTAGATCAAGGCGTGAAGCGGGTGGTGGTAACGGCGCCAGTTAAAGAGGAAGGTGTGTTAAATGTGGTGATGGGCGTGAATCATCAACTATACGATCCGGCAATTCATCCGATTGTGACCGCGGCTTCCTGCACGACCAACTGTCTTGCACCGGTAGTGAAAGTGATCCATGAGCAGATTGGCATCAAGCACGGCTCCATGACCACTATCCATGATATTACCAACACCCAAACGATTCTGGATGCACCGCATAAGGATTTACGCCGCGCCCGCGCCTGTGGGTTAAGTTTAATCCCCACTACTACGGGAAGTGCAACGGCAATTACCCATATATTCCCTGAGCTTAAGGGTAAGCTGAATGGCCATGCCGTACGGGTGCCGCTCGCCAACGCATCCCTCACAGACTGTGTATTTGAGCTGGAGCGCAGCGTGACCGAAGCGGAAGTGAATGCACTGCTACAAACCGCCGCCGAAGGTGAACTCAAGGGCATTTTAGGTTATGAGGAGCGGCCGTTAGTCTCGGTTGATTATAAAACCGATCCCCGTTCGAGTATTGTCGATGCGCTTTCGACCATGGTGGTGAATGGTACTCAGCTAAAACTCTACGTGTGGTACGACAATGAGTGGGGATACGCCAACCGTACTGCAGAGCTCGCCCGCTTAGTCGGCCAGCTTGATTTGCCGCGTTAGGAGAGCACTGTGCCTGCCGCCAAGCTATTTGAACAACTGATGCAATTGCCCGCGGCTGTGCGGCAATATTTGCTGATCACCTTCAATTATTGGAGTTTTACCTTAACCGATGGTGCGCTGCGGATGTTGGTGGTACTGCATTTTCACGATCTCGGTTATACGCCATTCGCGATTGCGATGTTGTTCTTGTTCTATGAGATTTTTGGTGTCGTAACCAATCTGGTGGGCGGTTATCTCGGCGCTCGCCTAGGGCTCAATCGCACCATGAATCTAGGCCTTGGCATGCAGGTGTTGGCATTAGGGATGTTATTGGTGCCAGCGGCCAGTTTACCGCTGTGGCTCGCGGGCGTGCCCTGGGTGATGGCGGCGCAGGCGCTTTCGGGCATTGCTAAAGATCTCAACAAGATGAGCGCAAAAAGCGCGATTAAATTGCTGGTGCCAAAGGGCGAGCAGGGCAAGCTTTACCATTGGGTTGCCCTGTTAACCGGATCTAAAAATGCCCTCAAAGGGGCGGGCTTTTTCCTCGGTGGCGCCTTGCTGGCGGGATTGGGTTTCAATATGGCGATTGCCGCCATGATGGCCGTGCTTGCGCTGGTATGGTTAATGAGTCTGGCCTTGCTGAAAAAAGATCTGGGGAAAGCGAAGAACAAACCTAAGTTTACCGAGATTTTTTCGAAGAGCCGCAGCGTAAACATTCTCTCGGCGGCGCGCCTGTTTTTGTTTGCCGCAAGGGATGTGTGGTTTGTGGTGGCTTTGCCCGTGTATCTGGCGAGCCAATGGGGCTGGGATCATTGGGCCGTGGGCGGCTTTTTGGCGCTCTGGGTGATAGGCTACGGCATAGTGCAAACCTTAGCACCGAAGATTACCGGTGCGAGCAAAGCGGAAGCTGGCACTTTGCAGCGTATCCCCGATGGTTATACCGCCTTAGTTTGGTCGACCTTATTAGCTTTTATTCCCGCATTAATTGCGCTCTGTTTATATTTGGATTTCTCACCACAGCTCAGTCTGATCTTGGGGCTGATGTTATTTGGCGGACTGTTTGCGATTAACTCTTCACTGCACAGCTATTTAATCGTGAGTTACGCCAGTGAAGAGGCAGTATCCCTCGATGTGGGATTCTATTATATGGCCAATGCCATGGGGCGTTTAGTCGGAACCGTGCTTTCGGGGTGGGTGTATCAGAGTTATGGGTTGGTGGCCTGTTTGTGGATTTCGACGGTCTTTATTGCAATGACGGCACTAATCTCTATCAAGCTGCCTCGACAAGGATAGGAATAGGATGCTCTCGGGGTTAAAGCGTTTCACAAGGTCTGCTGTTATTGGCTTAATCGCCCTGTTTTTGCCATTAATTAGCGTGCCAGCGAAGGCTGCGAACGATCCGAAACTAGGCGCTGCGATAACGTCCGATGCAACACTTAACCTGGTGCCAAAACCTATTCGAAATTGGAAAAATCCCGCCTATATTATCCAAGCCTTCGATGAGATAGCCCTTAAAAATGAATACGATAAAGATAAACATCGGGTACGGAAATGGCGTCAGCCCGTGCGCGTCTTTGTTGAGCATCAAGTGGGCGATAATGGGTTGCATGCACAATTGGTGCAGATGCATTTAAGCCATCTGGCACAAATCACTGGCCACAGTATTGTCAAGGTAGATTCGCTCGAAGAGGCCAATTTACACTTAGTCTTTACCCGTCAATCCCAATGGGCCGATGTGGTGATGCGTCTTATGGGGGCAAGTGCAGCCAGTAATATTCATGGCTCTGTTTGTATGGGCAAATTTGCGCTTAATTCCCAGAATGAGATTGAGCGTGCTTGGGTGGTTATCCCCGTCGACCAAGCGCAAATGCATGGCAAATTGGTGGCCTGCGTGGTGGAAGAAATCACCCAAGTGCTGGGCCTACCCAATGATTCGGTAAAAGTATTTCCTTCCATTTTTAACGATAAAACACCGCAGGATTTGCTCACTGGGCTGGATTATATTTTGCTGAAACTGCTCTACAGTGCGGATATTCGCGCAGGTATGACGGCCGCCGAAGTGCTGCCTATATTGCAGAAACTGCTGGAGCAATGGCAGCGGGATGGCACGCTGACACAAGCCGATAAAGCAGTTCGTCAGGGCCAGTTGTACCCACTGTTAGGTTATTGATCCCCAAGGTTTTACATCGAAAGTTGGCTTTGATCATGCTTTACCAATTATTCCTTTTTCTTTTAGGAATAAGGGCATAGTCTATCTTTAAAAGAGATAAATATGCTGGAGACAGGCTATGCAGATGACATTGCAGTTTTTGGGCGCAACCGAGGAAGTGACTGGCTCGTGCCACTTACTCACAGTGGCAGGTAAGCAAATGCTGCTCGATTGCGGCCTCATCCAAGGTGGCAAGGCCGATGAGTTACGTAATCACGAACCTTTTAGCTTCGATCCCCTTGCGATTTCAGCCGTTGTTTTGAGTCATGCCCATATTGATCATTCGGGCCGCTTACCCCTGTTGGTTAAGGCGGGCTATACCGGGCCGATTTTTACCCATAAAGCGACGGCAGATCTGTGTGCCATCATGCTGAAAGATGCCGCCATGTTGCAGGTGCGCGATACCGAAAGAACCAATAAAAAGCGTGCTAAGCATGAGTTGGAGCCTTTAGAGCCGCTATTTACCGTAGAAGATGCGGAGCAGGCCATTACTCAGTTTGTGTCGCTTGAATATGGCCAAGTCACCCAAGTGATCCCCCATGTGGATATTTGCTTATCGGATGCGGGGCATATTTTAGGCTCGGCACTGGTAGAGCTTTGGTTGGGAGAAGGAAAGGCACAGAAAAAACTGGTATTTAGTGGCGATCTTGGCCGTGCTGGCATGCCGATATTACGTAATCCCACCTTAGTCGACACCGCCGATTTAGTGCTAATGGAAAGCACTTACGGTAATCGTTTCCACCGTAGTTGGACCGATACACTGGCCGAGTTAAAGGCGATTTTCGCCAAGGCGGTGACCGAGAGCCACGGCAATATTCTGTTGCCGGCCTTCTCCGTGGGGCGTGCGCAGGAGCTTTTGTACCTATTTCATCTCTATGCCAAAGAATGGGATCTCTCCCGCTGGAAAGTCTGCCTCGACAGCCCTATGGCGATTGAGGCGACGCGGGTGTATGTCAATAACTATCCCTTAATGGACGATGATTTTAAGCGCTTTACGCGCCAGCATCCGGGGCAACATCCGTTATTGTCGAATGTAGAATTTATTCAAACGACTGAGGAGTCTATCGCTCTTAACGATGTGCACAAAGGATTGATCATTATTGCGGGCAGCGGCATGTGTAACGGTGGCCGTATCCGCAGTCATTTAGAGCACAATCTATGGCGCCCAGAATGCGATGTGATTATCTGCGGCTATCAAGCACTTGGTACGCCAGGACGCGCCTTAGTCGATGGGGCTGAGGAACTCACTATCCATGGTAATAGCATCAAAGTTGCCGCTAAATTACACACTGTCGGTGGCTTATCGGCCCACGCGGATCAGGCGGAGTTATTACGTTGGTATCGACATTTTGAAGCGCAGCCGCCCTTGGTGCTTGTTCACGGCGAACCCGAAGCGCAGCAGGGATTAGTCGCGGTGATGAATCAAGACACGAACACCAAACCTAAAGCGCTGGCCATCGCCACCCGTGGTGATATGTTGGATTTAAATGCCTTACCCAAATTAGTTTGGGTGACTAACTAGACAAGATGATGTTATTAATTGGTTAATTTTGCTGCATTATTGACATTGAAGCATGCTTGGTTTACACCTTTAAGCTCTTTACTTATAGCAACTGTATCTCGCTATGATAGACAGGCTCAATGGATTGAAATAATGATAATTCGAAAAAGCTATTTGCTCGTATGTATTCTTTTACTTGCCGGATGTAGCGGGGCAACGTTTAGAACCAATGTCGGATCCGTGGCGTTAAATAATGCGATTGCAGGCACTGTGGAAGTGTACACAATGGCGGAGTTATCGCGACATAAATACGTAGGATTGGGTGAAGTGTCTGCAACCTATTGTAAAAGTGAGATCGACCCAACGGTAAAAGTTGATATTGATGATTTGAAAAAGGATTTAAAGCTTCAAGTACAGAAATTAGGTGGTAATGCGATTATTTTCTACGAGTGTGGCAAGGGGATCTATCCTGCTTGCCAGCAGTATTTAGAGTGCAATGGTGAAGGATTCGAAATCGAAAACTAAACCTTAAAAACTCTGTCTTAACATTGAAGGCTCACATTGTTTGTGAGCCTTCAATGTTAATGGGGGTTTAGTCAGAGTTATTATCAAATTCAGTGTCGTCGAGTAACTCGAGGCTTGGGTCGATACTGGGCACGTCTTTAAATAAGCGGGTGAAGTGACGTTGCACTCCTTTCAGATCGATTCCTGCTAATCCTGAGGCGAAACCAAACCAAGCATACAAGCCGCTGAAGTTGTCGAACATCGGCGGCAAATACTTAGGCGGCGTCAGAATTCCTTCTTGGCAAGCTTGATAGAGCACCGGGATGTCCTCAATGGCGAGTTTGCCTAAAAACAGCATAGGGATCAGTTCGGGTAAACCCGATGTGATGGCGCTGCGGATAAAGTTTATGTTTTCGACATAACCACGCACATAGGAAATATCTTTGGTAAAAAAGCTGCCGCCTTCGACCATGCCGCCACGAAACACCCTTTGTGTGACTCGATAACTGTCCTTGGCACTAAGATTTAACTCTCTAAAATAGTTAAATACTTCAATAAAGTTTGCCCCATTTTCCGCCATATCTACCGCAGCGACACGGTCGCTAATGCGGCGGGCGCGGCCTGGGTTTGAGCTTAGGGTGAGCATTTCGAGTAAGACGGCAAGCCCTTCTTGGGTGGCGGCTACGCGGGGAGAACCGACGCTGAGCCAAGTCGCATGGGGTTGAGCCCGACCATTGAGGGTGGTGCCTACATGCACCCAACCTTCATGAACTTCGTACACATTGAGATCTGACTCGCTGAACATGGCTTTGCTGTTGAGTTTGACCGTATCGCCACCCACAGCGGCGTCAGACACAATCCCGTCACTCAACCGCACCCGCATATCATCACTGTGGAAGTATTTTTCCAATCGCTGGCTCAGTACATTCACGGCTTCGGGCGCACTGATGATTTTAGGGTGATGCTTATTCATATGCCGCGCAGCGGGCAATGAGAAAATATAACTGAGCTTATCGCCTAATTGGCGCAGGGTGTGGCGATCGCCATGTAATCTATGGCTGGCGCTGCCGTAGAGTTCTTGGCTCAGCTGACCAAAGACAGGGGTTCCTCGATGACCCAGCATATCGACCACTAAGCGATATTGGTCGACGTTAGCAACTAAGATCTTACCCAGCTTGTCTTTTTTACCTAAACGGCGGTGGATTTCTTGTTTTAAGGCAAGCAGTTCGGCTTGGGTTTTAACGGGATCGAAGGGCAAGGCAATTTTTTGATAAAAATCTTGGCTAATCGCTGGCAGAACCGTGCCTTTACTGGAGAGAAAGCGCTCTTCCATTTCCCGTGGCCATTTGATGGCATCTAAAATTTTAATCGGCGTTTGGATGCGGATAAGCTCATCGGAAAGGCGGCGTAAATCTTCTTGATACTGGGCTAACGACTCTGACATTCCCGTAATCCTGTTGCTACTTGGACGATAAAAATTAGCTTAATCATAGCGGTAAAGCCGCTGTATTTATAGGTTTCTTCCCCCAAGCAATTGAATATTGTCGATTAAATACCTTGAACACTATCGATTTAATGAATCATTTTGGTGCAACGCGGCTTATTTTAGCGCGAGACAGCGTTAACTTAATCTCATAACCCACTGTTAAACATTAACTTATTTATCTGGCATCAAAGCTGCTTTGGGTGTTTGAGCAATGGGATAACGTCGATGGGAGAGAGTTATGGCTGCAATGAGCTATTTGAGTGTGATTGAGCGTTATCACGAATACGAGGCCACAGTGCATGAGCTGATGGAGTCCATTTTAACGGGGATTGCCGATGCGGACTTATTTCACCAACCTAAAGTCGATATCAAGGCCATGAAAGGCATTGTGGGCAGTTACCCCTTTGTCGAGCTGATGTATTTGCTCGATACCCAAGGAGTGCAAATAAGCCAAAATATCACAGTGGTCGATCAGCAGATCAAGTTAGTGCCCCTTGGCGGTAATCGCGACCGCAGTCAGCGGCCCTATTTTACTAATCGGGATGAGTCCGATGGCGTCAATATCACTCGCCCTTATCTATCCAATGCCAGCGGGAACTTATGTTTATCAGCCTCCTTAGCCATTGTGCAGCAGGAGCAAAAGCTGGGTTATCTGGTCGTCGATGTGGATTTGACGCGAATGATTGAGTTTATGATGGGCGACAGTGCTCGTCGGCGAGTAACGCCAGCCTTTAAAGCCGTATATGGCTTGATAGTCGCAGGGCTTTTTGTGCTGGTGATGGTGCTACTTTGGACAGCGCTTAGGGATATTTATGGGTTATTTGTGGTGGATCATGTCGGGCAAGATCCATTGCAACCCTTTGGGATCATTATCTTTATGACTCTAGCGTTAGCGATCTTTGACCTTGGTAAAACCATTCTCGAGGAAGAAGTGTTAATGCATAAGGATATTTTTCGCCACAGCTCCACCCGCCGAACCATCACTCGCTTTGTTTCAACGATTTTGATCGCCATTTCGATTGAGTCTTTATTGACCATGTTTAAGGCATCACTGGGCGAGAAACAATATATCGAGCCGGCGATTTGGATGATGCTGGCCGTGGTAGGCTTATTAGTCGGGTTAGGGGCTTATGTGTATCTCGGGGCAAAAGCAGAATGGCTGCTGATCAAAACTCAGGCTTATAAGAGTGGCAAAAAGTAGCATCAAAAGAATAGTAAATTGTACACCCAGCCCCAAGGAGCTGGGTGAGGCTTTTAGAAAAACGTCGGGTTTGAGTCACCTAACGCCTTAAGGGAACGGGCAGCTTAGAAAAAGTCGTCATCTCCTAATGCACGTCTTAACTCGGCGCGTTCAAGGTAATCTTCTAAGCGCTTCTTAATTTCGCGCTTATGTTGCATTGCCTCGGCTGCTTTGCTGTTTCTAGGGGTGGTCATTGCCTCAATTTCAGTATCGTTGGGCACGACTTCAGTAATATGAGCCATAACGAATTCCTCATGTTGTTCCTAACGCCTTTCTATCTAAAAAGAGTGTGGCAGAAAAGCAAAAAATTTTGCGAGTCAACGTAAAATTTTCTTCCCGTGGTGCCGAAACGCGACGTCGTAGGCTTGTCATATTATCGCGCTATTTTGGGCTATTTCAGCGAGTGCTGAATTTTGTGATTAAGCGCATAACTCATTATTTTTATTTTCTAAGTTAATTCCTACTTAAATAGTCGGATTGACTTGAATTTGCCTAAAACACCAACAACACTTGGAGAAGTCATTATCATCAACTTGGTGCTAGGGATTTAGCGTGTATGGACATGGATAGTTTCCCCGATTCTTTCAGCCCCTCAAAAAATGTTTATGCCAGCGTAATCAGTTCCAGTTGGTTGATGTTACTCGCCGCCGTTTTTTTTATGGGGATATCCTGGTATGTCCTCGAAGAATATTTACGAGACCGGGGTGAAGAGCGTTTTAACAATAATGTTCAAGATCTTATTGCTGCCGTCAGCGGTCGCATGACCGCCTATGAGCAAGTATTACGCGGCGGAGTTGGATTATTTCTGGCTTCTGATGGGGTGACGCGCCATGAATGGCAACTCTATGTTTCTAATGCGCGCTTATCCGAGTATTACCCAGGGATTCAAGGTTTAGGCTTCGCGCAGCTCTTAACTCCAGCCAACTTAGATTCCTTTACGCAAGAGGTGCAACAGGAAGGTTTTAGCGATTATCGAGTCACTCCCGCTGGTGAGCGGGAGTTCTACTGCGCCATCAAATATCTAGAGCCATTTGACTGGCGCAACCAACGGGCATTTGGTTTTGACATGTGCTCAGAGCCTACCCGCAAAACGGCCATCTTACATGCCATTGCCACAGGGCTTCCCACCGCATCGGGTAAGGTCACCTTAGTGCAAGAAACCCCGGATGATGCACAGGCCGGCATTTTAATGTATGTCCCTTTATACCGTGGTCAGCCGATGACGGAGGAAGAGCGTAAGCAGCAGGCCATCGGCGTGGTGTACGCCCCATTTCGTATGAATGATCTGATGCAAGGCATTATGGGAAAACGTTTCTCGGGATTAAAACTGGCGATTTACGATGGCATGGAGGCCAATAACGAGAGCCTGATGTTTAGCAGTCATAAAGCCTTGCCTTCTACAAATGATGTGTTTTATCAATCCCAGCTAGAAACCATGGAAGGCCAAGTTTGGCGTTTAGATGTGTCCTCTGAGTCACGCTTTATCTCAAGTGCGGAACAAACCCAGAGTGTGTGGCTACAGGTGATTGGGAGTGCGTTTATCTTAGCCTTGTTTTACTCAGTGCTGACGATGGCGCGAAATCGCTATGAAGAGTCACGATTAACGGCAGAGTTAATTGCCAATGAAAAACGCTTCCGCCTCGTGATTGAAGCTTCACCTAGTGCGCTTTTTATGGTGGATAGAAGTGGCGTCATTACCTTAGTGAACACCCATGCCGAACGCCTATTTGGATATGCGCGTGATGAGTTACTCGGTCGTTCAATCAATATGTTACTGCCCGAAGGGGTGAGGGAGATACATCAACAGCATATGGGTGCTTATCTTGCCCAACCGATCGCGAAAAACATGTCGCTGCGGGATGACTTGTTCGGATGCTGTAAGGATGGGACGCGGCTGGCGATTGAAGTCGGGCTAACACCAATTCACTTCAGTAATGGCGTGTCGATATTGGCGACGATAAACAATGTGTCGGAGCGTAAGCGTATAGAAGCGCAGCGCATTGAACATACTAAGGAGCTTGAGCGTATCAATAAGGAACTTGACCAGTTTGCCTACATTGCCTCCCATGATTTGAAGTCACCACTGCGCGGCATAGAGCAATTAACTAACTGGCTCAGTGAAGATCTGTCCGAGAACACCGACGAAAATGTTCAAAAATATTTAGGTTTAATCCAAAGCCGTATTCAGCGGATGGTGTTGCTACTCGACGGATTACTGATGTTTTCGCGTATTGGTCGAGTCGATACCGAGATTGTTGAAGTCGACACTCGGCTGCTTGTGGAAGATATGTTTGCCTTAGTGGCCCCGCCACAGGGATTCAGTTTAGTGCTTGAAGGGAATTTCCCAACGCTTAAGACAGTGAAAACCTTGTTAGAACTGGTGATCCGCAACTTAATCAGCAACGCGATTAAACACCATGATAAAGGTGAAGGTGTCATCAAAGTGATATGTGAAACCTCGGATCATCATTATTGGTTTAGCGTGATTGATGATGGTCCTGGGATTGCCAGTAGTTTCCATGGAAAGGTGTTTCAAATGTTCCAGACCCTTAGACCAAGAGATGAAGTTGAAGGCAGTGGTTTAGGCCTGTCATTAGTTAAAAAGACAGTAGAAAGTCTTGGCGGAAAAATTCAACTAGACTCAGAAGGGCGAGGATGTTGTTTCCGGTTTAGCTGGCCAATGCACATAGTCAACAAGGAGGGGATATGAGCAATAGTCATGACTATAAACAAGTCACCATTTTATTAGTGGATGATGACGATGTGGATTATATGGCAGTACAGAGGGCGATGAAGCAGCTGCGCTTACTGAATCCACTCCTTCGGGCGAGGGATGGGCTCGAAGCGCTCTCTATTCTGACTCATTCGGATGCGATTAAAGGTTCCTATTTAATTTTGCTCGATCTGAATATGCCCCGCATGAATGGGTTCGAATTTCTCGAGCATATTCGCTCCAATCCGGTGTTGTCCTCCTCTGTGGTTTTTATGCTCACGACCTCGAGCGCTGATGAGGACAGAATGAGGGCGTACAGTCATCACGTTGCAGGCTACATGGTGAAAACGGATATTAAAGACGGTTTTAATAACATTTTTAATATGTTGGAAGGCTACTGGCGCATAGTGGAGCTTCCAAGCGTATAGGGTGTGTATATGGATTTACTACTGATCGATGATGATGAAGTCGATAGAACTGCCATTATTCGGGCGCTGCGGCAGTCGAAATTAGCCTTTAATGTCATTGAGGCTAACTGTGCATTTGATGGTTTAAATCTTGCGTTAGAGCGTCATTTTGACGGTATCTTACTCGATTATTTGCTGCCCGATGCTAACGGCTTAGAAGTGTTGATCAAGCTTAACTCTATGACTCAAGAGCAAACTGTGGTGGTAATGCTAAGTCGCTACGAAGATGAAAAACTGGCGCAGCGCTGTATCGAGCTGGGCGCACAGGACTTTTTACTGAAGGATGAAGTCAATTCAAGAATTCTAAGCCGTTCAATTCGTTACGCTAAGCAACGGGCTTCTATGGCTCTGGCGTTACGCAACAGTCACCAAAAACTCAAAGAACTCGCCGAGCACGATTCGCTCACAAAATTAATGAACCGCTATGGATTTGAGTTGTGCCTCAATCGCGCCATCGCGAGGGCGAAACGCAGCAACGATTTTTTAGCGGTGATCTTGCTCGATCTGGATGATTTTAAAGCGATTAACGACACTTTAGGGCATCAAACGGGTGATATCTTACTCGTAAAGGTGGCGTCGAGGTTAAGTTCGGTATTGCGCGATGGTGACGTGATTGCCCGCTTAGGAGGGGATGAGTTTGTGGTGCTGGTGACCGACAATGACTACAAATATTTCCCCATGATAGTCGCCAATCGGTTGCTCAAGGCCTTTGAAGAAGTGTTTGAGCTTGGGGATAACGACGTGATGATTGGCGCCAGTATTGGGGTGGCCTTTTATAACGAGGCCGCATCCGATAGCTCTGAACTGATGAAATGTGCCGATATTGCCATGTATCGCGCGAAAAAAATGGGCCGTAACCAGATCCAGTTTTATTCCGAAGCGTTAGATCGTGAGGTGCGCTATCGCAATCATATCGAGTCTAGCCTGAGAATGGCGCTAAGGCAGAACCAGTTAAAAGTCTATTATCAGGCACAAGTCGACTCCCAAACCCACCAAGTGATCGGTATGGAAGCGCTGATCCGTTGGTTACATCCCCAAGATGGATTGATTTCACCGGATCAGTTCCTCCCCATTGCCGAAGAAATTGGACTGATGGAGGAGATTGGGGATTGGATCCTGCTTGAGGCGTGCCGACAGGCGCAGCAATGGTTGAGCCTCTTAGCGCCGACCGGGCGCAGTTTTACTATGGCGGTGAATCTGTCCGCCTCGCAAATTGGTCATATCGACTTATACGAGAAGATTGTGAAAACCCTAGATGCAACTGGGCTTGCACCTACGGCGCTGGAGTTAGAGATCACTGAAAACTGCTTGATTGAAGAACCCCATGAGCATGCCAAGGTGCTGGATAAAATTGCGCAACTCGGGGTGCGCTTTGCCCTCGATGACTTTGGCACAGGTTTTTCATCATTAGAACATATTAAACTCTTTCCAATCAGTGTATTAAAAATCGATAAGAGCTTTATTGCCTCCTACGATAAGGACGAAAAAGACACTCGTTTACTCGCCGCATTACTCAATTTTGCCTATGGTTTTAACGTCACCGCAGTTGCGGAAGGGATTGAAACCGTGGAGCAAGCCGAGTTTTGCACCGAAAGGCATTGCAATGTGTTGCAGGGATACCTTTTCTCACGCCCCATAGAGGCGAGTGAATTTGAAGCTAAGTACATCACTCCCTTACTTCCTAAATAACGAATCCAAATTGTGAAGATTATCTTACGTTTGGCTAGTGCCGAGGTTTTCGTCTGGTGAGGAATATTTTCTTGCTTTACACTCAGCAATAGACAAATATCTGCGCCCCTTTCTGATGCAGTGTGCTCAGAGCTTCAATCACAGTATTTAATTTGGTCATTTGGCAATGAAAATAGGTATCTTATCCCAGTTCCCTGAGTTGTATTCCACCCGACGTTTAGTGGCGGCCTGCGAGAGCCGTGGCCATGAAGCCGTGGTTATTAATACCTTGAATTGCTACATGAATATCAACTCCATCAAGCCGAGCATTCATTATCAAGGCCAAGAGTTAACTGGATTCGATGCCATTATTCCGCGGATCCACGCCAGTGTGACCTTTTACGGCTGTGCCGTTGTGCGCCAGTTTGAAATGATGGGCGTGTTTGCCGCCAACGACTCGATTTCAATCGCACGTTCACGGGATAAGTTACGCGCGCTGCAATTGCTTTCCCGCAAAGGTATCGGCATGCCAGTGACGGGATTTGCCAATAAACCCAATGATATTCCAGACTTGATTAACATGGTGGGCGGTGCCCCTTTAGTGATTAAGTTGTTGGAAGGCACCCAAGGGATTGGCGTGGTGTTAGCCGAAACTAAAACCGCCGCCGAGAGCGTGATTGAAGCCTTTTTAGGGCTGAAAGCCAATATCATGGTGCAGGAATATATTAAGGAGTCCAACGGCAGCGATATTCGCTGTTTTGTGGTCGGCGATAAAGTCGTGGCTTCGATGAAGCGCCAAGGGCCTGAAGGGGATTTTCGCTCTAACCTGCACTTAGGCGGCTGCGGCGAGAAAGTAAAAATTACGCCCGAAGAGCGCAAGATGGCGGTTGCCGCAGTGAAAGCCATGGGATTAGTGGTGGCGGGGGTTGATATTTTACGATCGAATCGCGGCCCCTTGATCCTAGAGGTGAACTCGGCGCCCGGTATTGAAGGCATTGAGCAGACCACGGGGATTTCGGTGACTGAGCCTATCGTGGAATATATTGAGAAGATGGTATTAGCGCGTAAATCGAATCGCGCCGTGATAGCCTAACAAAAACGCCGCGATAATCGCGGCGTTTTTTTAGCGTTTAATTTTATAAATCAAAGCCGTAGGAATAGCCTAAAACAACCTTGGCATCATCACCCTGCAGATCCGTATCCGACACCATAAATGAGACAGTGCCCATGCTGGTATCGGCACTGAGTGTGACGTTGTAATCTGCGTAGTTATCCTCATCGAACCAAGATTCGACCACATCGCCGCTAGAATAACCGTAGTGCAATGACAGGCTCAGTTTATCCGTCAGTGGGAAAGATGCAGTGGCCGCAAGATAACTCATATCTTTGTTATCTAATGGCTCGGCCGCGACATCATCACCGGCGTTGATCACGTGGGAATAACTGAGTTCAAACCATTTCCAGGTGATGGCACCGTGCAGTTCACCAAAATCGATGCTGCCTTCGGCATCGGGGTAAGCGTAGTAGAGGTAGCCAATATCGTAGCTGAGGTCTTCGGTGATGTTGCCGCCGTAGCCTGCATAGAGATCCAACTCATAGCTGGTATCGTCGCCAAAGTCGACATTTGAGGCCCAAGTGCCGGCATAGAATCCGGAGTCATGGCTATAGTCAATGCCTCCTTGGATGGCGACCGCATCATTGGTTTGAGTGACCCCGCGCCATAGATAGTTTGAGGTGCCGCCAATATTGCCGGACACCGCCGCAAAGGCGTTGGTCGTTAATAACAATCCCGTCGATAATGCCAAAACGCTGTACAGTGATTTTCTCATTCTCATCCCCTCGATTGACTTATTTATCGATTCACTCATGCCACCACAGAGTGGGTGACATTGGTGCATCATGGTTTTTTCTGATAAGGGAATTGCTAATCACATGCCATTATTTGAACATCATTAAAAACAATTGGTTACACAACGTGTGTTAATAAAATGTTTTAAAATGCTCAAAAATGGAGCGGTGGACGCACTGTGTTTGTGCAAAAAATCATCTTTCATGCTTTCGTGAGGGCAAAAAAACGCCTCACAGAGGAGGCGTTTTATAAAATCAATGTCGAGCAAATTAGTTCACACTATCACGCAAGGTTTTACCCGCTTTAAACTTAGGCACAGTGGCTTCAGCGATCTGAATTTCTTTACCTGTCTGTGGGTTACGGCCAGTACGAGCTGCGCGAGTGGAGGTTTCAAAAGAGCCAAATCCAACGATAGAGATCTTGTCACCGTTTTTCATTGATTCAGTAATAGCTGCTTCGAAAGATTTCAATGCACGTGCTGCTTCAGCTTTAGTGATATCGGCATTTTCTGCAATCTTGGCAATAAGTTCAGTTTTGTTCATCTTTATTGTCTCTTCTTTCCGTAGATTTATTAAGTCAGCGTGCCTAACATGCCACAAGGTTTAGCCATTGGAAAGCCCTTTGCTGCGGGCTTGTGTCCTATAAGTAACAAAAATGCAGAATATTTACCCCATTCGTGACTTAGGTTTTATTCTTCGAGCAGTTGATATAAGAGCTGCTTCACCAATTTGGGTTCGAAGGGTTTATCGCACAGGGCATTGACTCCCGCCTGAGAGACATTGCTCAGGTGAGCATCATTCGCTTCCGAAGACACCATGAGGATAGGCACATGGGATTGCTGACTTTCATTGCGGATAAATTGAGTGAGTGCTAGGCCATCAACACTGGGCATATTGTAATCGGTAATGATCAGGTCAAACATATTATTACGCATTAACTCAATGGCTTGAGCGCCATCTTCCGCTTCGGTGATCTGCTTGATCCCAAGGTTGCCAATGGTACGTTTAATCACATTACGCGCCATGCGGCTGTCATCGACCACGAGCACACGCACGTCATGCACATCGAAGTGACTTAGGTCGAGTTCATCGTGGCTGAGCAAATCGATGGTCGCATTCAGCGTCTTGCCTAAGTGTTCGGCATTAAAAGGTTTTGGCAGTATCGCGACTACGCCAGACTGGCGGAAAATCTCCAATTGCTCGCGGCGACATTCGCTCGAAACCAACATAAATTGGATGTCTTTATATTCGCTGTTGGTGCGCAGGTAGCTTAAAAACTCGGTCGCGGTGCCATCTTCAAAATACATGGCACTGGCGATGAGATCCGGCTTGTGGCGGGCAATCAACTCCCTTGCTTGGGTCAAACTTGCGGCATTTTGAATGCTGATAATGCCTTCTTGCTGTAAACGCTTGATGATAATGCGGCGCTGGGTTTCCGATGGCTCAACAATGAGAATCGAGAGTTCGCTAGGCGATAAATGAGTCATAGTGGCTGGCTTTATCAGGTCTTTTAGGGAGCCGTTAACTTAGGCTAGAAACAAGGGCTTAGCAATAAACAAGCTTACGCTTTTACCTTTGCGGTTAAATAATGATGGGTGATGCGGGAAAAGGCTACCCAATACTGCACTAACAACAAGGCGATGATGCTTAAGACTAAGGGCAACATCGGGATGTTGTGACCTTCAACCACCACTTTGACGTCTTGCGGGGTAATTTGATAGGCGATAATCGCGGTAATCCCCAGTGCCGAAAGGCCTAAGGTCTGTAATCCAATATAAATTTTCAGCACTAAGCTAGACCAAGGTGCCTGTGTGAGTATGCCAAACAAAACCGGCAATACACCTAAGCTAAAGAGGTCGAACGAACCGGTAGTAACGGCACGTAGTAGTGCTACCACAGCAAACAGGGTGTAGAGGGCAATCAGTAGAATAAGGCGTTTAGGCATAGGGTTAGCGTTTATGGCTGATTTTAAGTGGAGCAAGTGTAGGAAAAGCCCTGAACTGAGTCCAGCATAACCGTATTATCATGTAGAATACGCCTTTGCTTAGGCATTCCATATTAGGTTAAGTAATGACAGAAGTAGAATTTTGGGACTTAGTGACCCGCAGTGAACCCGCGCAATCCCAGGAATCTTTAGCGCAGGCATTAAAGCAAAAGTTGGCAGAGCTGAGTGACGAGGAGTTAAAAGCCTTCGATAAATTGTTTGGCCAACAGATGCGTCGTAGCTACTTATGGTCGGTATGGGGAGCGGCTTATATTATCACTGGCTGTGATTCCGATTATGCTTTTGCTGAATTTCGCGCGTTTCTGATCTCACTTGGGCAGGTCCGTTACGAGGCGGTGATTGCCAATCCTGACACTTTGGCGCAGTTAACGGCATGGCCTGAGAAGGACGGCTACGCCTATCCTTTTATCGAAGATTACGACTTGATCGCGGGTCAACTATTTGAAGACAGAACGGGTAAGGAGTTGCCTTTTATGCCTTCGGGTAAGGCGACGCCAGTGGGTAAAAAATTTAGCACTAAGCCCAAAGATTTAAAGCAGCAATATCCTGAGCTTAGTGCGCGTTTTCCGTTTTAATTCGGCTTAAGAGCGTAAGCAGGCATTGCTGCTAATATCGAAGGTCATGCCATAGCGAGGGCAAGCTTGGCGCATCAGCTGATGCTCTTGCTCCGCTAATTGACGGCTAAATTCTTGATCGAGCTGCTCAGTCATGCGCTCTTCTGCCTGCTGTTGTGACTGAGCCAGTTTATCAAAGTGAGACTTTACTACTTGTTGCTGCGCAGCACTGAGGGTAGCGGCATGGCTAGGTAAACTGATAAGTGTGCCTAGGGTGAGGAGCGCCAGTAAGGCGAACTTTGCCATTAAAGGTTGCTGTAGATTTGCGGTTGTTAGTTTCATAGATAACTCCAAATTAAAATCACCGGAATTCGGTCGATTTTTAAATCGTCGTTTGGCTTTCATCGTGCATCCATGACAAACAAAACCAAAGGTATTGCTGAAAAATTAAGCTTACCGGAGGGATCTTGAACCTTGGCTGAACCGCTATCTTACTGCTCGTTTCGCATTTCTTGACATTGAAAGCCCTGTTTACGGGCATCAAAACCGCATTTTAAACCGCATTCCCAAGGCACATCATCGTAGAAGGAAGATTGCTCTTTGGCATAATCCCGACAGGCTTCGTAGCTGTCGAAATTATCCATTTTCTTATACTTCCCAGAATCATAACCATGAGTATAAATAAAAGATGACCAGGTTTCGGGGCGTGTATCTTTCTCTCCCGAGGAGATAAACCAAATAGCGCTGGCAAAACAAGTGAACAGGATTAACACAAACACAGGTACAACGGGGAATTTCATTTTTCATTCGTGGTCATAAAATAGTGTGCGAAGGATAATACTTTTTGGCGTAATATGCGCGTTAAATGATCACAAATTAATAACTTTATCCCTTATGGGGTATTGGATACAAAAAGATACGAGTTCCCCTGACATTATCTAAAATATTTACTAATCTATACAAAAGCTTACGTTTATGATGCTGTATTGAATTTTGTTTTACATTAAGCTGAAGTTCAGGTTAGATTTTGTACGGTATATGGCAGAAACAACTAGGCCTAGGAGGCAAATATGAAAGTTCAGTTCTTATTACTCGCCAGCGTGTTGAGTTGCAGTGCTGTATGGGCCGCAGACGAGGCGAAAACCGACCCAGTGACAGAAGATGGGGTGGTTAAGATTGTTTGGCAAAATCCAAAGGATTTCCGTGATATTAAATCATCGGGTGAAATTCAGTCCCGTTATGAAAAGCGTTTATTCGATACCTTAACCACCAATATCAATAAAGAAGCGACAAAGGTTTTAAAACCGAATCAAAAATTAGAGATGACGGTGACCGATGTCGACTTAGCCGGTGATATGCGCCCAACCTTTGGTGCAACAGCCGATGATTTACGGGTGATTAAAGAGATTTATCCACCGCGCATGACCTTTAGTTATCAAGTGCTTGAGAATGACAAAGTCATCATTACAGGGGATGAAAAGCTGTCAGACATGGGCTTTATGACGGGCATTCAACCTATCACTGACAAGCCATTTATGTATGAGACAGAGATGCTGCGCGATTGGTTAAAGAAAACCGTCGCACCTAAACTCTAGGCGCATCTGTCACGACTCTCGCCTAAGCGCTTAGGGCTTGGGTCATATTGAGTTCTTCTAACAGGCAAAATCCGTTACTCGCGGATTTTGCCTGTTTTTTTGCCTTGGCACTCAAGGTCGATAGGCTATGTTCATTGCAGTTATAGGTGTGGGCGGGGGTAAGAACGCCGACACAGAGGCTGATTAGCTTGTGATAACAGGCTTGTCCTTGCCTATCATCGGCAAGCATTTCTTGGGCTTGCCAGTGCTCTGCACTATAAAAGAGCGACTTATTGGCTTCAAAATCCGTCAATATCCGTTGGCAGCGGTCGATAAGTTGCTCACAGGTGCTGATCACCACAAAGTCATCGCCACCGACATGGCCGATAAAACAGTTGTCCGTCTTGTATTTAACTAACAGATTTGCGACCTCGCAGATCACCTCATCGCCGCGGCAAAAGCCGTAAATATCGTTATAGGGCTTGAACTGACAGAGATCAAAATAGGCCAAGTAGAAGGGCTTTTGTTGGGTTCTGAGGCGTTTGAGCTCTTCCTGGATTGGCACATTACCGGGTAAATCGGTTAACGGATTGGCATGCCTTGCCATCTTGATCCTGTGCTCGGTGATCCGCTGTAGCAAATCTTTAGTGTGGCCAATGCCGAGCAACTTGCCACGGCGCAGAATGATAAATTGCTGGGCGACGGTATTGGCGCTCTCCGAGGTCAGTAATTGACTCACAATCGACAGGGGCTCGTTGGCTTCAATCTGCAACACTTGCGGGTCCATCACTTCACTGACGGCGTGGTTTTCATGCAGGGCTCGGCCATAGGGCGTGCTAAAAAGCTCCAGCAAAGTCGCTCTACTAATAATCCCTAGCGGCAGTTGATCTTGCACCACTACCACGGCCTGTAAGGCGGGTTGAGAGCTAAAGGTGTCGCTTAAGTGCTTAAGCTTAAGTGTTGGTACCACAGTAATGGCGCTGGTGCAGAGGCTTTCGGCGGATTCGCTGTATCTGGGCTGAACTTGGGTACTATTCGGCACTAAGGTCGCTTTCATTGCGCGGCTTGGCTGCGCTTCGGGGCGTCCGAGCAAATACCCCTGACAATAGACTATGCCTAGCTGTTTGAGTACGGCGAGTTCTTCTTGGGTTTCAATCCCTTCGGCAATCACTTTGCAGGTGAGGCTCTGGCACAGTTCGACAATCGAGCGCACAAATTCTTGTTTAACTGGGGTCGAATCGATTTGGTGAATAAAATGACGATCGATTTTCACATAGTCGGGCGATAACTCAGACCAGAGCCGCAAACCCGAATAGCCCGCACCCAAGTCATCTATAGCGGTCATAAAGCCTTGGCTGCGATAGTGATTCAGGCAAGATTTCAGTAAGTCGATATCGTCGGCGGGATATTGCTCCGATAACTCAATCACCACCTGCGAAGGCGAGATCCCAAGCTGCTGTAACAGTTGCAGCGTCATGCCCTTAGGATGGGTGGGATCGAGCAGGGCCTTAGGGGAAATATTGATAAACAAGCGGCCTTGGAACTGGCGCAGTTTAAATTGTTCCAGCGAAATACGGCGGCATAAGGTCTCGAGTTCGCTCAATTTGCCCTGATGTTCCGCGGTTTTAAACAGCGGAATGGGTGAGTAGAGCGGGCTGTGCTCTGGCCCACGGCTCAGGGCTTCAAATCCGTGGATCTTGTGTTCCAAGATATTGAAAATAGGCTGAAAAAGCGGGCTGATTGCCCCTTTTGCGATTATCTTATCAAGCTCTTTTGCCAGATCTAAACTCGTCATTACTTCAGCCCCCACGACAATGTTTGCGGAGTCTATGACTTAGAAATGACAAAATGATGACAATTTTGTTTGCCGAAAATCCATGGGTTGGAAATGAGAGTAAACGCTGAAATACATGATATTTCAGCGTTTATTGAATTAACTCTGCTTTTTAAAAGCGTGCAAGGTTTTGAGTAGGGTGGCCAGTTGGCGCACTAAGGTTTCCAGTGCTACGGGATCTAGGCTGCTCTGTTGTTGCAGCTTAGTGAGGTCGTCCACCAATTCTTGTACATAGGGCAAAAAGCGGTTGCTCGACACCATAAAACCCTGTTCGGCTGTGAAAATGCTAGTGAATTTCCCATGGCCCGCTTTTTTCAACTCATCTAACTTAGTGTCAGCGTCTATGGCTTGGCGATAGGCGATTTGAAGGTTTTCTTTCAGTTGCTCTATAACCTTAGTGTGTGGCATAACAGCGTCTCATTGCAAAATTTGCAGGAATTATAAGGGGCAAAGGATATGGCAACAAGTCGGTGGCGACTATTACTGGCGCTGTGCTGCGTCGCAATGTTTACCAGTGGGCCGAGTTGGGCGGCGCAAACGGATAAACCGCCGTTTTATCAGGTGCAATGGCAAGGGAAATCCGCTTACCTTTTGGGTTCAATCCATATTGGCCGTGCCGATTTTTATCCTATGCCAGCGCAAGTGGAGGCGGCATTTACCAAATCGAAGGGATTAGTGGTTGAAATCGATACTAATAAAATCGACAGCCGCGCCCTATTGCAAAAGTATGGTATGGCGACTAATGAACAGGGGCTCGATTGGCAGAGCCGAGACAAACAAACGGTAGAGGTGATGCGCCACTATTGTGAAGACAAGGCAAGTCTATGCCAGTCGATTCAAGCCTTTGCGCCTTGGTTGCAGGCATCTCAACTTAATTTACTACGCTACAATGGCTTAGGATTTAGCACCGACTATGGTGTCGATATGCAGTTGCTTGGCCGTGCGGGTAAGCCTGTGTATCAGTTAGAGACGGCTGAGTCGCAGTTCCAATTGCTGGCCTCCTTCGATAGCCAAGCTCAGTGGTCTATGGTGCGCGAAGCCATTAATGCCTCAGATGCCGAACTACTCTCACTGGTTGAGGCGTGGCGCTCCGGTGATGAAACTGCGCTAGATGCCTTGATGCAGGAGCAGCTCGGCGGTGAGGGTGATACCTTGATGCTGGACAAAATTCTCTGGCAGCGTAATAAAGTCATGGCCGATGGCATGATGAGATTGATGACCGCAGAAGCCGCCAGTGAGCCATTATTCGTGGTAGTAGGCGCCGGCCATGTGGTGGGTGATAAAAGCGTGGTGCAGTTACTTAAAAAGAAGGGCGCCACCGTAATCGCCTGTTGGCGTGAGCAATGTGACTGATATTGCTGTGTGACGGATGATCGGGTTGGCACTCTGGTGTTGAAAACACTGGGGTTGAACGCACTAGGGTTGAACACATTTAGTGCGCAGAGCTAGAGTCTAATCAACGGCTTTTAAACAATAAAGGACGCCTTAGCGTCCTTTATTGTTTCGAGAGCTTATGCGGATGTGTCGGTTGCGGCGTTTTGCCCCAGAAAATGCACATAACGACCGAGCGAAATATAGGGCTCGCGTTGGGAATATTCGAGCTCCATCGTCAGCAACTTTTGATAGTCAAAATCCGCAGGCTGATGTTTTTTCAAATAGTCGTGAATGACTCGCACGCCAGATTCGCGCAGCAGGGTCATGTGCCATTCGGCAAACCATTGTTTAACATCATGAATATACAGCGGGTGCGTGGGCGTGAGGCGCACCTTCTTCTTCACCTTAAGATCGGCGGCAACATAGTCGAAATTACCCGACACTAACGCATGGAAGCGCATCGCTTCTTTATTGTAAAACATCAGTGAAAACAGCCCATTGGGCTTAAGCATGGTCAGCAAGCCTTCCATGGTGGTTTTTGCATCGGCCAGCCATTCGACCACGGCATGGCAGAGGATAAGATCGAACTTGCCATGTTCGGCGACGGAGAGGTCCTGAATCGGTGCGTGAACCAAACGGATTGCTAATGGCGTGTCGCTGGCATCGATTTGTGCTTTCGCTTGGGCGAGCATTTCGGCGGAAATATCGCACAGCACCACTTCATGGCCCAGACGTGCCAGCTTTTGGCTGAAATAACCAAAGCCGCCGCCCGCATCTAAAATCCGCAGTTTTTTATCGCCCAATTGCGCCAAGGCGGGAGCGAGATCGCGCCATAACACGGCGGCACGGATTTCACCTTTAGGGGTGCCATAAATGTTCTTCGCGAACTTTTGCGCGAGTTTATCGAA
This sequence comes from Shewanella seohaensis, assembly GCF_023283775.1. Classification (NCBI taxonomy): domain Bacteria; kingdom Pseudomonadati; phylum Pseudomonadota; class Gammaproteobacteria; order Alteromonadales; family Shewanellaceae; genus Shewanella; species Shewanella seohaensis. The sequence goes on from NZ_JAKILE010000010.1 coordinate 103,544, forward strand.
ATTCTTATCTTGCACGGGTTAACTAAGTTAAAGACTGGGGGCGATAGTGTGGCACAGGCGTAATATTTTCGCACTCGCAGTGTGGATAAGGCAAAGTAATGCAGGGCCATAATTTTATAATGTATTGATTTTTAATGGGATAAAAAATCACAGTAAAGTTGGGGATATCCAGAACTCTATCCGCTGGGGTATAATCACGCCGTTTTCGATAAACCTGACTCTTTAGCTGTCCATTCGGTGAGTCAGCATCAGCCCTTTTTAGACACAGTTTTGCCTGTTTTACACTCGTGAGCTTTTTGATTTTTCAGATGTTATGCATCTGTACGGGGTATTTCTGGTTATTCGTGCGTAGGGATAGTTAATTAAAAGGTACTCAGACTTGAATAATGCATATTGTGTTGAATTGAACGCGATGCCCTCGCTGTTTTCTCTTTATCGCAAGATTTTCTTTGGTCGTAAACCCGGTTGGGACCAACAGCCCTTACCTTATATCAAGGTGTCGGCGCCCAATGTGCAAGTGTCTGAGGCCAAAGTTAGCCAATATGCCCAAGTGTGTGGCTTTAATTTCGACGGTAAAATATTACCGCCAACCTATTTGTATGTGATGGCATTTCGCCTACACGCGGTGATTTTTACCCACGATGGTATTACTTTCCCGCTGCTGGGGATGATCCATTTAAAGAACCGTATCCAAGTTTATCGTCCGACGACAGTCGATGAAGTGTTCTCCCTCGAATGCGCGTTAACCACCAGCCGTGAAACCGATTCAGGCTTAGAGTTTGAATTTGTCTCTAAGGCCTTTGTGGGCGAAGAGCTGGTGTGGGAATCGCTGTCGACTTATCTCTATCGTATCGAGACCGCGGGCCGCCGCGTTCGTCCTCCTAAGGCGCTCGAGATGGCTTGGGATTCACCCCAATCATGGGAATTGAGTGAAGATTTAGGTCGTCGTTATGCGAAAGCATCAGGCGACTATAACCTGATCCACCTGCATCCCGTGCTGTCCAAACGTTTCGGTTTTGACCGTGTGCTGGCCCATGGTATGTGGTCTAAGGCGCGCTGCTTAGCGGAATTAATGCCTGAGATTGGTGAACGCCCCTTTGTGGTCGATGTGGCCTTTAAGCTGCCGTTACTGATGCCCGCAGAAGTGGGATTTGGTTACGAAAAATCACAAGACAAGTGGGTGTTTGAGCTGCGTGACAGTAAAGGTCGTAGACCGCATCTCAGTGGTGAAGTGCAGCTTTAAGCATGAAGAGTAACGGCGCCTAAGGCGCCGTTTTTGTTGGTGTTGTTTGCAGTGCTAAGGCACGCTGTGTCCGGTTGATGCCTGCCAGATACTAAACCATTGTTGCCTGTCTAGGGTGAGTGACTGTGCGGCCACCGCCGTTTTTATCCTCGCGATATTGCCACTGCCGATAATCGGCACGGGCCGACTCGGCAACATCCGTACCCAGGCATAAATCACTTGGCTGATATCTTGGGCACCAATCTCATCGGCGATGACCGCTAAGGTTTGTTGCAGGCGAATGGCCTGCGGATGGCTATTATCAAAGATCTTACCACCGCCCAAACATGACCAAGCCATAGGCCGAATGCGCCGCTCCTGACATAAATCGAGAGTACCATCGTGCAAACTCGCCATTGTTAGCGGTGAAATTTCGATTTGATTGGTGACTAAGGGCTCAGTCAATCTCGACTGCAATAATGAAAACTGCGCGTTGGTGAAGTTAGATACCCCAAAGTGTTGCACTTTTCCGGCCTGTTTTAAGTCAGCAAAGGCTTCGGCCACTTGATCGGCGTCCATTAAAGGATCGGGTCTGTGGATCAGCAGCAGATCTAAATAATCGGTTTTCAGCTGCTTTAGTGATTGCTCCACACTGGCAATAATATGCGCCTTGGAGGTGTCGTAGTGGTTTACATAGCGCTCGGGGCGACAATCGAAGGCGGGCTTAATGCCACATTTGCTGACCAATTGCATCTGCTGCCTTAAGGCGGGTTTTAGCGCTAACGCCTCGCCGAATAGGGTTTCGCACTGGTATTGGCCATAAATATCGGCGTGATCCATAGTGGTCACACCTAGGTCTAAATATTGTTCTATCAGGTTAAGCCGTTTGGCGGGTGACATTTGCCAACTGTGCATTCGCCAAAAGCCGGCAACAAACTCTGAAAAACTAAAAGGGGATCCGCTCATGTTGTTTCTCTTTTGGGAATCTGTATTTTGTAGGGGAAAGGACCTGAGTCGATTTTTTGATGTAGATTAAGGAATCGCTCATTAACCCTTTCGATGGCTATATATCTTAAAGCTAATCACCTAATATCCGCCATATTCAATCAGCCGTTGCTGATACTTACCGATTTTGCATACCTATTTTGTATTCCCTGCTCGCATGCCGAGCGTGGATACCAAAATACCCAAGGGAGAGATGACCCATGCTAACCGATATGGATATTTCGCGCCGTGCGCACCTAAAAGATATCGCAGCGCTTGGCGCCGAATTTGGGTTATTGCCCGATGAGATGCAGCTATTTGGCAAGACTAAAGCCAAGGTCGATTTACGTGTGCAGCAGCGCTTAGCCGGGCAGCAACAGGGTAAACTGATCATTGTCACCGCCGTGACACCTACGCCCCACGGCGAAGGCAAAACTGTCACCACCATTGGCTTAACCCAATCCCTTAAAGCGCTCGGTAACAAGGTGTGCGCCTGTATTCGCCAGCCCAGTATGGGCCCGGTTTTTGGGGTGAAAGGTGGCGCTGCTGGTGGCGGTTACGCCCAAGTGGTGCCCATGCAGGAGCTGAATCTGCATTTAACGGGTGATATTCATGCTGTCAGCAGCGCCCATAATCTTGGCGCGGCGGCGATAGCTTCTCGGCTGTACCATGAAAGACGCTTAGGTAAGGCCGAATTTGAGCTGCAGTCCGGGCAGAATTACCTGGATATAGCGCCTAACGGCATCCGTTGGCACAGGGTGGTCGATCATAACGATCGCTGCTTACGTGAAATTGAAGTTGGGCTGGGTGAAAATAATGGCCCAGCTTACACCTCTGGCTTTGATATTACCGCCGCCTCTGAGTTAATGGCGATTCTTGCACTCAGTAGTAATCTGGCGGATATGCGCGTGCGTATTGGCAAGCTTGTGCTGGCAGTCAATCGCCAAGGTGCGGCTATTAGCGCGGAAGATCTTGGGGTTGCCGGCGCGATGACGGCGATCATGGCGGATGCGGTAAAACCCACCCTGATGCAGACCTTAAACGGTGCGCCTTGTCTTATCCACGCAGGGCCATTTGCGAATATTGCCCATGGCAACTCGTCGGTGATTGCCGACGATATCGCCTTAAAGCTGGCTGATTTTGTGGTGACAGAAGGCGGTTTTGGCTCCGATATGGGGTTTGAGAAATTTTGTAATATCAAGGCGCGCCAGTCGGGATTAACCCCTAGCGCCGCGGTGTTAGTGACCACCTTAAAGGCATTGAAGGCCAATAGCGGCTTAACGTCGGATGCGGATATCAATGCGCCCGACCAAGCCCGTCTCGAGGCGGGATTTGCCAACTTAAACTGGCATATCAACAATGTGGCGCGTTACGGTATTCCAGTTGTGGTGGCTATTAATCGCTTTGCAAGTGATACGGATGCCGAGCTTAACTGGTTGATTGAGGCCGTTGCGGGCACTGCCGCCTTTGGCTGCGAGCTTAGCGAGGCATTCAGCCAAGGTGAGGCGGGGGCATTGGCCTTGGCGCAAACAGTCATGCGCGCCTGTGAGCAGCCAAGTGAGTTTACCCTGCTATATCCCGATGACATGGCGCTTGAGGCTAAATTATCGACCTTAGCTGAAGTCGGCTATGGTGCTGCTGGGGTGAGTTTATCCGAGGCGGCTAAGCTGCAATTACAAGAACTCAGTGCCCTTGGCTACGCCGATTTACCTGTCTGCATGGCAAAAACACCCTTGTCCATTAGCCATGACCCTCAACTTAAAGGCGTACCGCAAGGTTTTATCGTGCCTGTGCGCGAGTTAGTGTTAAATGCAGGGGCCGGATTTATTACCGCGCTGGTGGGGAATGTGATGACTATGCCAGGGCTTGGATTAGTTCCGGGCTATTTAAAGATTGATATCGGCGCCGATGGTGAGATTACCGGTTTAGGTTAATAGATTAACTGTTTGAATATCATGAAAAAGGCGCAATCTAGGATCGCGCCTTTTGTTTACTGCTCACGTTGGCGAAGCGTTATTTACTGGTTTGGTAAATATGTACATCGCGCTGCGGGAAAGGAATGCTGATGCCCTCGGCATCGAAGCGCATTTTCACTTCGCGGGTAATATCCCAATACACATCCCAATAATCTTCGGGTTTAGCCCAAGGACGGACGATAAAGTCGACCGATGACTCCCCTAAAACGTGCAGCTTAATGAGCGGTGCAGGGATTTTTTGCACCTTAGGATGCGCTTCCACAATCGACTTAAGCACGGCTTCGGCGTGCTCAATATTGTCGCCATAGCCAATGCCGAAGGTCATGTCGACGCGGCGTTGGTGCTCGGCGGTGATATTGTTAATGGTATCACCCCAAATCTTGTTGTTTGGAATAATAAGCCTTTGGTTATCTAAGGTTTTAATTGTGGTGGAGACTAGGCTCATATGGCTAACTCGACCAGTTACACCAGCCGCGCTAATCAAGTCACCCACATCGTAGGGACGATAGATCAAAATCATCATGCCCGAGGCAAAGTTCGAGAGTGAATCCTGCAGGGCGAAACCGATGATCACACCGGCGATACCAAAGCCTGCCAATAACGGGCCTAACTCAATCCCAAGCTGGGAGAGGGCTATCAGTACACCGATAGTGAAAACCGCTTTGCCCGAGAGCGAGGTAAAGAAGTCTTGCAGTAACTTACTGAAATTTAACTTAGAGTTACTGACGGTATTGCTCACAATCTTCTTCGCCAGTTTGCCCGCAAGGCTTGCGACAAACAGGATCATACAGAAGATAAATAGCTTAAAGACTAAAGTCGGGCCATGGTTGATGGACTGTTCTTTGGCCGTATGCAGCCATTGTTCGACTAGGCTTGAGGCCACATCGATACTCAAGACATCCTGAGTGATATCGCCTGAGATACTGAACAGGGTCTTTTTCAGCGAGGCGGTGTTTTGCTCGAGCGCATCGAGTAAGTCGATATCTATGCTAAGGCTCTGGCTATTGAGCGCCAATCTGTCCTTTAGCTGCATGACGCGACTGGTTTGCGCGGCGGTCACATCTTTACCGGCATTAGTGGCGGCGTTAACTGCATTTTGTAACTGCTGCTGGGTAAAAGTGACAAAGCTATCGAAGTTATCGGCGCGACTTAAGAGAATTTGGGTCAGCTCCGCTTTCTGCGCTGCGACATCTTCGCCCATTTGGCCGAGCCAGTTTAAGGTTTCGAGTCGTTGTTTGTAGTTGTTGTCCTTATCGAGCTCACGTTTAGAGATTTCGAGTAAGGTCGACTCGTCATCCGCCGTGCCGAGTTTATGGGACAACTTGGTCACGATATCATTGAAGTAGTCGTTGATTTTAAGATTAAATGTCAGCTGCTCTTGCACCAATGCCAACATAAAGGCTTTATCGTAGTTCTCATCTTCTAACAGCACTTTAATCTTATTGCGTAACTGCAATGTCTTGTTTTGAATGCGATATTCAACAATGGTGCGCAACTCACCTTGGGATAGGGATAAGCGCGCAATATCCTCTTTAATCGCTGACTTTAGCGTAATTAATTCGTTTTGGGCTTCGTTAGGGATGGCAGCGGTTTGAGTGGCTGTAACGGGTTCGGCTGCATCCGTCGCGAAAACCTCGGTACTCAATAGCAGGGGAAAGCTGAGAGCGAACATGAATATGAGTGAGCGGCGCATAGGCGTTATCTTCAATAAAAATAGGTAGGTACATAATAGGAGCTGCGCTAAACACTGTAAAATTAGAACCGCATAAAATGCTATCTGAGTATAAAATTTGTGCGCTGGTTTGCAGCTTTCGCTATGGGTGTGAGGTTTTGAAACCACTACGCTAATTAGTTCGACTGAGTGGTGGGAAATTCTGATAAACTTAGCGCCCCATGTCGAGGAACCTACTCTAAATGCTGTGCTCCCATTGCCATCAGTCGATCAAAATTGCCCAAATCACCCAACAGCGCGGAAAGGGCTTTAACGCTCAAGTGCAATGTCCCCATTGTTCTGCGTGGCTGGGACACAATCCTAAACTGTTGAAGTTAAAATTATTTGGCTTTTATGCGAGTGTGCTGACAGGTTTATACAGTTATTTTGATGCCTCGACGCGGCATTTTTTGATCCCAGTGATGATCTTCTGTGTGATGTTACTGCTGGTGAGCCATTTTATGGATCAACTACAAACGATTGAGGCGCCAGAGAAGCAAGACGATAGCGATCAACGGCAAAAGTATCGCTAGAGGTGAGGGCGTTAGATTAACCGAGTCGAGCCGCGCAGGGGGTATCGCACAGGCTCAACTTGGTTAAGGCTAGGGCTGAGTTATTGGATAACCTGCTCTTGGCTCTCGAGTGAGTGTTCTACGTAATAAATCCCGCCCAAAATTACTGCGCCGAAAATCACTATCCCTAAGATTAATCCTAAGTTTTCACGAAAGAATGCTAGCATTTTGGTTGCCTTTTGCTGGATTGAATAGAATGACATATTAGCCAGTATTACACTGGGCACATCATAGTTTTACTGACTTAAGCTAATCTTAAATAACTCTTTTTGCCAACTTGAGTCGGTTTTTTGTTGTTCGTTTTTCATCCTAAAGTTGCAATGGTAAATATCTTGTAACGCATTGGGCGCCTATTACCTTATTGCAACTTGCTAGTGGCCTGACTTAAACTTGTGCCACTTTTTTACTATGGGGACGACTGAGTGAGACTGCACAGTCACATAAGACGCACAATTTCGATATGGCTTGCCGCCGTATTGGTGTTGCTGTCTTTTGTTGCCTCAGCCCATAGTGTGACCCACCTTGATGATGGGGCAAAGACGCACTGTACCTTGTGCTTCCATCAACATCAGCTGAATAAAATTCTGCTCACCCAACCGCTTAAGCTCGATTTAGCGGTACAGCGGTTCGATGTCTGTGAATTTGTCTTACCCGTTAGCTTCTCCAAACACGTCAGTGTTTACCTAAGTCGCGCGCCACCCGTTCTCCGCTAAATCAACTTTTACATTTTAACTTATTGTATTTCTTGATGACTTGGATGAGTCATCGAGCGCTAGTTGTATTTTGGAGATATCATGACTGTTTTTAACAACCGAATTTCTTTGGTGGCTTTGGCGTGCGCATTTGCTTCACCGACGTTATTTGCCGCTGATTCAAGTTTAACCAATCCGGCGATCAGCGCAGTGCTGAATGGCTATTATCAAACGGCCGAGCGTCCATTGGCCGAAACCGCCGAAGGATTTGGTTTAGGCGAAACTGAGCTGGCGATGAGCGCCAACATTGACGACATGTTCTACGGCAAAGTGACCGCCGTCGTTGAGATGCACGACGGTGAAACTGAGCTTAATCTCGAAGAAGCCTTTATCCAAACCATGGCGATGCCTGCGGGGTTCTCAATCCGTGGCGGACGTTTCCTCTCGGATATCGGTTATTTAAATAACCAGCATTTACACACAGATTCATTCACCGATCGCCCGATTGCTTACCGTGCTTTTTTCGGTGGCCATTACTTTGACGACGGTGTGCGCTTAAACTTTGTGGCGCCAACGGATCTGTATTGGACCTTAGGCGCCGAAGCCTTCAAGGGCGACAGCATGCGTGCTGCCGATGAACACGGCGAACGTGAGTTTAAAAATGTGGGCGTATACACCTTTTACACCAAAATTGGTGGTGACATTGGTGATAACAGTTCATGGCAGGCGGGCTTAAGTTACCTACGTAACGAAAATGGCCAAGTCACAGCCCATGAAGAGGGCGATGAGCACGAAGATGAAACCGCCGAGGAAGGCCATGACCACAGCCATGCGGCATCTTACACAGGTAAAAACACCTATGGTGCTGATTTTGTGTATAAATGGGCGCCAAATGGTAACTATAAATACCAAAACCTGACCCTGAGCGGCGAGTATTATCGTGTAACTGACTTTGTGCCGAGCGACCTTCATCCCGAAGATGCGCCGAGCAAGGATTATCATCAAGGTTGGTATCTGAGCAGCGTATATCAATTCACGCCTAGCTGGTCTGCGGGTGTGCGTTACGGCGAGGTGGATACCCAAGAGCTCCATGGCGATCATTTCCATGGACAGAAGTTAAAGGAATCTGAGGTGAGTCTGGCGTGGCATTCGAGCCATTTCTCGACGGTACGTTTCCAGTACACCAATCAGAATGGAACTAACTTCGATGGAATCGAAGACGACAATGTTTTCACTGTTCAATACATTATGTCTCTGGGGGCTCACGGTGCGCATCAATTCTAATGTTGTTAAAGCGGCCGCAGCGGCCCTGTCTTTCGCCTGTTCAGGCTTTGCCCATGCAAAGCTGAATGTGTTTGCCTGTGAACCTGAATATGCCGCATTGGCAAAAGAGTTGGCTCCAAACGCCAGCATTTATTCGGCAACCACGGCCTTACAGGATCCGCATCAAGTGCAGGCGCGTCCGAGTTTGATCGCCAAAATGCGCCAAGCAGATCTGGTGGTCTGTGCGGGCGCCGATTTAGAAATCGGTTGGCTGCCAATGCTGCAAATGAAGTCGGCTAACGCTAAGGTTCGCTCTACCGATCAGGGGCTGTTTTTCGCCGCCGATCAAATCGATACCTTAGATAAGTTAGCGAATGTGGACCGCAGCATGGGTGATGTGCATGCTCAGGGAAATCCGCATATCCACTTCGATCCGACGCGTTTGCTGAGCGTGGCGAATGCGCTCAGCGCTAAGATGAGCCAACTCGACCCGAGTGAGGCGGCGAATTACCAAAAGGCATTAGCGGACTTTAGTACTCGTTGGCAGGCGGCGATCCCCCGCTGGGAAGAACAGGCCAAAGCGTTAAAAGGCAAAAAGGTCATCGCCTATCACACCAGTTTTAGATATCTGTTCAACTGGTTGGGGATTGAACAAGCTGCTGATCTTGAGCCTAAACCCGGTCTGGCACCGACTAGCGGCCATTTAGCGAGTTTGCTGAGCCGCGCCGAGCAGGGCGATATTCTGGCGGTAGTTGTGGCGTCCTATCAGGATGAGCGTGGCGCTAAGTGGTTGGGTGAAAAGGCTAATCTACCTGTGCTTATGTTGCCAATGTCGGTAGGTGGCAATGATGCGAGTCAAGATCTCTTCAGCCTCTATGACAGCGCGATTGCCCTCTTAAACGGGGTGAAATAAGCCTATGTTGGATCTGGAACTGATGTCGATCCTGCTGCCAGCACTGGCGGCGGGGATCTTAGTGCTCTCAACGCATATTGTACTTGGCAAACAAGTTCTTAAGCGTGGGATCATCTTTATCGATTTAGCCATTGCTCAAGTCGCCGCGTTGGGGGCGATTGTGGCACACATGGACCACAGGTTAGAAGAGATGCCATTTTCTAATGTGTGGATGCCAGCCTTATTCGCCCTTGCAGGGGCGGGTTTTATCGCTTGGTTATCTAAGCGGATGGCGGGTGAGCTAGAGGCGATGATAGGGTGCTTTTACGTATTGTCGGCGGTGGCGGCCATGCTATTGCTGGCGAACGATCCCCACGGGGCTGAGCTGTTAAAGCAATTGATGTCGGGCCAGATCCTTTGGGTGAGTTGGTCGCAATTAGTGTTGCCGACCGTGGTTTATTCTGCTGTGTTAGCGGTGATATTTCTGCGGCCACAGATCTTAAACGGTGCGGGATTTTATCTGCTGTTTGCGCTGGTGATCACCTTGTCGGTAGAGCTGGTTGGGGTCTATTTAGTGTTTAGCACACTCATTTTGCCAGCACTTGCGCTCAACAAGTATCAAGGTAAAAACGGCTTGTTTTACGCTTATCTGGTCGGCCTTATGGGTTACTTGCTGGGGCTGGTGCTCTCAGCAACGTTGGACTTACCGAGCGGCGCGGCAATTGTCGCGACTTTGGCCCTTAGTGCCTTGGTCTTCCGTTTAGGCTTAAGTCAAACTGCGGCAGTGCGCCAGGTCGCAAACTAGGTTTTTAGCTTAGCCGTTTAAGCTTAGATATTGATTTAAAAGCCCATCGTCGTGCATGATTGCGCGAGTACCGATGGGCTTTTGTTTGGATTGTTAGCAACTCAGCTTACAGATGTAAACATTATATTGAGTCCCTAGGGCTGGGTGGCTATACTGTCGCCACTTTCATCCTTGGAGTATGTCGTGCTGTTACTCGTCAGATCTGTGTTGTTGGCTGTGTCATTGTTACTCGCGTTTATTTTTGGGGGATTGGTCTGCTTGTTGCGGCCCCGTCACCGTGACAATGTACATATGTTCGCCAAGATCTTCTCATCCGTCGCCCCTATTCTAGGGCTTAAAGTCATAGTGCGTCGGCATAAAGAAATTCAGGATGGCCCTTATATCTTTTTAGGGAACCATCAAAATAACTTCGATCTGTTCACTCATACTAAAGCCGTGCCGAAAAGCACCGTAAGCTTAGGCAAAAAGAGCTTAGTGTGGATCCCGCTATTCGGGCAGATCTACTGGTTATCGGGCAATATTCTGATCGATAGAAAAAATCGCAACAGTGCCTTCGATACCATGGCTAAAACCGCAGAAAAGATTAAACAGAACCGTTTATCTGTGTGGATTTTCCCTGAGGGTACCCGCTCACGTGGCCGCGGTTTGCTCCCCTTTAAGGCTGGCGCGTTCCATACGGCGATTGCCGCAGGGGTGCCGATAGTGCCAGTGCTTGCCTCTTGTCAGAGCCATATTAATTTAAACCGTTGGGATAACGGGGTGGTGATCATTGAGATGATGGCGCCTATCCCGACCGAAGGGTTAGATAAAGCCGATGTGAAGGCCTTTTCTGCCCAAGTGTATGAGACTATGTCTGCAAAATTTAACGAGATAAATCGTGAAGCGGCAACATTAATGGGTAAAACTCTCGAAGGCGATGACGTATAATAGCGCCAATTTGAGCCAGTTTTACCTTAACGGAGACAAATCCATGTCTATTGAAAGTCAATTAAAAGCCCAACTTGCCGAGAATCGTGACATAGTGCAAGCCCTGCTTGACGATGGCTCAGAGCCAGATGCGGAATACACCATTGAGCACCATTTCTCATCTAGCAACTTCGACCGCTTAGAAAAAGCCGCCGTTGATGCATTCAAACTCGGTTTTGAAGTCAACGACGCCGAAGAGATGGAGCTGGAAGATGGCTCAGTGATTTTCTGTTTTGATGCTATCGCTTACCACAAGCTGGAAGTGGCTTTACTGGATAAAGCGACCGAGCAGTTACTGCAACTCGCGGCTAAGCAGAAAGTGGATTACGACGGTTGGGGCACTTACTTCGTTGGTGACGATATCGACGATGAAGAAGGTGACGACGAAGAAGATGACGGTTTCCCGCACTAATTCGCGACCATTGATATTTCAGTAACAAAAAGCCCATCATCGATGGGCTTTTTGGTTTTAGTAACCACTAGTTTGTTCGGTGTGCAGGACGCTACAGTTACGTCCCTTTTGCTTGGCTTCGTATAAGGCTTTGTCTGAGCATGAAATCCAGCCAGAGCTGCTAGTGATATGTTTGCCAATTTCACACACGCCTAGGCTTACTGTGACTTTTATCTTCAGCCCTTCGTACACTATGGTGGAGTCGGCAATTCTTTCCCGCAAACGCTCGGTAAAGTTGAGGGCATCGGCGCCACAAGTATTGGGCATGACCACTGCAAACTCCTCACCACCATAGCGGCCGACACAATCGGTCTCCCGTAATGAATGGCTTAGGATATGGGCGATATGCTGAATTACCTTATCACCCGCGACATGGCCGTAGGTATCGTTGATTCTTTTGAAATGGTCTATGTCTATCATGACCAAGCTCGACATCCCCGAATAACGGGCGTGGAGATCAAATTCATGCTCTAAACATTGTTGCCAATGGCGGCGATTATGGAGCTGTGTCAGGCCATCGGTCTGGCTGAGGCGTTCTAACTGCTCGTTGGCGGCCTTGAGCTGTAGCTTGTTAACGGCGATGTCGGTGACATCATAAATAATCACGCTGATATGGGTGATTTTTCCGGTTAATGAGGCCAGAGGCAACAGCGTCACGTTCTGGTACATAAAATCGGCCCGTCCGGTAATGGGGCGGTAGTTTTTAAACTGAAACACGTAGGGTCTTTGTTCCCAGCTGATAAAGGCTCGATTTTTCAGCATAAAAACCGATTCCATCTTTTGCTTTAACCAAGTCGCTGGTAGCTCAGGAAAACGGGTGAACAGGTTTTGCCCTTTAATCGAATTAGGGGATACGCCGCTATGGTTTTCCATAAAGCCGTTCCACAGTTGGATATTATAATCGCGATCTAATACCACTAGACCCACTTCGATGGTTTGCACCATATCGATAAGCCAATGGAGTTCGTTCATTGCGCTTTGATCGTTTGACATAAGGTAAAATCCAACTGATTAATCGAGTAAATAACCGAGCTTATAACTGAGCGTCGGAATAGAGTCTTCGGTAAATAGCAGTAACAAATCGCATTGGACATTATGATTTTCAATACGATAGTTAATCTCCATTGCTAAGGTTCTGTGCCATTTTTCCGAGTTATCATGGATAAGATCGTTCACCGTACAGTGGCGGCCTAGCACGACAGGGTGAGCCTGGCTGAACTTCATGTCGAGCTGCTCTGAGATCCCGTTTAGGAAGGCGCCAATCAATACGTTGCCTGTGTCGATCAAGACTTCAATCTCGGTGCTAATGTCCTCTGGATTGGCTAGCCCCATGAGTTTCGCCATGTCTTGAAAGCTCGAATCGTGGAATAGCAGCAGGGCTTCACCCGCTACGCCCGCACCAATAAATCCTTGGCAGAGGGCTGATACCGTTGAGCTTTCTTCCGTCGCTTTGAGCGCCATCGTCAGCTCACTGACTTCGAGCACGTTCACGTTTGGAATAGGTAAGAGGACAAAAACATCGAGAAGTTTGGCTAATAGATCGGCGGCGCGTCCCATGGCTACGTTAGCGATCTCTTGGCAGGCGTCACGCATATCGACTTTGATCATCGGCGTTTCTTCCGCTTGATCTTTCTGCGTTAGGGTGAGGATGCCGTATTCCTGCAGGATATTACTGATGGCGTCGGCACTGACGGGCTTTTGAATAAAATCCAATGCCCCTAAGGCTTTCACTCTTTCATGGGCTTTGATCTGAATATCACCCGAGACCACAATAATCAGCGCGGGGAGATCGTTTTGCTGCACTGTTTGCAGCACTTCATAACCATCCATGACTGGCATATTGAGGTCGAGGAAGACAACTTCGCCTTTACCTGCGCGAATGGCATCTAAACCCTCGGCGCCATTGGTGGCGTAGGTGATCTCGACATCCCATTCTTTCGGTAGGGTGCGAGCCATTTGTTTGCGCGCCATGGCGGAGTCGTCACAGATGAGTACAGAGATTGTCATGCTGACTACTGATCCTTAATTGCCCATTTATTGAAGATAACACTAATTCTAAATCTTTGAATGACGAATTAAGCTCTTCGGGCAAGTTTGATTTATAACATCTATATGTAACCTATAGATTTTATTTGTTAATTCAATTTATTTATCTCTCGAGCGCGAGGCGCTGGCAGTAAAAAGCCTTGGAGAATTAAATCAAATTTCGCGAATTTGTCGTAAGCAGGGCATCGATTTTTGCGAATAGCTCGATGCTCAATCCTGCAATAGGCTGTTTCCCCACGGGACCCATCTCGACACGATTATGCAAATTTGTGGGTAAGCAGTGCCGTTGGTGATGCAACCGATGTTCAGAGAAGATGACTCGTTAAAACGACAAGTTGCACCCATGGTTGAACATAAGGGGTTAATACTTTTGAGGTTCTCATGCTTCAGCGCAAGCCTAGCATACTCACCCAGTAAAACTTAATGACAGTCGACAGTATTTTGACGCATGTCAAAATTTAGGCTTATGTTACATCCTTTGGTGAATTATTCCAAACGTGTTAACATTTGTTCTGGCCTGACCAGTAACGGAATATTTCATGAGTGAGCCTTGTGTGCAAGTAACGATTGAGAATGGCATTGCATATGTCCAGCTCAATCGACCAGAAAAATATAATGCAATTAATTATTTAATGTTTAGCGAGTTGGACAGAGCGATCAAACGTATTAAATCAAATTCGCGGATTCGACTGGTTATTTTATCTGGAGCTGGAGGCCATTTTAGCTCGGGGCTGGACGTAAAGAGCGTGATGTCGGCACCGATGCAAGCATTCAAATTGCTGTTTAAATGGCTGCCTGGCAATGCCAACTTAGCGCAGAGAGTCTCCCTTGGTTGGCAAGGTTTACCCGTGCCTGTCATCGCGGTGTTAGAAGGCTGCTGCTATGGCGGTGGCATGCAAATCGCCTTAGGTGCTGATTTTAGAATAGCGAGCCCAGACAGCAAGTTATCTATTATGGAAGCCAAATGGGGGCTAGTGCCGGACATGGCAGGCTTAGTGGCGCTGAGGCAAATAATGCCCAAGGATCAGGCGATGTTACTCAGCCTTACGGCCAAAGTGTTGTCGGGCGAAGAGGCGAGTCGCTTAGGGTTAGTGACTCAGCTAAGTGATCATCCTATGTTAAGCGCGCAGCAATTGGCTCAGGAGCTTCTCAATACCTCCCCCGATGCCGCAGCGGCGATCAAGTTGAGCATCAATCGTAGCTGGACGGCTTCGATTCGTGCACTTCTTTGCCGTGAGTCGTGGAGCCAAGTGAGACTGTTACTTGGTAAAAATCGCGCGATTGCGGCGACGCGTCAGCTAAAGGATCCCAACAAAGCCTATCAAGATCGCCAATCGGGTTGGTAGTAGCGTAACTCTATCTCGATTACGCCCCATAACGGATTACTTAAGCTTTAGAAAGGCTTGCACCTCAATTGGCGCCGCTCATACGGGCGGCGAATCCCCTTATGGCGCTCAAACAGTTCTGCCATGCACTCTCGTTATCCAGATTTAATGCTAATGTCGTTTGCCGATAATTCGGCGCCTCTAACGTTACGGCGAGGCTTTTGCGTTGCTCCGCCGTTTCTAACGATGCGGGGTGACCATCGGGCGATTGAATATCGAGTATTGGCATAGTGAGCTTGGCCAGTTTTTCGGCAATGACTTGGTTACGCGCCTCATCTTCGCTGTAGGGGTTGATGACGATTAATACATCGGGATCGGCAATTTTCTTTTGGCTTAATAGGCTTATCAATAATCCCGCACTTTGATCGGCGGTGATCAGTACCCGTTTACCGGGAAAGTCGGTGCCTACGCTGTCGAGCTGTGACATGCTTTTGACTAAAAAGTCTTCCTGCTCAAGCAAATGCTTATTGCTCTGCTCGGGTTTCACTTTTTGGCTCGGTTTATTCGAAGGACTGCTTAACTGCGCCGCCCCTGCGGAGGTCACTTCGGTTGCTGGGGTGGCAAAGTTGGGGGCGGGCGGCTCTGTGGGCGGGGTAAGGCTTAAACTGGCCCAGCCAGCAGCATTGATATTACGTCTGACAAACGCCATTAATCCGGGCGCATCGGCGGTGCCATTGGTGGCGGGTAAGATAATCGCAGCGCCGAGTTTTTTGCGGCCTTCCCATGAACGAACTAAGAGTTCGAGCGGTTGATCATCTATGGTGATCTGCTTGATTTCACTCGCGGGTAAATAACTGCTTATTCTTTTCGCCGCAGCTTGCCCATTGGGCGCTTTGCTCGCTTGGTTCGTCTCGGCGTTTTGGGGAGTTGTCTCTGGCGCCTGAGCATTAGATTCTGGCGCCTGCGGGCTGGATTCAGGTGCAGATTCAGGTGCTTGAGTACTTGTTTCTGACGCCTGAGTATTGGGGTCTGGCGCTTGAGTGCTGGGATCGGCGGCGAATAAGCTCGCACTGGCGAGAGCTAAGGCTAGGCTCAATAACGAGGGGATAATACGCGCCATAGAATTGATAACCACCTGTGTAGTCTCATAAATTCAATTAGCTAGAGTATAACCTGAAGCGGCGTAGCAGAAGCAATTTTTGCTTGAGCTCGTGACGGCGACCGCGCACAGCTGCGCCTAGGCCCAGCCCACAGCCCACAGCCATACTTATCGTGAAGATAAAATAAAAACGCCCAGCGATTGGCTGGGCGTTTGCATATTCGCTTAAGCGAGCCTAAGGAGGCTCTAGCTTACCGTCATTGCGGATTAGACATGGCTAACTAAAACCATACGAATCGCGTCGAGCTGTAGCTGACTCGCGTCGAGGTAAGTGCTCAGTTCCTGCATCTGATTACGCAGGTACTCTAACTCTTCCTCACGGATATTCGGGTTAACCGCTTTCAAGGACTCTAAACGGTCTAATTCGCCCGTCAGTTGGCTGGTCATTTTCTCACGCGCCTGCGCCACTAACTCGTTCACCGCGGCTTGGGCATATTCTTCACCCTTAGCAAATAACGGATGCAGAATCGGTTGGGATGCTGTGACTAACTTGCTGCCAATATGGCGGTTAACCGCGCTTAACTGTTTGTCAAAGCTGGTGTAATCCACCTTAGCGGACAAATCGTTACCGTTTTTATCCAGCAGTACGCGGATAGGCGTTGGTGGCAGATAACGATATAGCTGGCTCGATTTAGGCGCCGAAGCATCCGCCATGTAGATCAGTTCTAAGAACAGGGTGCCGGCGGGTAAGGCTTTGTTTTTCAAAATCGCGACGCTCGTCGTGCCTGTGTCAGAGCCGGTGATCAGATCTAAGCCTGTTTGCACTAATGGGTGCTCTTGGGTGATCAGGGCGATATCATCACGGGAGAGCGCGGTATCACGGTCGAAGGTGACCGTCACGCCATCCTCATGCAGACCCGGATAGGTTGGGAACATCATGTGTTCGCTTGGACGCAGGATGATAGAGTTTTCACCTTTATCTTCTTGATCAACACCGATAATGTCCCACAAGCGGATCACCGAACCAATCAGCTTAGTGTCCTGATCGCTTTGGGCTAAACGCTCGACAATCGCCTTGGCCTTATCGCCACCGTGGGAGTTGATTTCCAGCAGCTTATCGCGGCCTTGCTCCATAGCGTGTTTCAGTTCTTTGTAACGGCTTTGGGTGTGGTTGAGCAGATT
This sequence comes from Shewanella seohaensis, assembly GCF_023283775.1. Lineage (NCBI taxonomy): Bacteria > Pseudomonadati > Pseudomonadota > Gammaproteobacteria > Alteromonadales > Shewanellaceae > Shewanella > Shewanella seohaensis. Next base: position 120,730 of record NZ_JAKILE010000010.1, read on the forward strand.
GGTTAGCTCATCTTCATCCCCACCGACGAGAACATTCAACAGATCTTCGGCAAATTCACTGTACAGCACATGGCCACTTGGACAGGTCAGCTCGAAGGCATTCAGACCTTGGTGATACCAGTTGAGCAGACGCTCCTGCGCCGTATCTTGCAGATAAGGCAGGTGAATTTGGATATCGTTCTTTTGCCCGATACGATCTAATCGGCCGATACGTTGCTCTAATAAATCTGGATTCAATGGCAGATCGAACAACACTAAGTGGCTGGCGAACTGGAAGTTACGACCTTCGGAGCCGATTTCAGAACAGATCAGCGCTTGGGCGCCGCCTTCTTCTTGGGCGAAGTAGGCACCCGCCTTGTCGCGCTCGATGATCGACATGCCTTCGTGGAATACGGTGGCTTGGATGCCTTCACGGGTACGCAGGGCTTCTTCTAAGCTCAGGGCGGTATCGGCGCCACTGGCGATGATCAGCACTTTCTTGCTGCGGTGCGACTTTAAAAACTCGATTAACCAATCCACGCGAGGATCGAACTTCCACCAACTGGCGCTGTTGTCTTCAAATTCTTGGTAGAGTTTTTCAGGGCTTAGGGCTTGTGCCGCTTTCGCTTCTAAGGTCTTACGGCCGCCCATCATCTCATTTACGCGGGCAGCGGTAAGATACTGCTCAGGCATTGCATGGGGATAGGCGTTGAAAATACGTTTCGGGAAGCCTTTTACCGAGGCGCGGCTGTTGCGATAAAGCACGCGACCTGTGCCGTGGCGGTCGAGTAACTCTTGCAGCAGTTCGCTGCGGGCCGCTTGTTGCAACTCGCTGTCGATATCTTCGGCTTGAATTAAACGAATGCTCGGCGCTATGTCTTTCTCGCTGAGTAATTCGGTGAGGCTGTTGATGGCGGCATCGGATAATTTTCCGTTGCCCGCTAAGGCTTCGGCGGCAACGGCGACATCTTTGTAGCTGTTTTCTTCGGCGAGGAAGGCATCGTAGTCGTAGAAACGATCCGGGTCGAGTAGGCGCAGGCGCGCAAAGTGGCTCTCATGGCCGAGTTGATCCGGCGTTGCCGTTAATAACAATACGCCAGGCACTACTTCGCTTAATGCTTCAACCACTTGGTAGGCTCGGCTCGGGGCTTCTTCGGTCCACTCTAAGTGGTGAGCCTCGTCGACGACCAGCAGATCCCAGTCGGCATCGAGTGCTTGGTCGAGACGTTTCTTTTTACGCAGTAATTCGAGGGAACAAATCACTAACTGCTCGGTGTAGAAAGGATTGTCATGGTCGGCAAAGGCTTCGACACAACGGTCTTCATCAAATACCGAGAAGCGCAGGTTAAAGCGGCGCAGCATTTCCACTAACCACTGATGGCGTAGGGTATCCGGCACAATGATCAGTACCCGCTCGGCGCGGCCAGTGAGCAGTTGTTGATGGATAATCAGACCCGCTTCGATGGTTTTACCTAAACCCACTTCGTCGGCCAGCAATACACGCGGCGCATAACGGCGACCCACTTCATGGGCAATCCACATCTGGTGGGGGATAAGGCCGACGCGTGGACCTTGTAAGCCGAGTAAATCTGAGGTCGCTAGTTGATGACGCAGTAACTGGCATTGGTAACGAATACCGAAACGGTCTAGGCGGTCAATCTGACCGGCAAACAGGCGATCCTGCGGTTTGTTAAAGCGAATGTTGTGGTTTAACAGGGTCTCACGCAGGCTGGCTTGCTCACCTGTTTCGCTGTGGATTCCGTGGTAGACGACGAGGCCGTCTTTTTCGGTGAGTTCTTCAACCGAGAGGCTCCAGCCTTCATGGCTTTCAACCGTATCGCCAGGGTTGTATATGACACGGGTCAGGGGGGCTTCGTTACGCGAGAACATACGATTCTCACCAGTCGCAGGGAATAACACTGTGACCATACGGCCTTCAACTTGTACGACTGTTCCTAAACCAAGCTCTGACTCGGTATCACTTATCCAACGTTGTCCTAAGGCAAACGGCATCTTAAATTCTCATCTCTGGGCGGACTCTAACAAAGGGCGCGTATGTTATATCAATACTAGGGATATTTGAATCGCCCTCTCACCCGTTAGAGCCTAATTCCCCACACACTAGATTACAAATTGAACAGTGAAGAAAATTCTCTGTAGTCGTACGATGATTTGTCATGCTACTGTCATATCGAGGGACCTACACTGCCCTCGAGTCACCGACTTAAACACAGGTTCGTTCGGTTGGCATTCAGGGAGAATGGTGCCAATATTAGTTTAAGCCGCTAGCCGTCTTTATTAAGTAGAGGCTTGAACTTTAAGATCATTCTTTAGCTCGCCAACTGACATAGGAGCCATATCCACTCACCGGGAAAGAGATGTAGCATAAAAACAATCGAGCACTCTGGAGGCGCCATGGAACAAGACGACAGAAAGTTGTTTGTACTGGATACCAATGTGTTACTACATGAACCTTTGGCGATCTATTCGTTTAAAGAGCACGATGTGGTCATTCCGATGACAGTGCTAGAAGAGCTAGACCAGATTAAAGATCGAAAGAGTGATGTGAGTCGGGATGCTAGGGTTGCCATACGGGCGCTGGAAGATACCCTAGGCGGTGATACAACACCGGAACAAATCATTAATGGTGTCCCTTTACCGAGTCGAGAAGGGCATGCCGATGCGATAGGGGCGCTGTCTATTTTCCCTGACCATCTTGTCGATTTTACCCTAGGCGCCCTGCCGGGGGATGGCAACGATAACCGCATTATCAATACCGCTCTGCACCTGCAAAACCTCCACCATCCACGTACCGTGGTGTTAGTGACCAAAGATATCAATATGCGTCTTAAGGCCAAGGGCGCGGGCATTCAATTGGTTGAGGATTATCGAACCGACCAGCTGATCGATGATATTCGTTTCCTCAGCAAGGGTTTTTATCAATTCGAAGGGAATTTTTGGGAGCATTTAAACAAGGTATCCACCGAGCGCCATGGTCGACATACGATTCACGAAGTCCCCCTGAAAGATTTAGATAACGAACCCTTCTACATTAACCAATATCTGATTGATACCGAATCTGATTTTTGTGGTCGTGTCACCGAGCGTAGCGATACCCATCTGCATATTTTGGATCTGGGCCGCGAGCGCTTAAAAAACCTCGAGGCTTGGGGAGTTAAACCTAAGAATGTTTACCAAGGGATGGCGTTGCAGGCGCTGCTCGATCCCGATATCGATCTGGTGATCCTAACGGGACCAGCCGGTTGCGGTAAAACCCTGCTGGCAATGGCGGCGGCGCTTGAGCTGGTGGTGGAGCGCAATCGCTACGATAAGGTGATTGTGACTCGTAATACGCCAGAAATTGCCGAGTCCATCGGCTTCTTACCCGGCACCGAAGAAGAGAAGATGATGCCATGGCTGGCGGCGATTACCGATACCTTAGAAGTGCTACATAAGAATGATGTGAATCCGACCGGCAGTTTGAACTACATCATGGAGAAGGCCAATATCCAATTTAAGTCGATCAACTTTATGCGCGGCCGCTCGATCCAAAACTCCATCGTGCTCTTGGATGAATGTCAAAACCTGACGGCGTCGCAGATCAAAACCATGATCACTCGGATGGGAGAAGGCACAAAATTGATTTGTTGCGGTAACTTAGCGCAGATCGATTCGAATTATCTCACCGCAGTGACCTCGGGGTTAACCTACATAGTCGAACGCTTTAAAGACTTTGAAGGCAGTGCCAACCTGTATTTGAATGGGGTGGTGCGTTCACGCTTGGCCGAATACGCCGAAGAACATCTCTAACTATTTACTTTATTGTTACAAAAGGTCTCACTCGTGGGACCTTTGTTTTTAGGCATTTCTATGATTTTTCAATCAACTAATCATAGACTTTGACAGCCTTCGTACGGCAATTATTTGATGCGACTCGGGGTTTCTTCCTGCTAATATATGAAGCCATAAATGTACTCAGTCACTTTTGCCACCGATGGCTAAAATCAAGCGCTGCAATCAAGGGTAGTGGATGAAATCGAGTGAGCCGGATCTCCAATTAAAATCGCCGATCCAAAAGAACTATAACCGCGCCGTTTTTTATACCTATATCGGCGTGATTGTCCTGTCGTTGCTGACGGCATGGATGTTTTTCGATCGCCAGAAAACCCAGCAGATGGAGCAGCGCGAAGAACAGGTCGAGCGCCACGTATTGCAAATCGACTTGCTGTTGGAATCGAGCATCCGTGCGGTGAAGAGTCTGCGGGATGTGGCCGTGGATCACCTGCGCTTAGGTGAGTTAGTGCGTAAAGAGCGTTTACCGCAATACGGCAAATTTAACGAAAGTGGTCAGTATTTTACCTTAGAGCCTAACTACGCCAAGGGCGGCAAACCCTTTACCAACATGGGGCGGATTACAGGTGCAGGCTCCCTCGATGGCCGCAGCGATAAGTTCTACCAAGAGCTGGAAATGCTGTTCGAGTTGTCACTGTCTTTCCCCGTCGCCAAAGAAGCGGCACCTAAAGCCTCGGCGATTTATTATTTATCGCGCCAGCGGATGATGTCCTACTTCCCTTGGACCAACGGCGACCAGCGTTTTAGGGACGAGCTGCTCAATAAGAAACAATTCCAATACGCTACCCCGGCGATGAACCCGCAGCGCAGTGTGTTTTGGAGTGAGGCCTATGTCGATTCGACGGGTAAAGGCTTACTGACCACCTTAGGCGTGCCCGTTTATCTCGATGATGAGTTTATGGGCTCGATCAACCTCGATATGACCTTGGCCTCATTGGCGCGGCAAATTCGGGTGTACTTCAAGATGCCGGGGACTGTGATCCTGCTCGATCAGCAGAACAATATTTTGTCCCACAGCGACTTCGATGGCTCAGATATCAATCGGGTATATCACATCAGTCAGCGCATTCCATCGGAGCTGCATTCGCTACCCGAGTCCGAATTATTCGATGCCCACGAAGGCATTATTCGCAACGGTTACTATATTCACTCGGTCGCGCTGCATAACGCGCCGTGGCGCTTGTTGTATCTGCAAAATGAAGACGACCTGTTCCAAGACTCGGTCGAAAAACTGCAGCTGACCTTTATCCTCGTTGTCATTGCCCTGTCGGTGCTGGTAACCATAGTGCACTGGCAAACGCGCCGCTCCTTCGTGAGCCCCGCATCGCGCCTGTTGTCGCACTTAGAGGGCTGTTCCCAAGAGCCGCGTAAACCGCCGGAAAAAATCACTCCGGGGTGGGAACCTTGGTTCCTGCTGGTGAGCCGCATCTTTGAGGAAAACAAGCAATACACCCATCATTTGGCCGAGCAGAATAAGCGACTCGACAAACTGGTCGCGCGCCGCACCGAGCGGTTAAAAGATGCGACCGAGCGGCGCGAGCGGGAATATGCGTTGTTGCGCTCCTTACTCGACTCCATCCCTGAAGCCATTGTCTTTAAAGATAAAGAAGGCAATTACCTCGGCTGTAACAAAGCCGCCGAGCGGATGCTGGGTTACACCGAAAGCGAGATGATTGGTCTGTCGTCAGAGGATTTAACCTCACCGGAGATGGGCATTCGTATTCGCGCCGAGGATGAGCAGATCTTAAAAGATCGCACGCCACTGCGTTATCAAGAGAAGGTTGAGTTAGCGGGCAAGCCTGTGTTGCTCGATACTCTGAAACTGCCTTTCTATAACCGCCGTGGCGAGCTACAAGGCTTGATTGCCGTGTGGCGCGATGTGACGCGTGAGTACGAGTCCGCCGAGCAGTTACGCCTGTCGGAGGAGCGTTACCATTTAGCGATGGACGCGGTAGAAGATGGTCTGTGGGACTGGTATCTGGATTCGGAGCATATTATTTGTAACCCATCCTATTATTCGATGCTGGGCTATAAACCCAATGAATTCCCTGCGTTATTGTCGGCTATCGACCAGCTGACGCACCCCGATGATAGAATTCGGGTCGAAGAATATCGTAATCAGTATCTGCAAAATCCCGTCGATGCCTATGAGATCGAGTTTAGGATTTTAGGCAAAAACGGCAGCTATCACTGGGTGCTTTCCCGCGGCCGGGTGGTGGAATTTACCGCCGATGGTCAGCCTAAGCGTATGGTCGGTACCCACAAGGACATCACACGCCATAAGAGTAACGAAGTGGCACTGCTGGAGGCGAAGCAGGACGCAGAACTGGCGAACCTCTATAAGAGTGAGTTCTTGGCCAACATGAGCCACGAAATCCGCACGCCAATGAACGCCATTATCGGCATGTTGCAGTTAGCGCAGCGCACCTCGCTGACGGCGCAGCAGAAGGATTACCTCGAAAAGGCCGGGTTCTCGGCGCAGTCGTTGCTGCGGATTATTAACGATATTCTCGACTTCTCTAAGATTGAGGCGGGTAAATTAGAGCTGGAGCGGGTGCCGTTCCCGCTGGATAAAGTGCTCGACCATGCCCTCGATCTCAATGCGCTCAAGGCGCAGGAGCAAGGCGTCGAGTTATTACTGTATGCGCCAGTCACGGCAGGCCTCATTCTTAAGGGCGATCCGCTGCGCTTAGGCCAAGTGCTGATTAACCTGTTATCGAACGCGGTGAAGTTTACCCAATCCGGTGAGATTGAACTGGGCTGCGAAGATGTGGGCGAGCGCGACCATCGAATTACCTTAAAATTCTGGGTACGGGATACGGGTATTGGGATTAGTAAAGATCAGCAGGAAAAACTGTTCGATGCCTTTGCTCAGGCCGATGGTTCGACGACCCGTAAGTACGGTGGCACGGGATTAGGTTTATCGATCAGTAAGCATTTGGTCTCCATGATGGGCGGCAAGATGCAGGTGCAGAGTGAGTTAGGCGTTGGCAGTACCTTCAGCTTTACCATCAGCTTTGAGATTGCCGAAGAGGCCAAGGTTGAGCCCTTAGTGGTGCCTGAAAAACTCAATAATTTACGCACACTTGTAGTGGATGATAACCCGACGGCGCTGCAAATTTATTCGGCGTTGATGCGCGATTTCCACTTCGAGGTGGATACGGCCGCGAGCGGCGCCGAGGCGCTGTATAAGTTGTCGCGGGATCCTATCGATTTATTGTTGCTCGATTGGATGATGCCAGAGATGGATGGTGGCGATGTGATCAGCGCCATCGATACCATGGTGGCCGAAGGCCGCATCGCAAAACGGCCCATTATCATCATGATGACCGCCTATGCGGCAGAACCTTTACAGCACGAAGTCGACAGTGCCAATGTGTTTGCCGTGTTGCAAAAACCCTTTAAGGCATCGAGTCTGTTCGATGAGATCATCGCCGCCTTTGCCGATGAGCCAAGGCTTAATGTGGTGCAGCCTATTGATGAAGTGCCGGTAGAAGAGGGCGAACACACAGGGCTTGTGCTCTTGGTGGAAGATAACTTTATCAACCAACAGGTGGCGACTGAGCTACTAAAGAGCGCAGGATACGAAGTCGTTGTTGCTGGGAATGGCCAAATTGCCCTCGATATTATCGACTCACGCCCCTTCGATGCGGTATTAATGGATATTCAAATGCCAGTAATGGACGGGTTAACCGCGGCGCGGGCACTGCGTGAACGCTTCAGTGCCGACGTGCTGCCTATTATCGCCATGACGGCCCATGCGATGTCGGGCGATCGGGAAAAGAGTCTCGCCGCTGGGATGAATGCCCATATTACTAAGCCGATAGTGTTAACTGAACTGTTTGAAACCTTATCGCATTGGATAAAACACAAGAATAATCATCATTAATTGTTTGCCCGGGGCCAATGATGGCCCCGCGTGGTTTAGTTTTGTGTAACATGACCACGTAGACAGCCCAATCAGGAGGAAAGATGAAACCCCATAGCCTAGCCCTCGCCATCCTACTCTTAGGTTTACCCGCGCTGAGTGTCGCCGCGGATCTGCCGAGCACTAAAGTCGTTAAGCAGAGCCAAGCCGCTAAGGGATTTCTTAATCTTTACTATGAGCCAAGCGAGGGGGAGTTATACCTCGAGGTGAGCCGTTTAAATCAGCCTTTTTTATTGGTGACTAGCTTGCCTGAAGGGGTCGGTTCTAACGATATCGGTCTCGACCGTGGTCAATTAGGTCAAACCCGCATGGTGCAGTTTGAGCGCCAAGGTCCCTACATCCAACTTAAGCAACTAAATACCCAATATCGCGCTAATACCCAAGACGCCGCCGAAAAGCGCGCCGTGGATGAGGCCTTTGCCGATTCGGTATTGTGGCAGGGTAAGTTACTCGATGGTAAGCCAGATATGGTGGCGATCAGCGAGTTGGTACTCAACGATCTGCACGGGGTCGCGGATGCTCTCCTGCATCGCGGGCAGGGGAATTATCGCCTCGATTTAACCCGCTCGGCGATTTTACCCGCCGGGGTGAAATCCTTTGAAAAGAATAGTGATGTGGATGTGCAGCTTACCTTTAAAGCCGATGCGGCGGGTGAGCAAGTGGCTAAGGTCACGCCCGATGGCACCTTAATGTCGGTGCGGATGCGCTACTCCTTTGTCGAGTTGCCCGATGAGGGTTATCAACCCCGCGCCTATCATCCTATGAGCGGCTATTTATCCGATGAGTATCGCGACTATGCCACGCCGTTTTCGGCGCCATTGGTGCAGCGGTTTATTTTGCGCCACCGCCTGCAAAAGGTGAATCCTGGCCCGGCACCGAGCGAAGTTGTCAAGCCCATCACCTATTACCTCGACCCAGGTGTGCCTGAGCCTATCCGCTCGGCGCTACTTGATGGTGCTCGCTGGTGGGAAACGGCCTTCACCCAAGCGGGATTTATCAACGGCTTCAAGGTTGAACTCTTGCCGCCCGATGCCGATCCGCAAGATATTCGCTACAACATGATCCAGTGGGTACACCGCGCCACGCGCGGATGGTCCTACGGCGCGGCGCTAACCGATCCGCGTACCGGCGAAATCATCAAAGGCCAAGTGACCTTAGGTAGCTTGCGGGTGCGTCAAGATTACTTGATTGCCAAAGGTTTAACTGCGGGCTGGCGTGATAGAAGCGCCGCCGAGCAAGCGGCTAATGACTTAGCCTTAGCGCGTATTCGCCAACTCGCCGCCCATGAGGTCGGCCATACCTTAGGTTTAGATCATAACTTTGCCGCCTCGACCAATCAGGATGCCTCAGTGATGGATTATCCCCATCCTAAGATCATGCTGAAAGGCAATGACATTGATATATCAGCACCTTATGGCGTTGGTGTCGGGCCATGGGATAACTTTGCTATCGCTTACGGCTATAGCGATGAAGGCGATGCCACGGCGCAGCAGGCGCTGCAAAATCAGTTACTGGCCGAAGTGGCTCGAAAAGGGCTGCGCTATATTGGCGAAGCCGATTCACGCCAAGCGGATGCCAGCCAAGCCTATGCGAGTTTATGGGATAGCGGTGACGACCCTATCGCGCAGCTGCTGGATTTGAATCGTATTCGCGCTAAGGCGATCGAAGGTTTTAGCAGCACGGCCCTGTTGCCGGGCGAGCCACTGGGTGAGTTAGCCGATGCCTTTGTGCCAATCTATTTGCTTAACCGTTATCAAATCGATGCGGTCACTAAGTTTATTGGCGGCACTGACTACAACTATCTGTCTATCGGTGAGGGTAGTCGCTGGAGCTACATAGCGCCTCAGTTACAAATGTCGGCCCTCGATGCGCTGCTCAGCACCTTAGATGCGGCCAGTTTAACGGTTCCGCAAACCTTACTCGATACGCTGGTGCCTAAAGCGGGCAATTATCAAGCGACGCGGGAGTCCTTCGAGTCAGGGCTTGGGGTGGTGAGCGATCCCCTCGGTATGGCGGAAGTGTTAGCGCGCCATACTGTGGGTCAGTTATTGATGCCGCAGCGCTTAAATCGTGTCAGCCAAGGGGCGATGGCGGATAATGAACAGCTCTCGGTTGAAACCTTACTCAACAAGCTGTTTGCCGCGACCCTTTATCAAGAAGATAAGCTCGCTCTGATTGAAGGTGTGTGGATGCGGGTAAATGCGGTGGTGATTGATGAACTCTTGTCTGCGTATCACAATCCGCAAACCTCAGCAGAGGTGAAGGCGGCAATTTACGAACGCGCCCAATTCGTGATTAAACAGCTCAAAGCCAAAGCGAATCGGGCGAATGCTAAGGTGGCCTCCCACTACACTTGGTTGCAACAGGGGCTGAGTACAGGACTCACGGATGCCAACAGCAAACTCATTCCAAAACCCTTGAGATTGCCGCCAGGTTCACCTATCTAAGTTTGGTTTTCAGCATCATAGGCGCTAACGAGGTGATTCGTTATGCGCCTATTTCTTTTGGGTTTCTAGGATAAAAATGTTCGGCTTTACGCTCAATATGGTTAAAGCGGCGAGTATTTTTATAGGGCAGTTTCATAAAGCCCGATACCCCATGGCCTTGAATTTTACCTACATAATGCAAAATGCGGTCGAGGCTAGCGCGAAACGCCGCCTGTTTACGTGGATTGAGCAGTTTTAAGTAGCTGTGGATCTTTAAGTGATTCGGCAGCGCCTCAAAAATGATGCAGCCCGTGTGGTGGATTTGGTTGATACGCGCCAATTCCTCCATGATTTCACTCGGTAATTCGAGGTTTTCATCCGGATCTTTACCGTCTTCAAAGTAGGAGTGCAGCCGCGATTTATCTTCGAGAGTCGGCACATCTCCGACTTCGAAGGGCAGTTGGAGATCAGCACTGGCGACAAAGGGTTCGCTGGTGTTTTCGCGCTCGATATGCAGCGTGTCCCTAGCGTTAAAGAAGCAGGCCTTAAACACCCCGATACGCTTAATCCCCCGCGCGAGCGTGACCATATTATTAACGGCGATGATGAGGGCGCTCTTTTGTTTAGCATCGTAGATGGCAAGGTTGGAGTCGATAAACACGCCAGTTTCTTGCCAATGGATAGCAAGGCCACCCACGATAGGGTATTGACCGAGGCGACCCACGGCGGCGATAAAGCCCTTTTCGGTATCGCCCATGCCGGCTAAGAAGTTGCGATAGTATTTTTCGAGCTGAATGTCATCCATCTTAGCGATGGGATCCTGCGCGTTATGTTCCTTTAAAAAGGATTTACGCGAGCTGTAACTGACGGTTTCGACATCTTTTTCGCGGGATTGTACCCAGACTGGGATTTCACCCAGTAGTTCGGTTTTGGGCAGCTCGGGTAAGTGTATTCTATGGCTGTGGCGCATGCTTTTGAGAAAATAATCCCCCGCCAGATTGCGCTGCACGGCATCGCTACTGAGCATACCTTCCAAGGTGCGCGCCAACTCCATGGGTAAGCCTATGCTGGTGGGCGGGATCACCTGCGCGCCGAAGCGACTCGCCTGTCCTGAGGCCAAGGCATACAAGGTCGCTGCTACGCCTTGCTCGTCGAAACGCGGGCTGGAGAGTGCGCCATTTAGCTGCTCTTCACCGATAAAATACACGTCCCCCATGCGGGCGTTAGTATGCTGTTGATCGCTCGACATCAACGTCATCACATTGTCTTCTACGGCCTTGTTATATTCATCCCGTTGCGCAAATACCGCCGAGCCCCAGTCGATTAAGGATAAATGTTGGCTTTCAATATCATAGACAAGGTTTGAGGGCTTAATGTCGCCATGCACTAAGGGTTTGCCCGTTCGCAGATAGTAGAGAATATCGGCCAGTTGGCGGGCAATACTCATCACCATGGCAGGGGGCAGGGCGCCTAAACGGCGACAAAGCTGCTCGAGATCTTCGCCCTTAGCACGCTCCATCACTAAGATCCCTTGTTTGCCGACCCGCTCAAATTTGATCGCTCCCGGAATGTTAGGGTGTTTGAGTAAGGACAGCATAAAGGCTTCTTCCTCTAAGCGATCTTGAATATGCTGCGGCAGATTAATTCTTGAGAATTTAAATACATGGGCTTCGTCGGCCTGATTAATCCCCGCAAACACAAAGCCGTAAGCCCCCTTACCGATAAACTCAATGTCGCGATAACCCAACTTACTTAACTGTTGTTTACATAAACGGATCCACGCCTTGTGCTTACGGGCATCGTTGGCTTTGAGCAAGTAAATGGATTGCTCTTCGGAAATGTAAAAATGTTGTAATTGGGGTGTTTGCAATGCGCGACTCCTTGTTTTGGTTATTTAAACAGTAAGCGAGGCTGATAAGCAAATCGGCTTAGGATGCTGTGGCTGGTGTTGCCTGCGATAAACTTGTGATTTTTAGGGCTTACCTATCCCATCATTTCGTCGCTGACTTTGATTTATATCAAGTTAAATCGTATGGAGTCTAGGTAATCTTAAGCACATTGGATGGGATACATTTTTGTTAAATTTCCCGTGGACAAAGTGGATGAAAGGAGGGCATATGCCCGCCCAAGATAAGGCTTTATTGATCGAGTTGTTAGAGTTTCCGCGTAAGCGAATTTTGCAGTCAATGGAGGTGACCCATTGTCCACATGCGGTATTTTTTAATGATCGCGATGAGCAGTGTCTCACTTGCCACCAGGGTATGGAATGTATCTGGATGAACCAGAACGATGAGTTGGTGGCCGTCGAGCAAAAATCCGTTGCCGAACTGAAGCAGCAGTTGCTGATCGCCGTTGACTTTATCGACTCATCCTTAAGTCCGCATCATTTGTCGCGCCGCCAATGCCAGTGTGAGAATTGCGTTTGGCTCCGCCGGGTACAAACGGCATTGGCTTAGTCATTAACTGTTTACATCTCTATGATTAACATACGGTATCTGAGATTTTGCATCCACCCGTGAATGCCATTAGAGTAAGGATAACTTTAGTCATTTGAGATATACCTATGGAACCTGGTTTTTGGCATGAGAAGTGGCAGCAACAGCTGATTGGTTTTCACCAGCAAGATATCAATCCCTTTCTCGTAAAGTATTGGCATACCTTGGCATTACCCGCCGAGGCTCAAGTCTTCGTTCCCCTGTGTGGTAAATCTTTAGATATGTGCTTTTTAGCCGAGCAGGGGCATCAAGTGATTGGTTGTGAGTTAAATGAACTCGCAGTGCAGCAGTTTTTCGAAGATAACCAATTACCTATGCAGCAAAGTGCGCTGGGCGATCATCAGCATTACTACACTGAGCAGGTCAGTTTATATCAAGGGGATATCTTCACTTTACCCCAGTCGATTACGGCCAAGGTAAGTGGTTTTTATGATCGCGCCGCCTTGATTGCTTGGCCTGAGAGTATGCGGGCGCAATACGCCAAGCAATTAGCGCAGTTATTGCCTTCGGGCAGTGTGGGTTTATTGGTGACTTTAGATTACCCGCAGGACGCTTTAAGTGGGCCGCCATTTGCGGTGTCGCCAACTTGGGTCGAAACACATATAAGTGACGATTTTGAAATCCAGCTCTTGGATTGTCAGGATGTGCTTGCGGACAATCCGAGATTCGTTAAGAAAGAAGTCCCTTGGCTGAATGAAGCCGCGTATTTATTAACACGCAGATAATTCGCCGGTAAAAATATGCATCCCATTGAACTCAAAGAATTAATGCTTTTGGGGACGTGGGATGTGTCATTAAGGGGTCATACAATTATCGCAAAATAGGCATCTGCGCTGAGATTTGCGACAACCCCTTTAAGGCGATGGCATCGCTCAAGGAACAGGCATTGAAATACAGGTTTAGTTTGACAGAAAAGGAGCTGGAGGCTCGAAGTTAAGCCACTTCGTAGTAATTAGGTTCAATTTCTAATTGGTTCTGAATAATTTGTACGGCCATTCTTGCGCACTTGCCGCATTGATCGGCAACGCCTAAACGCTTTTTAACGTCAGCAAGGCTAGAGTCACCCTGACTTACCGCGTTTTTGATTTGCGTATCTGTGATGGCATGGCAGAGACAAACGTACATTTTTTGGACTCCAAAACGAATTGAGCTAATTCTAAATGAAAACGCTTATCAAATGCAATCCTAGTAGTAAACTTGTTGTGCTGGTTTCCTGTTTTGTTACACATCGCACATTTTCTAGTCTATGCTCAGTGCTCAGAAGACAAGAAAAAGAGGGATGATTTAGCGATTACGGGTCATTGGACGCGATCAAGGATGGATAACTCATGGACGATGGAATAATAAATTTACAATAGATCCAAGGGTTATCATGAGAAAGAATTTGCCAGTGACACAGCGGGAATATGACTATCCAGCCGATTGGATTTTACTGTCTACTACGGACACTAAGAGTCATATCACCTACGCCAATCCATCGTTTTGCACCGTGGCGGGATACGAGCTGAGTGCCATGTTGGGACAGCCCCATAATATGGTGCGCCATCCCGATATGCCTCCCCAAGCATTTGAAGATCTTTGGAAAACCATCCGTAAAGGCGAGCCTTGGAAGGGCATAGTCAAAAATCGCTGCGCCAATGGCGACCACTATTGGGTCGACGCTTATGTGTCGCCGATTATGGTCAATGGTCAGGTGGCCGAATTTCAATCGGTACGCACTAAACCCAGCCGTGACCAGATCAACAGAGCAGAAGCCGCCTACGCCGAATTGAATAAAAGCGGTAATGTTAAAGCGTTAAAACACACCTTAGATATGCCGACTAAGTTGATGCTGCTCGCCTTCGTCGCCCTGTTGCCCATGTTGTATTTGGCGTTGCAGATTGGGGCGGTGGGATTTGTGGCGTTTGCCATCAGTGCCCTCGTGCTGTTTATCGGCGGTAATCTGATCTTAGGGCGTTATCGGGCGCTGGTTGCTAAGGCGAAGAAAATTTACGATAACCCTTTGATGGCACATATCTATACGGGGCAATCCGACGATTTAGGCGCTGTCGATCTGGCGCTGCAAATGCAAACCTCAGAGTTAAAGTCCGTGTTGGGCCGCGCCCGTGACTCCTGCGATAAGGTGAGTAAACAAGCCAAGATTTCCGCGGCAAAAGGCGAAGAAATTCAAGGAACAAGTCAGTCACAACTCGCTGAGATTGAACAGGTTGCCACAGCTATGCAACAGATGACGGCGACGCTTGGGGATATGTCCTCAAACTGCGCCGATGCGGCGAATGCTTCGCAAATGGCGTCGCAGCAGACAATCAACGGCGATAAAACCGTCGTCACCACCATTCAGTCGATTCAGACCATGGCGCAGCAGTTGCAGGAAACCTCGCAGGTGATCACTGAGTTAGAAGGGCACAGCCGAGACATAGGCACAGTGCTGGATGTGATCCAAGGCATTGCCGAGCAAACGAATTTATTGGCGCTGAACGCGGCGATTGAAGCGGCGCGGGCGGGCGAGCAAGGACGAGGCTTTGCCGTGGTTGCCGATGAGGTGCGGGCATTAGCGCAGCGCACCCATGATGCCACCAAAGAAATCCACACAATGATCAATCTGTTGCAGCAGGGCACTCACAAGGCCGTGCGTAGTATGCAGGAGGGCGTTGATGCGGCTGGCGAATGTATTACCACGGCGGATCTTGCGGGCGCGGCGCTACGTACCATACGTGAAGCGATCACTACCATCACGGATATGACCCACCATATTGCCAGTGCGGTGGAGGAACAATCGAGCGTGGCGAATGAGATGAATCGCAGCGTAGTGAATGTGTCGCAATTTACCCATTCCAGTCATCAACTCGGTTGCGAAATGGTGAGTCTCAACGATGAAGTGATAGGTGAAATGGACTCCCATACTGTGCTGGTTGGGCAGTTTTTAAAGCGCAGTTTTAAAGTCTAACTTTTATCGCAAGAATCCTTAATCCAAAGGCAATCAGTCGTCTGATTGCCTTTTGTTTTTTTCCTGTGAGAGTTGGGGTTTTCCGCTTTTCATTCAACCGCCAAACTCGTTCCAAAATTAATAACCCTGAATAAAATCGACCTGATTCTGCAGCGGCTCAGCAGCGATATAGCGGCGATAGTTGTCGCTAAAAATACGCACGATTTGTTCAGGATGACTCGGCGCCGAGATATGGGGCGTGATGATGGCGTTGGGTCTTTCCCAAATCGGATGACTCGCAGGGAGTGGCTCCTGCGTGAACACATCGAGAACGGCCTGTTGTTCAGGATGCGCAATCAACTGGGTATTGAGGGCATCGAGATCGAGCACATCACCACGGCCCACATTCACTAAAATGGCATCGGCTTTGAGCGTGGCGAGCATGTCTGCATTTAACAGCAAACGTGTCTCAGGGGTGCTGGGCAGTAAATTGGTTACCACATCGCTTTGGCTTAAGCATTGCCCGAGCTGCGAGAGCGGCTGGATCGCATCAAAGCCTTCGACCTCACGGCCGCTGCGGTTTATCCCAGTAACATGCATGCCGAAGTGCTTAGCTGTCTTGGCCACATGCTGGGCGATAGAACCTGTGCCTAAGAGTAATAATCGCATCCCTTGCAAGCTGCTGTGCGTAGCACTTTGCACTTGCCAAGATTTTTGCCTTTGCTGCGCTTGGTAGAACTGGTGTCCTCGCACGTGGGCAAGCAGATAACCAAACAAATACTCACTCATTAAGGGGCCGAAAATACCTTTAATGTTAGTGAGTTGATAATCTTTTCTTGCTCTTGGGCCCATCAGGGCATCAATGCCTGCAAAACTGGATTGCAGCCATTTTAGCTGTTTGGCATGGGGCAGCAGCGGCGCGGCAAGTTTAGGTTCGGCAAGCCAAATATTGGCCTGTGCAATATTCGCGGGATTATCATCGAGCAACTCAAGCCCTGGTAACTGCTGCGCCTCAATGAGCTGGCGATACTGCTCATTCGCTTTGGTCAGTAAGAGTAACTTGTGCCCCATGTCGTCTCCCTTTATGCTTGGTTGTCGTTATTTTTCAATACGCTGCTGTAGTTATTTTGATTTTGCAGCGTCATTTTAGGTTGAGTGATTATGTTTGATCAGTTAGTCGCCATTATTGGCCATTTAGGAAATATGCTTCGCCCTTGGTCCTTCGATATCGCCACGGCCATGGTCGTGTGTTTGATTTTAGTGTTTTCAGCCGATGTGAATCGTATCCTCAGACGGCATTTACTGGGCCATTCGTTTATCCTGCGAACCTTTGTTTTTATTATTGTGAATGCCTTTGGCTATGGGCTGCTTATCGTTAAAGCTACGCCTTGGGTGGCAAGGCAAATCGTTGCCATGCCATCCCATTGGATGTTTTTGCTGATCGTCGCCATGTTCATTTTTATCGGTTATTGGGCGCAGCGAAATAGCCAAGCCTAAACCGCTAAATCCACGCCATGGGGTTATTCGAAGTAGCCGCAATAATTGGTATTGGTGGGTTGTAACAGCGCCTGCATGGCACGGTCGGGGTAATTGCTAAAGATACCATCGACCCCTAACTGCTTAAGGGCATGGATATCATCACCATGATCGACAGTGTAAACATACACCTTAGCGCCCCTCTGGTGGGCGTCATCCACTAGGGACTTGCTGATAAAACTCACGTCTAAATGCAGGGAATAGGCGGCTAACTCGCTCACCACCGCCGCACCATCGAGGGGAATACTGGCCAGTAAGGGCGCCACTAATGCCTGTGGCAACGCCTGTTTGACTTGCTGTAAATAGGGATGATTAAAGGATGAGATCAGCAATTGCTCCGCGCTGAATCCCAGCTCGGCAATCGCCTTAGGATAAAGCTCGAGTAGCGGCGCTACCGTATTCACCCCTTTAAGTTCGATGTTGATTGTGGCGCGGCCAGCAACCAGTTCGAGCACTTGCCAGAGTGTGGGAATCGGTTCACCTTTGACAGTGATCTTGCCCAAATACTCTTTGTTGACTAAGTGGATGATACCTTGGCCCGAGCTCTTACTGTCGAGTCTGCGGTCGTGAAATACCACTAACTCCCCTTCGACATTATGCACATCCAGCTCAATGGCTGTGGCACCTAACTCAATGGCTTTGGCCATGGCGGCTAAGGTATTTTCCGCCACATAACCGCTGGCACCACGGTGAGCAAAAATAAGCATCTGATTTTCGTCCTATTAACTGCGGATAATGCCGACCTGATCGCGATTCTGGCCATTTTTAAGATGGATTTCCATTTGCGGATAGGCGAGTTCTAAGTTGTTTTCTTTAAGCTTACGGGTGATGCGTTTATGCAGATCGTGGCGTAGCGGCCAACGGGCCGACATCTCTTTTGCATAGGCACGAACTTCGTAATCTTGGGTATGTTTACCAAAGCCTGCAAACCAGACTTCAGGCTCTGGATTCGGCAGCGCATCTTCGCATTCCTGCACCGCTTGATACAGGGTGGCCTCGACTTTAGCTGGATCTGAGTCGCGGGCAACCGACACATGCACTATCACCCGTGTGATGGGGTCTGATAGTGACCAGTTAATCAATTGCTCGGTAATAAAGGCCTTGTTTGGAATGATAATTTCCTTTCTGTCCCAGTCGATAATGGTGGTGGCGCGGATCTGAATTTTACTCACGGTTCCCGTCAGATCGCGGATCGTCACCGTATCGCCAATCCGTACTGGCTTTTCAAACAGAATAATCAGGCCCGAGATAAAGTTGGCAAAAATCTCCTGCAAACCAAAACCTAGACCCAGTGACAAGGCGGCAATCAACCATTGCAGTTTTGACCATTCCATCCCGAGATTCGAAAAACCAATCAGCAGTCCTAAAAACACCACTAAATAACGGCTTACCGTGGTGATGGCAAAGCCGGTACCGGGTGTCAGATCGAGCCGTTGTAGGATCATCAGCTCGAGCAGACCGGGTAAATTGGTCGCAATCATCAGTGAGAAGCCAACAATAACTAAGCCCAATAACAGCGATTTCATGGTGATAGGCAGCTGCTGCTCGACACCATTGACGCTGGTATTTGTCGTCCAGAGGGTGATGCCATCCAAGAAGGAAAATAGCGCGGTATGGGTTTGCGTCCACAGGCCAATCAAGCTCGCCAAAAACGCCAATAGCAATAGGGAGCGCACTAACCCGAGGGACTGACTCGAAATGGTTTCGAGGTCGACGACTGGCTCTTCGTAGGTATCGAGGCCATCGCTAGAAACATGGTGAGTCTCGCCCTTTTCCCGCTGCGCTAACCGTTCGGCCCGTTTGGCCTTGGCACGATCGAAGGCAATACGGCGGCGCTCGATCAACATCCAACGCTTAATCAATTGATAAAGCAGTAAGAAACTTAATCCCAATACGATGGAAAGCTGTAACTGCAACAGCATTTGGAAGGCGGTGAAGTAGTAGCCCCTGAAGGCGAGTCCGGCACTGAGCAGAGGCACAGAGATCAATAGGGCCCAGAGCATTTTTTGCAGCAGTCGTTTGTTTTTGCCATCCTTTTGAGTGTCGCTATTTTGGCGGCTTAGCACCAAGATATCCTTGTATAACAAGAATAAAACCACACAAAAACAGATAAATGCACCA
The DNA here is from genome assembly GCF_023283775.1 of Shewanella seohaensis. Classification (NCBI taxonomy): domain Bacteria; kingdom Pseudomonadati; phylum Pseudomonadota; class Gammaproteobacteria; order Alteromonadales; family Shewanellaceae; genus Shewanella; species Shewanella seohaensis. Next base: position 139,993 of record NZ_JAKILE010000010.1, read on the forward strand.
CGGCCAATGCTATTGCGGATTAGGGATGCGTCGAGGACTTCGGTAAAGCCCATAATGCCGAGCAGGGGGCTGGCGACAAACACAAAGTGTTTGAGTCTGAGCTGACCTGCTTGGATAAGTTTAGAAGGGCGTTTGAAATGGCCAACCAAGACCCCTTTGTCGAGGGCGAGAATAAATATCAAGCGATACAATAGGTAAACTAATCCTATCGCCAAAATCCCCATGCCGACGGCCTGCACAAAGTTACGTTCGGATTGATAGAAAATCCATCCCGCCGCCACTATGGGTAGCGGTTTGATCAGGGCATAACCAAGGCTCAGGACTAAGGATTTAAAGGTGTAGATAAATTTATCCTGCGTCACATTGCCCACGTAGGTGACATAGTGGCTGAGTAAGCGTTTGAACTTAGGCCGGATTAAATCTTGGATGACCAAGCAAAGCACTAACAGAATGATCCACCAGGACCAGTAGTCATTTTGCTCCTGCCAGGCTTTGCCCAATTGTCCCCACTGCGCCTCTTGGATGAGCCATAGAGCGCTGCGCTGCACATCGGTGAGCCAGAGTTTGTTCATGCTGGCGGCGTTGGGTACCCAAAACAAGTGCTCGTTGAGGGTGTTTTTTAAGGTCAGGTGTTGTTGGCTAAGTTGCTGATAATTGACTTTGAGTTTGCCAAGCTCACTCAAATATTGATCATAACTCTGCATCAACTGCGTCAGCAGCGCTTGTTGTGAGCGCAATAGCTTAATTTGTCCCTCGTTGTAGAGGTTGGTTTGTTCTAACTCTTGTTCGTTGAGTGCCTGTTGTTGCTCGAGGTGGTACCTATCGAGGCGAGCATCGGCGATCAGAGTTTGTAGCTTCTCATGGTTTGGCGGTTTAGGCAGAGATTGCAACATCTGCAAAAAACGCTCGCCAAAGGCGGAATTCATTTTGACCCAAGTGATTTGCTCTTGGATATTCGCCAGCTGTTTGGCTTGGGATTGATATTGCAGTTCGGCCTGCTCTTGCTGTTCAACCACATTGTTGATTTGCAAGGTTAAGGTTTGGAGTTTTTGGCCGTAGATCTGGTTTGTGTCGGCAATATTGCGGGTCACAGGATCCACGACCTTGGCGGTATCCACTAAATTTTTCGCCAAGGTTGCATCGGTTTGTTGTTGACGCTGTTTATTCATCGCCTTATTGATGGTTTCAATAAAGGCTTCCTGTTGGCTCAATTGCTGGCGAACCAACTGTAACTGTAGCTGGGTGAGTTCGATGCGCTTTTGGCTGCTGGCAAGCTCGGCCTCGTTAGTGGCGAGGCTTTGTTCGAAGAAAATCCGCTGTGTTTGCTGTAACTCGCCCGTTGGCGTATCCAGTGGGGCCAAGTCGGTTTTCTTATTTTGCAGCACATTCTGTCTTGCGTTGGCGATGACGGAGGGCAGCTGATTGTGGCGTTGCAACAGTTCGCTGACTTGATTGCCAAGGGCCGTTTCGCTCTCTTTTAATTCCGACAGTCGTAAATAAGCCATCGAGGCTTGCTGGTTAAGATCTGTGGCTTTATCCAGCTTTAAGGGCTTGGCGGCTTCTTTTAAGCCGTGGTCGATGACCTTTTTGTTTTCTTCAAAATCGAGCTGAGCCTGCTGAAAACTGCTCGCATTCGCTGCCAATCTATCAATGTTGTTTTTAAGCTCAACAATTTGATCGTCAATGCTAATATTTTGTTGCTGATTTTGGTTGTTTAGGCCAAGTCGCTTATCCAATTGCAGTGGCGAATTGGCATTGAGAGAAAAAGAGAAAAAAGCAATAACGAACAATAAAATACGTGGCATATAAGCAAAAGCAATTAGGGGCGAAAGACGCACTCATCTTAGCCAACTTAGGCCAAGATTGGTATGTTTCAGACGTTCTTTTTTCGCCGTTGTGACTGGTGGGATTGATGGGTTTCGAAGATGGCGGTGGCGACTATGATGGTTCCGCCTATCAGGGTGTTGAGATTCAGCGCTTCGCCTAAGATCACTAATGCCAACATGGCCCCGTAGAAGGGCTGTAGGCAGGAGACTAACCCGACGGTTTTAGCGCTTAATTGGCGCAATGCTGAGGTGAAGAGTGCATGGGGCGCGGCGGTAAATACCACTCCGAGCAGCACAATCAAGCCCCAAGTCTCGAGGGAGATAGTCTGTAACTCGGTTTGATGCCAAGGCATAAGAAACACTGCCGCCACTAAGGTCTGATAAAACATGGCATGGGGGCCGCTATATTGGGAAAAATAGCGTTTTTGCAGTAAGTTACGGGCGGTAAATAGCATCGCCGAGACAATCCCGACCGCAATCCCTAAGGTTGTATCGTTGCCAAGATTGGCTTCGGGGATCAATAGCACTACGCCTATCAGCACTAAAACACCGCTGATAATATCCATCAGCTTGATTTTATTGCCTGTTAATAACGGCTCGGCAATGACTGTCATCACTGGATAGGTGAAGAAGGCAATCATGCCGATGGCGACCGATGAGAGTTGCATCGCGGCAAAGTAGGTGACCCAGTGCAAGCTGACTATCACACCTAAGCCGATAGCAACCAGATAATCCTGTTTGCTGGCAAGGCTTAAGTATTTACCACGGAATTTGATGAGTAATGCCAAGACCAAGGCCGCGACAACACATCGTAGGAAGGTGATATCGAGTGCGCTTAAGGGGATTAATTTTGAAAACAAAGCTGTGCCGCCAAACATCAGCACAGCTAAGTGTAATTCGATTAATCCCGAAGGTTTAGCGGTCTGGCTCAATTGGGTCGCCGTAGTTAGTCGGCTAACGCCTGATTTTTGAGATTAGCAAAGGCTTGACCCATACGCGTTACGGCTTCGGGTTCAACGCCTTCGGCGAAGGTGTCGATAGCATCTTTAGCAAACAGCATGACGACGGTACTGCCAAGCTTGAAGCGGCCCATTTCTTCGCCTTTATCTAAGGTAATGGCGTCTGGACCTACTGTTGGGTATTCCCATGTGAACACTTGCTTACCCGTTGGCGGCGTAATTGTGCCTGCCCACACGGTTTCGATACTGGCCACAATGGTTGCGCCCACTAATACCATAGCTAGCGGGCCAAGCTCGGTTTCAAAAATTGCCACAACACGTTCGTTGCGAGCAAACAGGCCAGGTACATGGCGCGCCGTTAAGGGGTTAACGGAAAACAACTCGCCCGGTACATAGGTCATCTTCGACAGCGTGCCCTTAATCGGCATGTGGATGCGGTGATAATCCTTGGGAGCCAGATAAATCGTCGCAAAATCCCCACCTTCGAAGCGTTTGGCATCTTCGGCTTGGTAGCCAAGCAAAGTGAGTGAAGAATAGTGATGCCCTTTAGCTTGGAAAATACGGCCATCCTTGATGGGGCCGAGTTGGCTGACGGCGCCATCAACAGGATGCACCATGATGTTGGCCGCAGTATTAATTGGGCGAATGCCAGGCTTAAGTGCGCGGGTAAAAAAGTCGTTGAAGCTTTTATAGGCTTCGGGTTCGCTCTGAGCCGCTTCGCTCATATCGATTTTATATTGCTTGATAAACCATTTAATCGCGGCAGTCGTTAATGCGCCAGCTTCGGAAGCGGCAAGTTTACCGACTAAGCGAGATAACAGGTGCTTTGGCAGCATGTACTGCAGCGCAATTTTAACTTTATCCAATTTATGTTCCTTTCCTTTATGTTGCTCAACTTAGGTTGAGACTTGTTTTACGTTAATTTTGTGCGAGGCGATGGTTTGTTTATTCATCGCTTTGGGCGCGAAATTGCCGAGCGTGACGCTGTTCATCAAGGCTTGCGATAATACGATGGTAGTTATTAAAGCGATCTTCGCTAATTTTACCCGCATCGACAGCGGCTTTTAAGGCGCAGCCCGGGTCATCGCCATGCTTACAATCGCGGAATTTGCAGCCACCTAAAAAGTCTCTAAATTCGATAAAACACCAACCGACACGTTGGGCGGGTAAGTGCCAAAGAGCAAATTCGCGCACTCCGGGAGAGTCTATTAAATCACCACCGCTAGGTAAATGCAGCAACTTAGCCGTGGTGGTCGTGTGTTGACCCAGCCCCGAGTTGTCGGAGACATCGCCCACCAATAATTCGGCTTCGGGCAGTAAGGCATTGACCAGTGAAGATTTACCTACACCGGACTGGCCTGCAAATACGCTCACTTTATCTTTCAGCAGGGCTTTAATGATATCTAAACCCTCGCCTAATTTACTGCTGACCTTATACACGGGATAACCGATATCTTCGTAACGCTTTAAGGCGGCTTCGATGGCGGGGGCTTCTTCTGGCGTTAGCAGATCAATTTTATTCAAAATGATGATCGGCGGAATATCCGTGTCTTCGGCTGCCACTAAGTAGCGGTCGATAATCTGGGTGGTAAAGCTAGGCAGTACGGACGACACAATCAAAATTTGGTCGATATTCGAGGCGATAATTTTCACCCCATCGTATAAGTCGGGACGCGAGAGGGAAGAGCGTCTTGGGTGTACCGCTTCTACAATGCCAGCAATGCCACTGTTGGCTTGGGTTTCAATGGCGAGGCGAACAATCACTTTATCGCCGGTGACTAAGCTCTTAATCGTGCGGCGAATATTGCAGCGCACGATTTGGCCATCTTCGGTTTCAATATCGGCATGTTGGCCAAAGCGGGAGATCACGGTTCCGCTCTGTTCTGGGCCGAGTGAGCTATCCTGTAACTCAGGCGCATTTTTATCACCATTGTCACGATTGAGGCGTTTCTCGTGATTGGCGCGCATACGGCGTAATTGGCCTTGGCTTAGGGGTTTCTTTTTACTCACTGATTTGTCTTCGTCAATTAGATGATTTTTTGTGTCTGAAAAAAGCAGTATGATACACGCTCTTGAATAAAAAAGCCTGAATTTAGGCTAACTGACATGATAAGGCTGAATTATGGCGGCGGACGCGAATAATCTCATTTGGATCGATCTCGAAATGACAGGGTTAGAACCCGATGTCGATAGAGTCATTGAAATTGCTACCTTAGTAACAGACCAAGAACTCAATATTATCGGTCAGGGGCCTGTGATTGCTATTCATCAATCGGATGATGTGCTGGCGGCCATGGATGATTGGAACCAAAAACACCACGGTGAATCGGGTCTGATCGATAGAGTGCGTGCCAGCCAAGTGAATGAAGCACAGGCTGTTGCACAAACCATCGCATTTTTAGAGCAATATGTGCCTAAGGGTGCCTCACCTATGTGTGGTAACAGCGTGGGTCAGGACCGTCGTTTCTTAAATCGTTATATGCGTGAACTGGAGGACTACTTCCATTATCGTAATCTCGACGTGAGCACGGTAAAAGAGTTAGTGAAGCGTTGGAGCCCTGAAACCATGGCGGGTTTCAAAAAGCAAAATACCCACCAAGCGCTGCAAGATATCCAAGAGTCGATCGCGGAATTACAGTATTACCGCAGCAAAGTATTTAAAATTTGACCGATCAGCAGATAAATCTGCAAGAAGGGGTTGCAGCCGCATAAATTTTTCATATAATGCGGCCTCAACTTTTTGATGCGGACACGAAGCGCTGCTCATATAAGTGATTGCGACATTAGCTCAGTTGATAAAGGTTAGGAGACGATACCTTTGTGAATGTTGAAGGCAAATGTGGCAGCGATACAAAAGGCGACATTAGCTCAGTTGGTAGAGCGATACCTTGCCAAGGTATAGGTCATCGGTTCGAACCCGATATGTCGCTCCAAATTTCAGACGGTTACAGTCTTAAAATGTAAATGCGACATTAGCTCAGTTGGTAGAGCGATACCTTGCCAAGGTATAGGTCATCGGTTCGAACCCGATATGTCGCTCCAAATACAAATTTAGTGATTCACCAAGTCATTAAATACAGAATTATGCGACATTAGCTCAGTTGATAAAGGTTGATAGACGATACCTTTGTGAATCTTGAAGGCGGATGTGACAGCGATAATTATGCGACATTAGCTCAGTTGGTAGAGCGATACCTTGCCAAGGTATAGGTCATCGGTTCGAACCCGATATGTCGCTCCAAATACAAATTTAGTGATTCACCAAGTCATTAAATACAGAATTATGCGACATTAGCTCAGTTGATAAAGGTTGATAGACGATACCTTTGTGAATCTTGAAGGCGGATGTGACAGCGATAATTATGCGACATTAGCTCAGTTGGTAGAGCGATACCTTGCCAAGGTATAGGTCATCGGTTCGAACCCGATATGTCGCTCCAAATACAAATTTAGTGATTCACCAAGTCATTAAATACAAAATTATGCGACATTAGCTCAGTTGATAAAGGTTGATAGACGATACCTTTGTGAATCTTGAAGGCGGATGTGACAGCGATAATTATGCGACATTAGCTCAGTTGGTAGAGCGATACCTTGCCAAGGTATAGGTCATCGGTTCGAACCCGATATGTCGCTCCAATTTTTCTCGTCATTCCCTCATAGAATCTTCTTCATTTCAAACAGATATATCGCAACTTACGCAGTGCTATTTTGCTTTTCTGTTTGCTTAGCATGTCTGTTTCGTTCTTGATTACTCCAAGCGCTTTTTAGCTATTTCCCCTCGCTGCAATTTATTAACCTTTGTTTGCACGGTTATTTTTAATGCTAATGCGGTGAAGTATGGGCAAACTTTGCCTGTTCTGCGGCTGTTGTCGCTGATGTTTTCTATTTTGTAAAAAATAAAACAGCAAGGTTAATGCGTGATCTGCGCCTTGTTTCTTCAAGATTTCCTAAATTAGATGGCGTTGCGAAAGTTAAATTATGACCTTGTTCAAATATTCGCAACGCTTTTACTTACATAATGAATCCAGACAAAGTTAATAGCGCCAAGTAGTTGGCTTAACACTGGAGTGCATTATATGCGTATTCAACAATTGCGTGATTTACTTGAGTATGTGGCGAACTGCCGCTTAGATATGGCGCAACTCTATGGCCGACTGAACAATCAGGCCGATTCTGCCCGCGTGAAGATGATGCTGGAATATTTTGAGTCTCACCAAAAACATGTGGCTGAAAAATTGCGTGATTATATGGATGAGGCGCCCGTTAGAGTATTAGATACTTGGTATAAAGACTTTGTATTTGAAGACTTTACCAAACGCTGCCAAGACACTATGCTGCCCGCCAATATGAACGAAGATGATGTGCTGAATCTGCACCTCGATTTAGAAAATCGACTGATTGGCTTATTGGAAAAAACCGTTAACTCAACTACTGCCGAGGATGCCCGCACCGCATTAGAGGGCCTGATCCGAGTGGAGAAAACTCAGCAGCAACGCCTAGTGCATAGCACAATTCGGATGGACGATATCTAATCCGATTCAGAATGACCTTTCAAAGCCAGCGTAATGCTGGCTTTGTTGTCTCTACCGGATGAGTATTTTTCACTTTGGACGCTTTTTGCATGGCAACTGATTTACGTCATAATTTTTTGGGGCGTTTTTTGCTACTTTCTTGATCTCATTGGTTGATTTGACCTTGTAATGCTTGGTTCTCACCAATCACAGGGGGGTGTTAGGTGAGCTGTCCTTTTGATTATTTGTCGCGCAGGAGATCCTCTATGGCACAAGATTTATCGAGTTTACCCACGGCGCTTTATACGCAGCAGCAGGTGAGAGCCGCCGAATTGCTCGCTGTTTCAGAAGGGGAAACCACTTTATATCAATTAGTTGAACGTGCTGGTCGAGCAGCATTTGAGTGCTTTACTCAGCAGCGTGAACGGCATCCTCAGCTTGAAGGAATGCCTTTACTGGTATTGGCGGGCAGCGGCAATAATGGCGCCGATGCGCTAGTCTGCGCGCGCCTAGCCTTAGAAGCAGGGCATCAGGTCAAGGTGTACTTGCTCAAGACCCAAGGCACTGCTGAATTCGAGCAGGCACTTTCTGCCTATCTAAACCAGGGCGGTGTTATCGATTCCCCAAATATCGAAGCGATACTGCAGGCGCCAGTCATTATCGATGGTTTACTGGGCACGGGAGTTAAGGGCGCCGTGCGTGAGGATATTGCTGCACTGATCCATGCCGTCAATCAGAGTGAGGCTTGGGTGCTGAGTTTAGATCTGCCCTCGGGGATCGTTGCCGATACTGGCGTTGTCGCTCAGGTCGCCGTGATGGCGGATGTCACTCTGTGCTTTGGTGGATTAAAACAGGGGCTTTTGACCAGCAAGGCGAGACACCACTGCGGCCATTTAGCCTTTGCCGATCTGGGATTAACGCCTTTCTTCGATACTGAGAGTGCAACGCGAGTCGGCGGTGAAATGTTAAAAAGCCATTTTGCCGCAAGAGCACGGGACAGCCACAAGGGGCAATCGGGTAAGGTAACGCTGATCGGTGGTGACTTTGGTATGGCTGGAGCCATTCGCCTCGCCAGTGAAGCTTGTTTACGTGCGGGCGCCGGATTGGTGACTGTGATCAGCAGGCCTGAGCATCAACTGACAGTAAACGTCTCGCGCCCCGAATTGATGTTTTGGGGCTGTGAACTGGTCGATATGGAAGTCTATCTGCGCCTAGGTTGGGCACAGGTGGTGGTACTTGGCCCCGGTTTAGGAAAACACGACTGGGGTTATAACTTGTTTAAAGCCGCGGGCTTAAGCGATAAACCCTGTGTGCTCGATGCCGATGCCCTGAATCTGCTCAGCCAAGAACCGCGCAGGCAAACTAACTGGGTACTCACGCCTCATCCCGGGGAAGCTGCGCGGCTCTTGGGATGCAGTGTCGCCGACATTGAGCAGGATAGATTTGCTGCCGTGCGTGCTCTGCAGCAAAAATATGGTGGCGTGGTGCTGCTCAAAGGCGCGGGCACTGTCATTTTTGATGGAAAACAGATGGTCGTGGCACCTGTTGGTAATCCTGGGCTTGCGAGTGGTGGGTGCGGCGATGTGTTATCTGGTATTATAGGCGCACTTATGGCTCAAGGAATGGATAACATGCAGGCGACCGTTGTTGGGGTTGTCGTTCATGGCTGCGCGGCGGATCTGGCTGCAGTGCAGGGTGAACGGGGTATGTTAGCCAGCGATTTGATGCCTTTTATTCGCCAATTAGTAAATAGTGATTTACTCTAGGCGCTGTAAAACTTAAGCGCAGGACATTTCCGCGCTTAAGTTGCCTCCTCCATCCATAACAGCAGTGATAAAAGCGGAAATGACAGAGTTAACCTTTCAATTAAATAACGAAGACGAGACTATTGCGGTTGGGCAAAAACTGGCCCGCCATATTCAAGCGCCTTTGACTCTGTATTTGACGGGGGATTTAGGGGCGGGTAAAACCACTCTGAGCCGCGGTTTAATCCAAGGATTAGGGCATAAAGGAGCGGTAAAGAGCCCGACCTACACTTTAGTTGAACCTTATGAGCTAGACGGTGTCGAAGTTTATCATTTTGATTTGTATCGTTTAAACGATCCTGAAGAACTCGAGTTCATGGGGATCCGTGATTACTTTACCGATAGCAGCCTGTGCATTGTGGAATGGCCCGACAAAGGTCATGGACTCTTGCCCGATGCCGATATTCACCTGCATTTAAATTATGTTAACCAAGGACGTGAAATCCAAATTCGAGCCTTAACAGAATCAGGTAAAAAGCTATTAGCCGCAATAAAATAAAAACAAAGATGACTAAAAATAAGCATTACTTTCAAACTATTACTTTTTTTCTGTGCGCTTTTTTTGCTGTAGCAGCCCACGCGGCTAACCAGCTTGAGGGCGTGCGTATTTGGGCTGCCCCCGAGTCGACCCGGGTGGTGTTCGATTTGAGCGAAGCGCCTAATTACACTTATTTTTCCCTCGATGGACCCAATCGTTTAGTGGTCGATCTTAAAAAGGCTTCGACAAAACTGAGCCTGAAAAATATCGATAACAACAGTAAATTGGTTAAAGGGGTTCGCGTCAGCAAATCACCCACTAAAGGTGATTTACGTTTGGTGATCGATCTGGTTAAGCCATTAAATGCTAACCTGTTTTCTCTACCTGTGACGGCGCCCTATGGTAATCGTCTGGTGGTCGATCTCGAGGATAAAACCTTAACCACGGCGACAGCTGTCGTTAGCTCAACTCCCGTTAAAACGGTTACTCAATCGGCGCAATCGTCCCGTGATATTGTGGTGGCCATTGATGCGGGTCATGGTGGTGATGATCCTGGTTCTATTGGGCCTTCAGGTGTTTACGAGAAAAAAGTCGCACTGGAAATAGCAAAAAGAGTGGCCAGTAAGATCAACGACACGCCGGGTATGCGCGCCGTGATGATCCGTACTGGCGATTACTTTGTGAATTTGAACAAGCGCTCCGAGCTCGCCCGTAACAGTAAGGCCGATTTACTGATTTCTATCCACGCCGATGCTTTTACCTCGCCCCAGCCAAAGGGGGCGTCAGTGTGGGTATTGTCGATGCGCCGCGCGAACAGTGAAATTGGTCGTTGGTTAGAGCAAAAAGAGAAACACTCAGAACTCTTGGGTGGTGCCGGGGAAATTATCCAAAATACCGATAATGAACAGTATCTTGCAATGACTCTGCTCGACATGTCTATGAACAGTTCGATGGCCATAGGTCACTCTGTTGCTGGGGATATTTTGAAGGATCTCGGCTCTGTGACTGAGCTGCATAAGAGTCGCCCTGAGTCTGCGAGCCTTGCGGTATTAAAATCCCCCGATATTCCCTCCATTCTGGTGGAGACAGGATTTATCTCGAATCCGAAGGAAGAGCGCTTGCTCAACAGCAGTCGCCATCAGGAAAGTATCGCAACCGCTATCCATAAGGGCGTTAGCCGTTATTTCCACAATAACCCGCCAGCTGACACCTTGCTCGCGAAGCGTAATAGCGGTGGCACAACGGCCAGCACGAGCGCGAAATCATCCTCTGGAAATATTAAACACAAGGTGAGCCGCGGCGAGTCACTTTCGGCTATTGCTCAACGTTATCAAGTGCCTATGGCCAGCATTAAGCGCGCCAATGGCATGAAGACGGATGTGGTACAACTCGGGCAAACACTCGTCATTCCTGAGAGTTAATAGGATGAAGTCTATGGGGATTCAGATCCTTCCGCCGCAACTAGCCAACCAAATCGCCGCCGGCGAGGTGGTCGAACGGCCGGCTTCTGTGGTGAAGGAACTTGTCGAGAACAGCCTAGATGCTGGGGCGACGCGTATCGATATCGAAATCGATAAGGGCGGCAGCAAGCTGATTAAGATCCGCGACAATGGTTCGGGGATCCCAAAGGATGAGCTGGCCTTGGCCTTGTCGCGGCATGCCACCTCGAAACTGCACTCTCTTGACGACCTTGAAGCCATCCTCAGCTTTGGTTTTCGCGGCGAGGCATTGGCGAGTATCAGCTCAGTGTCCCGCTTAACCTTGACCTCGCGTACCGCTGAGCAAACGGAAGCCTGGCAGGCTTATGCCGAAGGCGTCGACATGGCGGTTAAGGTCATGCCGGCCGCGCATCCTGTTGGTTCAACTATCGAAGTTGTCGACCTGTTCTTTAATACGCCCGCCCGTAGACGTTTTCTTAAAAGCGATAAAACCGAATTTACCCATATCGATGAATGGTTAAAACGCATTGCGTTAGTGCGTGGGGATATCCACTTTACTTTGACCCACAATGGCAAAACCGTACGTAACTATCGTCCGGCGATGAATGAGCCGCAGTATTTGCAGCGATTGACTCAGGTTGCTGGACGTCAATTTGCCGATGAGGCGTTGCGGGTCGAATGCCAACACGATGACCTACGTTTAAGTGGTTATTTACAGTCGCCTTGGTCAACGGTGTTAACCGACACCCATTACTTTTATGTGAATGGCCGCTTAGTGCGCGACCGTTTAGTCAATCATGCGGTGCGCCAAGCATTTGCCCAAAAAGCCGAGGTCGAACAGCCGGGTTATGTGTTGATGCTGGATATCGATCCCCATCAGGTAGATGTAAACGTGCATCCGGCGAAACACGAAGTGCGCTTTCATCAGAGCCGTTATGTGCATGATTATATTCTGCAGGCACTGCAATCGGCGCTCGAAGAAGCGAGCGAGCTGGGTTTTGAGCGTCCTTTCGAGCCAAGTTCGCCACAGGTTAGGGATGAGGTCTCTCTCTCCGAATCTAGGGTGCAGGCACAAACTGAGCATCATGCCTTCGAGCTGCAATCGCCTGAATCTAAAACGCATTCAAATTGGGATGCAGCTTCGCGTGCTGATACTTCTCGCGCCGAGATATCACGGGATTCTCAGCTAGCTGAGCTTACTCGGGATATTGCTAGCACGCGTCCGTACGCTGGCGTGCAGAGCAATACCTACGGCAGTATGGCGGTTCCGCGGGAGTCACGTAGTGGTTCGGCTGGGGAAAATCGTGCCCGAGCCGAGCTTCCTTCTAAGGCGGCTATCGCCAGTTACGGCGAATTATTGCAAACGCCATCCTATAGCGTGCAGGACAAGCCGTATCAACCCGTGCTTGCAATGCCCGCCATACTCAATGGTCAATATTGGGTATTAGCGCAAGGGCAAAACCTGAGTCTGTTGCCAATTCAATCTGTGGCGTTAGCGACACGTAGCCATGAGATAGAAACAAAGCTGGCAACTGGTTTGATAGGTCAGCCATTATTGATGCCAGTGTCGATAGCCGCCGATACGGATTGGCCAGCATTACTCGAAGAACATGAAACACTTATCCGGCAATTAGGATTAGAACTAACAATTCGCTATCAGCAGTTGATAATCAAAAAAGTGCCCCCATATCTCAGGGATAGCCAGTTAGCGAAGGTGATCCCCGAGTGGTTGCAATCGCTACGTTTTGAAGCGCCAGCACCTAATGCATTGGCTGTGTGGCTGGCAGAGCAGAGTTTAACTGGATTTACCTCGGCCGCGGATATTTGGGCGGCCTATAGTCAGTTAACTGAAGAGAAAAGACAGCAAATTGCCGATAAAGCAGTATCCTTACCTTGGCAATCGTGGCTAGAAGAGCAAGCAATTGAATAAAGAATTACAGCCAAAAGTGGTTTTTTTGATGGGACCAACGGCGTCCGGAAAAACCGCTTTAGCACTCGAATTAGCCGAAAAGCATAATTGCGAGATTATCTCGGTTGATTCAGCATTGATCTATCGTGGCATGGACATTGGCAGTGCTAAGCCCTCTGCCGAGGAATTAGTACGAGGTCCGCATCGACTGATCGACATCCGCGATCCGGCAGAGAGCTACTCCGCCGCCGATTTTAGAGCCGATGCGCTGCGCGAGATTGAACAGATTATTAGCATGGGAAAGACCCCCGTATTAGTGGGCGGCACCATGATGTACTTTAAGGCGCTATTAGAAGGATTATCGCCGTTACCGAGTGCCGATGAGGCGATTCGGACCGAGATCCAAGCCGAAGCGGACGCAAACGGATGGGAAGCACTGCACGCGCAATTAAGGGAGATAGATCCCGTATCGGCAGAAAGAATTCATCCTAATGATCCACAAAGGCTTTCAAGAGCGATAGAAGTATATAGAATAAGCGGTAAGAGTCTGACCGAGTTAACTCAAACCAAGTCGGCTCCTTTACCCTACGATGTGGTGCAATTTGCCATTGCGCCCCGTGAGCGCAAAGTGCTGCATGAGTTAATCGGGCAGCGTTTTCGGATAATGTTAGAGCAAGGTTTTATTGATGAAGTCGCCCAGCTGAAAGCGAGAGGTGACCTACATTTAGATTTGCCCTCAATGCGTTGCGTGGGATATCGACAATGTTGGCAGTATCTCGATGGTGAATTTGACTATGATACTATGGTCGAAAAAGCCGTTGCCGCTACTAGGCAATTAGCCAAGCGTCAATTAACATGGTTGCGTAGTTGGCCAGAGTTGAATTGGCTTGAAAGTGGTGCTGAGGGGAATTTAGTTACACTTATGCGTCAATGCCGCTAGCTTATTAGCCCTTGCTGTATAATACTAAAACTAAACAAAAAACTTCACTGATAACGATTTATTTTTATATAAATTAAAAAGGAAATAATAAAATGGCTAAGGGGCAATCTTTACAAGACCCATTTTTGAACGCACTACGCCGCGAGCGCGTTCCTGTATCAATTTACTTGGTAAACGGCATTAAACTCCAAGGACAGGTAGAGTCGTTTGATCAGTTTGTCATTCTGTTGAAAAACACAGTGAGCCAAATGGTTTACAAACACGCTATTTCTACCGTAGTACCTGCTCGTCCATTTAACGTTGCTGGCCATCAAAATGCCCAGGGCGGTTATGGCGCGCAAGACGATATGCCAAGTGGCGAATAAGTTTTAGTTTGAGGAGTTTGCTTCTTGTTTGATCGTTATGAGGCGGGAGAAACAGCGGTTCTTGTCCATATCGACTTTTCCGATGAGGAACGCCGAGAAGACTTAGTCGAGTTACAGCTATTAGTCGAGTCAGCTGGAGCACGCTCAGTCGGGGTCATTACTGGAAGTCGACGCTCACCAGACCGTAAGTTTTTTATTGGTTCTGGTAAAGCCGAGGAGTTAGCTGCATTAGTAGCTGCAACCGAGGCTAATGTGGTTATTTTCAATCACGCCTTGAGTCCTGCTCAAGAGCGAAACCTTGAACAGGTGTGTCAGTGCCGAGTATTGGACCGAACCACGCTGATCTTGGATATTTTCGCTCAACGTGCTCGGACCCATGAAGGTAAGTTACAGGTGGAGCTAGCGCAATTGCGCCACATGTCGACGCGTCTTGTGCGTGGTTGGACTCACCTTGAGCGCCAAAAAGGCGGTATCGGTTTACGTGGTCCGGGTGAAACCCAGCTCGAAACCGATAGACGTTTGCTCAGGGGCCGCATTAAAAATATCAATAAACGCTTAGAGCGTGTTGATAAACAACGTGAGCAGAGTCGCCGCGCCCGTAAGCGTAGTGACATGCCAACAGTCTCATTAGTGGGTTATACCAACGCGGGCAAGTCAACGCTGTTTAATGCCTTAACCTCATCTGATGTTTATGCAGCCGACCAGCTATTTGCCACACTCGATCCCACATTGAGAAAGTTAGATCTGCCCGACGGTGCCGTGATTTTAGCGGATACTGTAGGTTTTATTCGCCATTTACCACACGATCTGGTTGCCGCGTTTAAGGCAACATTGCAGGAAACGCGTCAAGCGGAATTGCTGCTTCATATTGTTGATTGTGCTGATGAAAACATGGCGGATAACTTCGAGCAGGTGCAAAACGTGCTCGAAGATATCGATGCTGCCGAAGTGATGCAGTTGGTCGTTTGTAATAAAATCGACCTGCTTGAGGATGTCGCGCCGCGCATTGAATACGATGAACGTGGTAAGCCGGTACGCGTCTGGCTTTCGGCACAAAAACGTTTGGGATTTGATCTGCTCCTGAAGGCGATCACCGAGTTGATTGGTGAAGTTATTCATGAGTTTACACTTAAGATTCCAGCAACTGCTGGACATTATCTTGGCCAGTTTTATCGACTGGATGCGATACAGCAGAAAGAGTACGACGATCTGGGGAACTGTATTTTGTCTGTTCGTTTATCGGATGCCGATTGGCGCCGATTAGCTAAACAGAGTCAGGGTGAGTTAGAAACCTTTATCTTCGATCCGTCGACAGAAAAGGCTGTTTGTTAATAATCTAATTTATTTCATCCACTTATGGAGTGCTAAATGGCTTGGAACGAGCCCGGTAACAAGGGTAATGATCCTTGGGGAAATAAAGGTGGTAACGACAAAGGACCACCGGACCTTGATGAGGTTTTTCGTAATCTTTCAAAACGCTTTGGCGGCAAAGGCAATGGCTCATCAGGCCAGAGCTTTAGTTCGTTCAGCTTAATCATCATTCTTGCCATCGCTTTTGTTGTTTGGGGACTCTCGGGTTTTTACACCATTAAAGAAGCTGAGCGTGGTGTTGCGCTGCGTTTTGGTCAGCACATTGGTGAGGTGGGACCTGGTCTGCATTGGAAGGCTACGTTTATCGACCAGATTTATCCCGTTGATGTGCAGTCTGTTCGCTCCATTCCTGCTTCTGGCAGCATGTTGACCTCAGATGAAAACGTCGTGAAGGTCGAGTTGGACGTACAGTATCGTATTTTAGATGCGTACTCTTATCTGTTCAGTGCCGTTGATGCGAATGCCAGCTTACGTGAAGCCACAGACAGTGCGCTGCGTTATGTCATTGGCCACAACAAGATGGACGATATTCTGACCACAGGTCGTGATGCTATTCGTCGCGATACTTGGAAAGAACTCGAGCGCATCATTGAGCCGTACAAATTAGGCTTAGCCATTGTTGACGTTAACTTTTTGCCAGCTCGTCCACCTGAAGAAGTGAAAGATGCTTTCGACGATGCGATTGCGGCGCAAGAAGACGAACAACGCTTTATCCGTGAAGCCGAAGCTTATGCCCGTGAAGTCGAGCCTAAAGCGCGCGGTGAAGTTGAGCGTATGGCGCAACAAGCGAATGCCTATAAAGAGCGTGAAATTCTTGAAGCTCGCGGTAAAGTGGCTCGTTTCGAGTTGCTGTTACCTGAGTACCAAGCGGCACCTGAAGTGACCCGCAAGCGTTTGTATCTCGATGCAATGCAGCAGGTGATGACAGATACCAACAAGGTGCTTATCGACGCCAAGAACAATGGCAATTTAATGTATTTGCCTTTAGACAAGTTAATGAAAGAGAAGCCTGTGACTACGCCAGAGGTTGAGCATAAGGCTCAGCAGAACGTCAATTCTTCATCTATGTCAACGACTCGCATTGGTGAGCCATTGAGTGGACGCCCTTCTCGCGAGGACCGTGCTCGCCAAGGGAGGGAGTAATCCATGGGTAGATTAGGTATTGTTCTGATTGCCATCGTATTAGGCATAGGTCTGTCATCTGTGATGGTCGTTAACGAAGGCGAGCGTGCGATTGTGGCGCGTTTCGGTGAAATCGTTAAAGACAACGTTGATGGCAAACCAGTGACCCGCGTTTTCGCCCCAGGCATACACTTTAAAGTGCCTGTGATCGATAAAGTGAAGTTACTCGATGCGCGTATCCAAACCTTAGATGGTGCGGCCGATCGTTTCGTCACCTCTGAGAAAAAAGATTTGATGGTCGACTCCTATGTGAAGTGGCGTATTTTAGACTTCGAAAAATACTACCTCTCCACTAACGGCGGGATTAAGTCGAATGCAGAGACCTTACTGCAACGTAAGATCAACAACGACTTACGTACCGAGTTTGGTCGTCGCACTATCAAGGAAATCGTTTCTGGTAAACGCGATGAGCTGCAAAATGATGCGTTAGAAAATGCTTCTGAAAGCGCTAAAGACCTAGGTATTGAAGTGGTTGACGTGCGCGTGAAGCAAATCAACCTACCCGCAAACGTGAGTAACAGTATTTACCAACGTATGCGTGCCGAGCGTCAAGCGGTTGCCAAAGAACATAGAGCACAGGGTAAAGAGCAGTCTGAAATCATTCGCGCCACGATTGATGCCAACGTGACCGTGAAGATTGCAGAAGCCGAGCGTAAAGCCTTAACCATCCGCGGTGAAGGTGATGCGCAAGCCGCGAAGATTTATTCTGACGCTTACAGTAAAGATCCTGAGTTTTTCAGCTTCTTACGTAGCTTAGATGCATACCGTGCGAGTTTCTCAGGTAACTCTGATGTGATGGTGTTAGAACCAGATAGCGAGTTCTTCAAATATATGAAGAGCACTTCACCTAAGAAGTAAGCAATCAGAAATGTATTGAAATGGGTCCTGAAAACAGGGCCCATTTTTTTATCTGCAGGAAAACGTAAAGTTGCAAAATGAGAGTTGGAGTTATATTAGCGATGCATGGATTATGCCGACCTCACAGACCATTTGCTCAAAAAGTATATCAAAACGATTAAAATCGCTTAATAGTTGTGCTTTTTTGTCCATTTTATAAAAAACACGCAATCTCCCTAACTTAGTTGAGTGTTTTCACTATGATCTGCTTCTAATTTTTAGCTATAATGAGCCCCGCTTCAAACTTCGATTTTTGCCCATGGTGATAACTAGGGGGCAGAAAGTCTTTGAAAAACAAAAATTCCAACACCCTCTGGGAGATAAGTGGATGAGCAATGCGCCAGTCGATACCGGACGTCGCAGATTCCTGACAGCCGCAACCGCCGTAGTAGGTGGTGCTGGTGCCGTCGCTGTAGCGGTTCCTTTCATCAAGTCATGGAATCCGAGTGCCAAGGCGAAAGCTGCAGGTGCACCGGTAGAAGTAAATATCAGTAAAATTGAGCCAGGTCAGCTGATCCGTGTTGAATGGCGTGGAAAACCTGTATGGGTTGTCCGTCGCACAGAAGCAGTGATTAATGAACTGCCAACACACGACGATAAGCTAAGAGATCCAGCGTCTGCAGAAATGCAACAACCTGAATATGCAACAAATCCTCTGCGTTCTATTAAGCCAGAGTATTTTATTGCCGTCGGTATTTGTACCCACCTAGGATGTTCACCAACTTATTTACCAGATTCATTTGGTGAGCAAGTTCAAGGCGTGACTTCTGGTTTCTTCTGTCCATGTCATGGTTCTAAGTTCGATATGGCGGGCCGCGTATTCCAAGGCGTTCCAGCTCCATTGAACCTAGTTATCCCTCCACATCAATACGTTGATGATGGCACCGTTATCATCGGTGTAGATAAAGGAGTGGCGTAATGGTTAAGAATTTAATTAATTGGATCGATGCGCGTATCCCAATGACGGCGACTTATAACCGTCACGTGGGTCAGTATGCGACGCCAACTAACTTTAACTTCTGGTACTTCTTCGGTTCATTAGCCATGTTGGTATTGGTTAACCAATTACTGACGGGTATCTGGTTGACCATGAACTATGTACCAACAGCAGAAGGTGCGTTCGCCTCTGTTGAATACATCATGCGTGACGTAGAGTACGGCTGGTTATTGCGTTATATGCACTCAACTGGTGCGTCTGCATTCTTCGTGGTGATCTACTTACATATGTTCCGTGGTCTGATTTACGGTTCATATCAAAAGCCTAGAGAGCTACTGTGGCTATTCGGTATGTTGATTTTCCTCGTGCTGATGGCTGAAGCCTTTATGGGTTACTTGCTGCCATGGGGACAAATGTCTTACTGGGGCGCGCAGGTAATTATTTCTCTGTTCGGTGCTATCCCTGTTATCGGTGATGACTTAACCCTGTGGATCCGTGGTGACTACGTGATCTCTGGCGCGACACTGAACCGTTTCTTCGCTCTGCACGTTATCGCACTGCCATTAGTGTTAGTGGTTTTAGTGTTCTTACACTTAATCGCTCTGCACGAAGTGGGTTCAAACAACCCAGACGGTATCGAAATCAAGAAGAACAAAGACGAGAATGGCTGGCCAGTTGATGGTATTCCATTCCACCCATACTACACAGTTAAAGACATTATGGGTGTTGCGGGCTTCCTGATCGTGTTCTGTTACGTGCTGTTCTTCATCCCTGAAGGCGGCGGTTACTTCCTTGAGAAGCCAAACTTTGAAGCGGCTAACCCAATGAAGACACCAGAGCACATTGCACCTGTATGGTACTTCACTCCGTTCTACGCCATCTTACGTGCTGTTCCCGATAAATTGGGCGGTGTGGTAATGATGGGTCTGTCGATTGCAGTACTGTTCGTGTTGCCTTGGTTAGACCGTTGTAAAGTGAAGTCAATTCGCTACCGCAGCACGCTGCACAAGTTGAACATCGCTCAGTTCGCTGTATCGTTCATCGTCTTAGGTTACTTAGGCGCTGTACCTGCAACACCAGAGCTGACTATTGTTGCACGTATCTTCACTGTGACGTATTTCGGCTACTTCTTATTACTGTGGTTATACAGCAAAAATGAGAAAACTAAGCCTGTTCCAGCGAGGTTGACACACTAATGAAAAAATTACTGATTGCATTAGTTACATTGATCCCGACGCTGGCAATGGCCGCGAGTGGACACAATGTACATTTAGAAAAAGCCAATGTTGATCTGCATGATAAGGCTTCTTTAGAGCGTGGTCTGGATATGTTCCAACACTATTGCTCTGGTTGTCACAGCACTCAGTATCAACGCTATGAGCGTGTGGCGAACGATATCGGTATTTCTGCCGATGATATGCGTAGCAAGTATATGTTTACCGATGCCAAAATCGGTGAGCTGATGCAAAACGCGATTCCACACAAAGATGCGGCTAAGTGGTTCGGTGCAACTCCACCAGACTTAACCTTAGTAGCACGTGTTCGTGGCGAAGATTGGGTGTATTCATACCTCAAAGGCTTCTACAAAGACCCAAGCCGTCCATTCGGCGTAAACAACACTGTCTTCCCATCTGTGGGCATGCCACACGTTCTTGAAGAACTGCAAGGCACTCCTGTTAAGCAAGAAGATGGCACTATTGTGGTCTCTGGTGGTAAGTTAAATGCAGAAGAGTACGACCAAGCAGTTCGTGATATCACTGGCTTCTTAGTCTATTCGGCTGAACCTGTTAAGTTAGAGCGTAAAGCGCTAGGTTGGTGGGTACTTGGATTCCTGTTTATCTTCTTTATTGTGGCCTACCTCTTGAAGAAAGAGTACTGGAAAGATGTACACTAGGCACCAATAACGGGTAAAATATAGTATCCGCATAGTGTAAACGGGGGGCTTTGCCCCTCGTTTACTTTTGTTTTATTTCGACTCTGGAGGGTATCAATGGCTGTTGCTGCCAACAAACGCTCTGTCATGACACTGTTTTCAGGTGCTGATGATCTGTATAGCCATCAAGTGCGTATCGTGTTAGCTGAGAAAGGGGTTACTGTTGATGTTTTACAGGTCGACCCAAACGAAATGCCTGAAGATTTACTTGAAGTAAATCCTTATAACTCAGTGCCAACCTTGTTAGATCGTGAGCTCGTTCTGTATGAATCACGTATCATCATGGAATACTTGGATGAGCGTTTCCCTCATCCACCGTTGATGCCTGTTTACCCAGTATCTCGCGGCCAAAGCCGTTTGATGATGCACCGCATCGATACTGACTGGTACTCACTCGTTGACCGTATTCGCAAAGGCGATCGCGCTGAAGCGGCCCGTAAAGAACTGACTGAAAGTTTACTTTCAATCGCACCAGTATTTGGTGAAATGCCTTACTTTATGAGCGAAGAATTCGGTTTAGCGGATTGCTACCTCGGCCCATTATTATGGCGTTTACCTGTATTAGGTATCGAGTTAGACAGCCGCGTAGCGAAAGACATCAAAGCCTACATGACACGTATTTTCGAGCGTGAATCATTTAAAGCTTCGTTGACTGAAGCTGAACGCGAAATGCGCATGGGAATGTAATGAAAGCGTTGACTCCAAATCGTCCTTATTTACTCAGGGCTTACTACGATTGGTTGATGGACAACCAATTAACGCCTCACGTTGTCGTGGATGCCTTTGTGAAAGGCACCCAAGTACCACAGCAGTACGTGAAGGATGGCCAGATCGTATTAAATATCGCGGCCAGCGCGGTGGGCAATTTGCAAATTGGTAATGAATTTGTGGAGTTCAATGCGCGTTTCGGTGGTGTACCTCAACAGGTATTATTGCCAATGGCCTCGATTGTGGCCATTTACGCCCGTGAAAATGGTGCAGGGACTGTCTTCGATATTGAAGACGCGTACTTAGTCGAAGAGGAAGCCGAATCGACTTTGTCTGTTATCGAGACAAACGAGAAGCCAACCGAACCTACGGATGAGCCTCCTAAACGTCGCAGTCATTTAACCTTAGTTAAATAGGTTAATTACGCCCTGTTCTATACTCTTGAAAGCCAGTCTGTTGACTGGCTTTTTTATTGGATAAAGGTTTAATCCGCGCAAAGGCCTGTGATAGCATTTGCGCCGCATTTCAGCCGTGGAATGCATCGACTTACCATTTGAGCCAATGGATTTTGTATGTTGCTAATGATCGACAATTACGACTCTTTCACCTTTAACTTAGTGCAGTATTTTCAGCAGTTAGGGCAAGAGATCGTGGTTAAACGCAATGATGAAATCAGCTTAGCGGAAATCGAGGCGCTGGCACCGAGCCATTTAGTTATCTCTCCCGGGCCTTGTTCGCCCAATGAAGCGGGGATTTCCCTCGTGGCGATTGAGCATTTTGCTACGCGTTTACCTATCCTAGGTGTGTGTTTAGGGCATCAAGCCATGGCGCAGGTGTTTGGTGCTAAGGTTGTGCGAGCGCAACGAGTGATGCATGGCAAAGTCAGTGCGATTGGCCATACAGGCGAGCGCTTATTCAAAGGGTTAAATCAACCATTAACTGTAACACGCTACCATTCATTGTTGGTCGATGCTGTCCCTGAGGGATTTGTGTTAGATGCTTGGTTTGACGACCCAACCCATGGGCGCGAAATTATGGCCATGAGCCATAAGCAGCTGCCACTCTTTGGTGTGCAATTTCACCCCGAGTCAATTTTGACCGAGCAAGGCCATGAATTGTTGGCAAACTTCTTGTCGCAATCGGCTTTGGCTTAATCGAAAAGATCCATTCAGTTCTAGGGCGTGTTTACGTTTCAGGGTTATTTTTGCAGCTATGTGGCGTGCGTTTATGCAAGGCAAAGTCCGTGTAGTGTAGTTATTCTACATAAACGGACGATAACGCGGCAGAAACGCCCGCCAAACGCTGCCCGAAGGGTTTGTCTGGCAAGCCCTTGCTCTTACTTGCGGTAATTAGAGCAGCTCGTCATTTGAGTAGAATAACTACATATCATTCCTCGTTTCGCGAGCACGAGCTTGCCTGAGCGAACAAAATTTAATTTCGAAACGTCAACACGCCCTAAGCTTTGTTACAAGATTTCTCCTCCTTTTAAGCAAACATGTCGCCTAAGTGTGATATAAATGCCGCCAAACTACGTCTAGCTGCGAGCGTTGTGGGGATAGTCCGCTGCGTTTGCAGGATTGCGATAACAATAAAAGGAAGGACGAATGAACAGCGTAATGCGAAATTTGGGTTTAAGTGCGTTAGCCGTTGCGGTATTGACGAGTTGCGCCGCAACCTCAACTGAAACGGCGACTCCCGCGACCACACCACAGGCTTATCAAGTCCCTTTAGCTCAGCCTCCCCAAGTTTCACAACCCCTTACGCTGAATCAAATTATGGCGAACCCCGAT
The DNA here is from genome assembly GCF_023283775.1 of Shewanella seohaensis. Lineage (NCBI taxonomy): Bacteria > Pseudomonadati > Pseudomonadota > Gammaproteobacteria > Alteromonadales > Shewanellaceae > Shewanella > Shewanella seohaensis. The sequence goes on from NZ_JAKILE010000010.1 coordinate 163,046, forward strand.
TGGATGGGGATTTTCGCTAAGGAAGCCTACTGGAGCGATGACAGCCAGAGCGTTTTCTTCGCCCGCCAACCTAGCGCATCGCCGCTACGCAATTATTATCAGCAGGGTATTAATGACAGCCGCGCCGTTGAACTGGCCATAGATAAACTACACGCGGCGGACCAACAGTTTGGTGTGTTAGACAGTGCTAAGGCCAATAAGGCGTATCTCTACCAAGGCAATATTTTTGTTAAGCATTTAAGCTCTGGCAAAATCACCCAGCTTACCCGTCAGCGCACTGCCATCAGTGGCCTGCGTTACCTGAACAATGGCGATATCGCCTATTGGCAAGGGGATAATGTTTTCCAAATCCATCAAGACAGTGGATTAGTGGAGCAGCTGGCTGAAATCAAAATGGCGAAAGCACCCGAGGGCGTGAAAGAGCCAAGCAGCTACTTAGCCAAGCAGCAGCACAGACTTATTCAATATGTGGCGTTGCAGCAAGAAAATGCCAAAGCCAAAGAACAGTTTAAGAACGATCTGCAAAAGAGCGATCCAACCCTCGCCGCTAACACTTGGTATCTAGGGGATGCCGAGGTGGTATCTGAGCTAAGTTTGTCGCCAGACGGGCGTTATTTGTTTGTGGCCCTAACCGATAAAAATTACACCGGCAGCAGTGAACACGACATCATGCCAAACTACCTCGGTAGTGAAGGCTATATCGATCCTGTGCCAGTCCGCGCCCGTGTTGCAGAAGATACGCCGCCTGGCCAACGCTTTGTGGTACTCGATCTCAATGAGCATAAACAGATTGATGTGACTATCGAAGGTTTAACCGGCTTCGATGAGGACGTTTTAGCTAAGGTTAAGAGTGAAAATGCTAAGGCAAAAGGTGAATCGTATCAAAGTACTAAGGCTCCCCGTAAAATCCAGCTGATGCAGGATTGGGGCTGGACTCAAAGCGCGATTCAATGGCATGAGTCTGAGGACAAGCTGGCGGTGATGGTCGAAGCGACCGATAACAAAGACCGCTGGATTGCCAGCGTCGATCTGGCAAAGGGTAAGTTTATCACCGAGCATCGCCTGCATGATGATGCCTGGGTGAACTACGACTATAACCAATTCGGCTGGTTACCAGGAACAGACACCCTGTACTATCTCTCTGAAGAAACAGGTTATTCCCAGCTTTATATCAAAGCCCGCGGCGAAAAGCCCCGCACTTTGACTCAAGGTAAGTTTGTGGTGAGCGATATTACTCTCTCGCCCGATGCAAACTACATCTACTACAAGGCTAACCAAAGTCACCCAGGTATTTACAACGTTCATCGTGTGAATATCGCCTCGGGCAAAAATGAGCAATTAACCCAGTGGGACGGTAACTTAGATTACAGCTTAAGCCCCGATGGCACTAAGTTGCTGCTGAATGCCTCTCGCCGTACTCAGCCGAATGAGCTGTATGTTCAACCTATTGGCGGTGAGTTAAAACAACTCACGTCATACACCAGCGATGCTTTTAAGCAATATCCATGGCAAGCGCCCGAAGTGGTCGCCGTACCTTCTAACCATGGTGCTGGCCAAGTGTATGCGCGGGTTTATTTGCCGCAGGGTTACGACAAATCCCGCGCCGAGAAATACCCCGCCGTTATCTTTAACCATGGTGCGGGCTACTTACAGAATGCCGATTATGGTTTCAGTGGTTACTTCCGTGAGTTTATGTTCCACAACCTACTGACTCAACAAGGTTATGTGGTGATGGACATGGATTACCGTGGTTCGAAAGGCTATGGCCGCGACTGGCGCACGGCGATTTATCGCAACATGGGTCACCCTGAAGTTGAAGACATAAAAGACGGCGTGACTTGGATGGGCCAAAATGCCAACGTGGATATTAAGCGCGTTGGTACTTATGGCGGTTCTTACGGCGGCTTCTTAACCTTTATGTCCTTGTTTACTGAGCCGGAATTATTCCAAGCAGGTGCAGCACTGCGCCCTGTGGCGGATTGGGCGCATTACAACGCGCCATACACCTCCAACATTTTAAACACACCGGATGTTGACCCTATCGCCTATGAGCGTAGCTCGCCTATCGAGCATGCCCAAGGTCTGACTAAGCCGCTACTGATCATGAGTGGCGTGATGGATGACAACGTGTTCTTCCAAGATAGCGTGCGCATGGTGCAGCACCTTATCGAGCTGGAAAAACCGATGTTCGAAACGGCTATTTATCCGGTTGAGCCCCATGGTTTCCGTCAGCCATCGAGCTGGTTGGACGAATATCGCCGTATTTATAAGCTCTTTGAACAAGAGCTTAAGTAAATCTCGTGACAATATGAAGGCCTCAATATGAGGCCTTTTTGTTGTGTGGATTTCAGCGTCTGTGAATCCAATCTGGACTGTAAAATAGTAAGCGGTTTGCTTATTGCCAAGATTTAACCTATATGCTGAAATTGTCATGTTTTTAACGATTTTAGCGTATGCGCGCCACTTAGCACGGGCGAGATAGGAAAGATAAACTGTGGCGATATCGGTAGCGGGCGGCGTTAGACCCGGCAAAATTATAGAGATAGAGCATAGGCTCTATCAGCAACTTATTCTCGGTAAGCAAAAGGCCGGCCCTACCTTATTGGATGATTTAGACCGAGAGCTTGAAGCCGATGCCAATAAGCTCGATGTCGAGCGAGAGGCGATTCTGTCGCGGCTACTCAAACAAATTCAGGCCCGTGAAGTCTTTGAGGCCATCTCAAATCAACTCACCGAAACAGTCAATAATGCCATTGAGCATCAACTGGCATCCCCAGAGTTAGTGCTGGCTAAGTCGGAGATTAACGAGTCACAGATCCTGTTGCTCGAGCTTTTGCTGGCCAAAAACCTAGATGCGACGCGGTTAAGACCTTTAATCAGTAATTTGAGCTGGTTATGCCGCGATTTAACCAATATGGTCAATAGCCCGGCATTTCGGGCACGGCGTCCGCAAAGTTCAGATGTGCGCGTCACTGATATCAAATTAGTGATGAATTACATTGGCATCGAAAACCTGCGCACCATTATTCCTTATTTTTGCCTACGTAATTGGCTGCCCAGTGGCAACGCTAAGTTACTCTGGACCACCCGCAAGCTGTGGCGCTATAGCATCGTCAGCGGAATAGCAGCGAATGCGTTAGCGCAGCTTCATAATACTGACTCAGCCTTAGTTTATAGTGGTGCATTAATGAATCAGTTAGGCACGTCGGTTGTGCTTAGCTTGAGTGCGCGTTTATTTGATAAAACTTGGGGCAATTGGATCCGTGAGGCCAGCTCGAGTCGCGATAAAGAAGTGTACGATGCGGTGATTGCCACTGAGTTTCCGGCCAATGCGGTATTTGAGCAAGTGCTGGCTCACGGGCACAAACTCAATTGGCAGTTGTTAGAGTTACTGAAATTTGAGCATAGCCCCTTAACCCTGTTGTTAAAGGAACTAGACCAAACCTTAACTTACCGCGAACTCTCGATGCCTGCCGCTATAGTGGCACGGGCGAATTGTTATGCTAAGGTGCTGTTGCTCGAGGAGATGCGCCAAATCGAGCCGCAGGAAAAACGCTTAATGTTCGATTATTACGAGTTGAGCGAACAGGAAGTGCTGCGCCTAAAAGCACAGAATTATCGGAAGTTGGATCTGCTGTGATCTGCACGCCGTCCCCATCGGTGTCCTATTGCGGCACTGATGTGGAGGACGGGAAATGCCAAGCTGGCAAGCATCTGTATTAAATACTATTTTATCCTATGTGGCACGGCCATCCATTAGCCGCGGTAAGGCTAAACTCCCCCTAAATCAAGTGCGACAACGCTTATTAGAACTGGATAAGCGCTGGTTGCCGTGGCCTGAAAAACTCGTTACGGCCTCGATTCCCTTACAACATTCCACGCTGTTGCATTATGTGCTGCTGAATGACACGCCGCGTTTGGGCAATCTGTTTTACATTCGTGGCGGCGGATTTTGTTTTAAAACTCCCCATGCCCACGCGAGACTGGTGGCCGATATCAGTGAGCGTTGTCGCCTCGATACGTTTATCCCAGATTATCGTTTAGCGCCGGAGCATCCGTATCCCGCGCCCTGTGACGATGTGCTCGAGGCTTACCTGCACTTAATTGAGTTGAAAGGCAGCGATAATCTGGTGTTGATGGGCGATTCTGCCGGCGGTAATTTAGCCTTGAGTCTGTTGCTCGAACTGAAAAAGCGCCATCTGCCCATGCCTAAAGCCTGTGTATTGTTGTCACCCGCGCTCGATTTAGCCATTACCGGCGATACCGAGCTGATTTTAGGGGCGGATGATCCGTTCTTTACCATTGAGTCGCTTTTGCGGCTGCGCGGTGCTTATCTTGCTGGGGCGGATCCTATGTCTGAACGGGTTTCGCCTTTGCAGGGGAACTTGGCTGACTTGCCACCACTCTTAGTGATTGCCGGTACGCGCGAGTTGCTTTTACAGGACTCAGAACGACTGGTTATGCAAATTAAGGCCTGTGGTGGCACGGTAGAATCGCGTTTTTATCACAACATGCCCCATGTTTTTCCCCTGTTCCATCTGTTGCCAGAAGCGATTGAGGCGAGGGAGCAAATTGCAGATTTTGTGCTTTCACAGCTGATTCGTTAAAATTGTGTAGTTATTCATATTCAGTGAATAGCTAGCAAAAATAGGGGTAAATAACTTTTTTTCTGACTAAATATGCTAAAGGCCTCTGGCGTAAACGCTTGTATAGTTCTTAAACTACAATCTTTATGCACTTTGACCCAAAGCATGGCGAATGTTGTTTGTGAAAAACTGGTATTTTGATCACAATTTCGCTAATAATGGCTATTAATAGACACAAGCATACCCTGTATCACTAACTCAAGATAAAGATACGTTGGGGACTCAGACGGCTCCCGAGGCCGTTACATTTAAACAAAGGATGAAGAAGAATGAGCGTTGATATGAAGTTGAATCGTGCCCAGTTTGATGCGGTTATGGTGCCTAACTATGCGCCTGCTGCCGTGATCCCTGTACGTGGCGAAGGAAGCCGAGTATGGGATCAAGAGGGTAACGAGTTTATCGATTTTGCCGGTGGTATCGCGGTAAATTGCTTAGGTCACTGTCATCCCGCCTTAGTGAATGCCTTAAAAACGCAAGGCGAAAAATTATGGCACCTGTCTAACGTGATGACCAACGAGCCAGCGCTTGAGCTTGCAACTAAGTTGGTTAACAGCACGTTTGCTGAGCGTGTGTATTTTGCTAACTCTGGTGCCGAAGCCAACGAAGCGGCACTGAAATTAGCCCGTCGTTACGCCTTAGAAAAATTCGGCGTAGAGAAAGATGAAATCATCGCCTTCGATAAAGCCTTCCACGGTCGTACTTTCTTCACCGTGAGCGTTGGCGGTCAAGCGGCCTATTCAGATGGTTTTGGTCCAAAACCACAAAGCATCACCCACTTACCTTATAACGATGTTGCGGTATTAGAAGCGGCCGTGTCGGATAAAACCTGCGCCATTATGCTTGAGCCACTGCAGGGTGAGGGTGGTATTATCGATGCCGATCCTGCATTCTTAAAAGCGGTTCGCGAACTGGCCAACAAGCACAACGCACTGGTGATTTTCGACGAAGTACAAACTGGTGTCGGCCGTACTGGTGAACTCTACGCTTACATGGGCACCGACATAGTGCCGGATATCCTGACCACTGCTAAAGCGCTGGGCGGCGGTTTCCCTATCGCTGCTATGCTGACTACCGCTGAAATTGCTGAGCACCTGAAAGTGGGTACTCACGGTTCAACCTACGGTGGTAACCCATTAGCTTGTGCTATCGGTAACGCGGTATTAGACGTGGTTAACACACCAGAAGTCTTGAATGGTGTGAAACATCGCGAGCAGTTATTACGCGATGGTCTGAACAAAATTAATGAAAAATATCATGTTTTCTCTGAAATTCGCGGTAAAGGCTTGCTGTTAGGGGCGGTTCTAAACGAACAGTACCAAGGTCGTTCACGTGACTTTTTAGTAGCGTCTGTTGCTGAAGGCTTAATGAGCCTGATGGCGGGTGCTAACGTGGTACGTTTTGCTCCTTCACTGGTGATCCCTGAGGCAGATATTGCAGAAGGCCTAGCACGTTTTGAGCGTGCTGTGGCGAGCATCGCTGCTGCCTAAGCGACCAAAGGAGTGCTGAATCTTATTCGCACTCCTTTTTTGTCAGGGAATACTTGCGTGCATCCATCCTGTCTTTTTCAAGATAGGCGCCTTGTTGCACAGCAAGCTTAAGTGAGGAGACACTAAGATGTTAATCATACGTCCTATTCAGGCAGGCGATTTTGAATCTCTATATCAAATCGCCGAAGAATCTGGCCATGGCTTTACCTCATTGCCAGTCAATGCCGATTTGCTTAGGCATAAAATTGCCCGCGCAGAAGCCTCATTCGTTAAGGTGATTGATAAGCCCTTCGATGAAGGCTATTTGATGGTGCTCGAGAATACCGCGACCCGTGAAGTGGTCGGTACCTGTGCCATTGAAGCCGCCGTGGGTATGGAAGATGCCTTCTACCACTATCGCCTCGGGACAGAGGTCTATCATTCTGAGCAAATCGAAGTTCGCAACGAGGTGGAAACCTTAACCCTGTGCCACGATTACACTGGCGCCGCCGAACTTTGTACCCTGTTTTTGCGTGAGGGTTATCGCAAAGGGAACAATGGCCGGATGTTGTCCCGCAGTCGTTTTCTGTTTTTGGCACAACACGCTAAACGCTTTGGTGAGACAGTGATTGCCGAAATGCGTGGCGTGAGTGATTCCGATGGCAATTCTCCCTTCTACTGCTGGTTGCAGAAAAACTTCTTAGGCATTGATTTTATTCAGGCAGATTACTTGTCGGGTCTAGGCAAAAAAGCCTTTATGGCGGAGATGATGCCCCGCAACCCTGTGTATGTTTGCCTGCTGCCCGAAGAAGCGCAAAAAGTGATTGGCGAAGTACACACCAATACGCGTCCGGCCCTAAGTTTGTTGCAGGCGGAAGGCTTTAGATGCCGTGGTTATGTGGATATTTTCGATGGCGGTCCAACGGTGGAGTGCCGTCTCACGGATATCCGCGCCGTGCGAGAGAGCCGTCTGCTGACCGTAGATATTGGTGAAATGCCTGAATCCGATAAGCAATTTATTGTCTCTAACACTCAATTAGCCAATTACCGTGCGACCTCCGCTTGTCTTGCTGTCGATGACAAAACTGAGCAGGTGGTAATTAGTCCAGAACTCGCCGAGGGTTTGTTACTCGCAAAAGGCGATCAAATCCGTATTTTGGCAATGTAGGAATAGCAAATGACACATTTTATTAAAGGCCAGTGGCAAGCTGGCAAGGGTCATGATGTGACCTCTAGCAACCCAGCAAATAGCGAAATCATTTGGCGCGGCCAAACGGCAACGGCTGAGCAAGTCAACGCCGCCGTCGATGCCGCCCGTGAAGCTCAGTTCGATTGGTTTATGTTAGGTTTTGATGCGCGTTTAAAGATAGTCGAAGCCTATCGCAGCCAACTTGAAGCGAACAAAGCCGAATTAGCCGAAACGATCGCTCAAGAAACCGGTAAACCTCAATGGGAAACGGCAACTGAAGTCGCTGCCATGATTGGTAAGATTGGCCTGTCGGCCACAGCTTACAACAAGCGTACCGGCACTGAGGCCAATGACACGCCAGCAGGGCGTGCGGTACTGCGCCATAAGCCGCACGGTGTGGTTGCTGTGTTTGGGCCTTATAACTTCCCTGGACATTTACCCAATGGTCATATAGTGCCAGCGCTGCTTGCGGGCAATACCGTGGTGTTTAAGCCCTCAGAATTAACCCCAAAAGTGGCCGAGTTAATGGTCTCTCTGTGGGAAAAAGCGGGTCTGCCCGCGGGCGTTATCAATTTAGTGCAAGGTGAAGTCGATACGGGTAAGGCGCTGGCGTCGCACCCACAACTTGACGGCTTATTCTTTACCGGCAGCTCTCGCACCGGTCACCTGTTGCATCAGCAATATGCGGGTCATCCGGGTAAGATCCTCGCCTTAGAAATGGGCGGTAATAACCCGCTGATTATTAAAGGCGTCGCCGATATTAAAGCGGCAGTGCACGATATTCTGCAATCGGCTTATATATCTTCTGGCCAGCGTTGTACCTGTGCCCGCAGGCTTTATGTTGAGCAAGGCGAGCAGGGCGATGCCTTAGTCGCCAAGCTGGTTGAAGCGGTGAAGCAGATTAAAGTCGGTCCTTGGAACGCGCAGCCACAGCCATTTATGGGCTCAATGATTTCCGAAGGCGCAGCGAAAGGTATGGTCGCGGCGCAGGCTAACTTGCAGAGCTTAGGCGGCGTGTCGCTGGTTGAACTCACTCATTTGCAGGCGGGAACGGGTTTAGTCTCACCCGGGCTTATCGATGTGACTGCGGTGAGCGAGTTACCCGATGAGGAATACTTCGGGCCATTGCTGCAATTAGTGCGCTACAGCGATTTTGACCAGGCGATTAAGCTTGCTAACCAAACCCGTTATGGCTTATCCGCAGGTATCTTGGCCGATAGCCGTGAGGATTATGAGTATTTCCTCGCCCGCATTCGTGCGGGGATTGTGAACTGGAACAAGCAGATCACTGGTGCTTCGGGTGCTGCGCCCTTTGGTGGCGTAGGCGCTTCGGGTAACCACAGGGCGAGTGCATTTTATGCCGCCGATTACTGTGCGTATCCCGTTGCCTCCGTTGAGGCGGATGTGGTGAGCCTACCCGCAAGTTTAAGTCCAGGGTTAAGTTTAGAGTGACATCATTGAGGAAGAACCTAGGTTCTTCCTTTTTCATCACAAGCAGTAACGTTACTTGGGCTGCTACTGAGCGCCGTTGTGCAGCAAGTGGCTAGGGTCGTTACATTGAGTGCGAGCGGCAAAACAATACGCACTATAGTCGCAGCACAATAAAAGGAGTTTTTATGCACACAGATATCAATGCGTTATTTGCCGCCCTTTGGCAAGACTATATTAAAATGACCCCATCTGCGGCCAAGGTGCACGAGCTACTCGGTCACGGTAAGCCGATTATCAACGACCATATCGCCCTGCGTACTTTTAACATCGCTAAGGTGAATTTAGCCGTATTGGCCGAGCACTTTACCTCTTTAGGTTATGTGGCTTGTGGTGATTATAAGTTTGAACAGAAAAAGCTGGTGGCTAAGCATTTTGAGCACCCAGATGCGACTCAACCTAAGGTGTTTATTTCTGAGTTATTGGTGGAAGAATTTAGTCCATCACTGCAAAGCACTATCCAAGGCTTAATTGCCCAAGTGGATGAGCAAGCAACTAAAGCGGATAACTTTATCTATTCGGGTCGCCATTGGTCACTGGATGCTAAGACCTATGAGACGCTGCTCGAAGAGAGTGAATATGCGGCTTGGGTGGCGGCCTTTGGTTACCGCGCCAACCATTTTACAGTCTCTATCAATCACCTCGAGGGCTTCGATACATTAGAGTCTGTGAATGAGGCGCTAAAGCAAGCGGGCTTTGTGCTCAATAGTTCAGGTGGCGAAATCAAAGGTTCGCCAGAGGTGTTACTGGAACAGTCATCGACCATGGCCGATAAAATCGCCGTAGAATTTAGCGATGCAACAGTTGAGATCCCAAGCTGCTTCTATGAATTTGCCCTGCGTTACCCCAAGGCGAATGGCGAGCTGTACACTGGATTCGTGGCCGCATCAGCCGATAAGATTTTTGAGAGCACCAACGCGAAAAAAGCCTAATGAATTAAGGCGGTTGCTGACTTATCTTAAACAAAAACGCCATCGTTCGATGGCGTTTTTTATTGTCATCCCAAAACCACCGCCTCTGGCGGTGGTGATTGTCCCTTAAGGCTATAGCCTGAATAACGCCCATGTTAAAAGAGACCTTCTTATTCACCACAAGTAAGAGGAAACGAGAAACATGGGCGATTACAGAAGTTCATCACATGTTTACTGGCGTTGTAAATATCATATCGTTTGGACGCCTAAGTACAGATTCAAAATTCTAAAAGGTAACCTTGGTAAAGAGCTCTACAGGTCGATTTATATTCTATGCAATATGAAAAGTTGTGAGGTCTTAGAATTAAACGTCCAGATAGATCATGTGCATCTAGTCGTGATAATTCCGCCAAAGTTGTCAGTATCCACATTAATGGGGATATTGAAGGGTAGGAGCGCAATAAGGCTTTTTAACAAATTCCCTCATGTTCGCAAGAAGTTATGGGGAAATAGCTTTTGGGCGAGGGGTTATTTTGTTGATACGGTAGGCGTAAATGAGGAAATCATAAGACGCTATGTTCGCCATCAAGATAAGCAAGATCTAGAGCATGATGCTCAATTGTCGCTACAGATGAAGTAGGTGTAAGGAAATAGCCCCTTCCAGGGGCAAATCAAAGCCGCCTTCTAAGAAGGCGGATTCTTTACTGGCGGCTCTAGAGCAACACTCAGAGCAAATAGTTGGCTCGCTAAGCACTCGTTAGCTAAGCACTCATTAGCCAAAGACTAGTTCAATACTGAGGCCAGATAAGTGGCTGCTGTGCTTAAACTTAAGCTCAATGCCATATTGCTCGGCAATCTCTTTCACTATCGATAACCCTAGGCCATGGCCCATAACGGATTCATCGAGGCGTGTGCCCCTTTGGGTGAGTTTATCGAGTTCGTCGTCTGCAACGCCTGGGCCATCATCATCTATGCTAAGGCAGAGTTTGTTTTGCGTTTTCCACAGTTTGACCGCGACTTGGCTGCCCGCCCATTTAAAGGCGTTATCTAGCAGATTCCCTAAGAGCTCCATACCATCTTCCCTATGGATGGGCAGGCGCTGGATACTGGGGTCGAGTTCAAAGTCGCAATTGATGCTTTTGCTTCTATGCACTTTGTTGAGGGTATTGGCAAGGCTGTGGAGATCCCTCGGCACGACTAGCTGGGCGGCAGGTAACATATCGCCGGTGATCCGCGCCGCCGCAAGTTTACGCTCGACCATTTTATGGATAGCGTCGAGTTGCTGTTGCAGCGCCATGGCGGTATCGGGATCTTTAAGCCCCAAGGCTTCAACCTGTTGTTGCATCACCGCCAGTGGGGTTTTTAGCCCATGGCTTAAGTTGCCTAAGTTATTGCGACTACGCTCAATTTGCTTGGCGGTGTATTCCAATAATTCGTTGTAGGTCTTCGCCAGCGGTTGCACTTCGGGCGGAATGTTATTCAGCTCTAAGGCGTTAATCTCGCCTTCCTGCAGGCGGGAGAGCGCGTGCTGGATCTGTTTTACCGGTTTAAAGGATTGACGCAGGAGCAAGAAGATCCCCGCGATCATGGCTACTAACATGGCGAGGTTAATCCCAAGCTTAGTGCCATAGACCTCACTAAACACGCGCCGGCCGATACTCAAATCCTGCGCTACCGTTAGGGTGGCGGTGACATTGGCGCTGCTGGAGTTTAGCCCTAGGGATAATAGCTGCATATCATTGTTTTTCGGCCCTTTTGCCTGCCAAACACGGGTCTGGTTTGGCGCTAAAGGTTCGATATCGAGCTGCATGTCCCACAGGGAGCGGGAACGGATCACTTCATTGGGCAGGTTGAGCTGGAAATAACGCCCCGAATAGGCGGGGCGGTAGAAGCTCGACAGTTGGCTCTGATCGATATTGATCTCCCCATTATTGATATGGGTCGCCAACATGATGTGCTCAAGATCTTCTTCTAAGCGGTTGATAATGGAGTCGTGAAACGCTTGGCGCAGCATGGACTCAAACAATATGAGTCCAATCACTGTGCCTAACACTAATAAGCTCGTTAACCATAAACTGAGCTTAGTGCGAATGGAGATCATGCAGTCAGGCCGTGGAAGATATAACCTTGGCCGCGGCGGGTTTCAATCGCGGTTTTGCCGAGTTTTTTACGCAGATGAGTCACGTAAACTTCAACCACGTTACTCTCTTTCTCATCGTCAAACTGATAGAGCTTGTCCGTCAGTTGTGCCTTAGATAACAGCTTCTTAGGCGACATGAGGAAGATTTTTAACAGCCTGAACTCCATGGCGGTCAACTCATATAAATGTTCGCCAACGCTCACCGTCTGCTCGGCTTCATCTAAGGTGACGCCACCATAGCTCAACTGTTTGCTGGGATTATTTAATCGGCCGTGCGCGCGGTGGATAAGTGCTTGGATACGCGCCAGTAATTCCTGTGCATGGAAGGGTTTACCTAAATAATCATCGGCGCCAGCATTAAAGCCTTCGACCTTTTCATGCCATTGGCTGCGGGCCGTTAGCATGATAACCGGTGTGCTAATGCCTTGATTACGCCAGCCTTCGAGCAATTCCAGTCCATTGCCGTCGGGGAGGCCAATATCTAAGATCACGCAGTCGTATTGGGTTTCTTTAACGAGGTAATCGGCTTCAACTGCTTTGTCAGTAATATCGGTAACGTAGCCAGCCTGTTTGAGTTGCTTCTCCAGTTCGGAGACCAACATCGGATTATCTTCAACGAGTAGCAGTTTCATGTTTTCGACATTCGCTCGGTAGTGCGGTGGAGTGTTCGAGTTGACCATTGGTGGCATCAATACTCAGATTCACTATTTGGCCGCGTTGCACTTTGATTTGTAAATCATAGCGCCATTTATGATCTTCTTGATAGAGATGGGCGTCAATTAGTTCGCCTTGGCAAAATTGATTCACCACGGCAAGGGTGCCATTGAGTGATAAAATTTGCCCGGAATTGACTAAAGCCTTGGCTTGATAATGTTCTAATTCAATCGGTTCGGCGTGAATTATTGTTGGATGCACCAGCGTAAACAGACTGAAAAAACAGATAAAAAACAGCCGTTTCATTTATGCTCCCCAATAAAAAATGGCCTAGATTTTATGCTAGGCCACTTTAATGAAACAGGCTTAAATCAAGCTGAAGTCTATCTTAACGGGTACCATATACCACAATGGTTTTACCGTGTGCTTGGATCAAATTCTGCTCTTCAAGCATCTTTAAGATACGACCCACAGTTTCGCGGGAGCAACCGACGATCTGGCCAATTTCTTGGCGAGTGATCTTAATTTGCATGCCGTCTGGGTGAGTCATGGCATCGGGTTGTTTAGCTAAGTGCAACAATGTCTGGGCAATACGGCCAGCCACATCGAGGAACGCTAAATTACCCACTTTCTGGCTAGTGCTTTGTAGGCGGTATGCCATTTGAGCCGATAGCTTCATCAGAATTTCGGGGTTAACTTGAATTAACTGCTTGAACTTCTTGTAAGAGATTTCAGCAATTTCACATGCTTGTTTCGCACGAACCCAAGCAGTACGTTCAGCTTGTTCTTCGAACAATCCTAACTCACCGATAAAGTCGCCTTGATTAAGATAAGAAAGGATCATCTCCTTACCTTCTTCATCTTTAATCAATACCGCTACAGAACCTTTTACGATGTAATAAAGGGTATCTGAGTCTTCACCAGCATGGATCAAGGTGCTTTTAGCGGGATACTTGTGAATGTGACAGTGTGATAAAAACCATTCCAAAGTTGGGTCTGGTTTTGGCTTACCAATCAGAGCCATGTCGATGTTCCTCGATTGATTAAAACGAAAGTAAGAATATTCTAAATAAGCATTTTACGTCAATTACACTCATAAAAACTTGATACACCTCTTAGTTTAGAATGAGTGAATAAATGCAATTAACCACCTAAAATTAGAGCTTATTTTGCTACTTTAGTGATATTAGTCAACTAAATCGGTGCCAAACTCACTGGATTCACTTAACTCTGTAGAGTTAATCACATCTTATAAAGGCTTTTAAGGTTTTTTGCGAAGAAAATAACCTCAATTGCGACTAATGAATCAAAGGAATGGGATAATTGCTGCCCCTTAAGGGTTATTTCTATTTAATATAGGTTCGATTACGCCGATTTAGGCTCGACTTATGGGAATAATTCAGGCTAACTTGAGGGCGCGGTTGTTTTTCGTAAAGAGGTTACCAGGTGAAATACAGACAATGGGTTTTAGGCGCCGGATTCACTTTATCCCTAGGGATGAGTGCTGCCGCGCACGCATTTTCTATTCCACAGCCAGCCAATGAAGTTGCGGCAAGTAAATTTGTGCACATTCAAGTGCAGGCCGAGCAGGGCGATGCCGACGCACAATTTTTACTGGGACTGATGTTTCTCTCTGGACGTTATGTACAGCAAGAAGTGCCGACCGGATTGCATTGGATGACCCTTGCCGCCGAGCAGCAACACGAAAAGGCGCAGCAAACCTTAGCGGATCTCTCCTTTGAGGGGCAGCTAGTAAAGCGTGACTTAGCCGTGGCCGAACGTTGGTATAAGGATATGGGCGAGCGTGGTAATCGCTGGGCGCAGTTCCGTTTAGGCTTTATTTATGCCTCGGGTGGCGATGGCATTGAGCGTAACTGCGGTAAAGCCGTGGAGCAATTTACCCGAGTGGGGGATGATGTTGCCCTTGGCAATGTGGCGTGGATTTTAGCGACTTGTCCCGAAGCCGAATATCGCGATGGTAATAAAGCACTCGAATTATCCTTGCAGCTGCTGAAAGTGAACGAGAACGACCCTACCAACCTCGATAACTTGGCGGCCGCCTATGCCGAAGTCGGTGATTTTGGCGCCGCGGTATCGACCCAGCAAAAAGCGATAGCCGCCTTAAAGATGACGGCCGAAGCCACCAAGACCGACGAGTTTCAGCAGCGCCTGCACAGTTATGAGCAAAAGCGCGCTTACCGTGAGACCTTGCGTTTACTCGATTAACCTCGTCTGTGGTTTTGTTATCGGTTTTGTGGTTTTGTTATCAGCCCGAGCCATGCTCGGGCTGATTGTTTTTTTAAGGATTATTTTTACTGATTACTTCTAGTGCATCGTTTATTCGCGTTAGCGGATTGGGTTTATGCGAGCGGCCAAGAATGTAAGATTTGATATTCCACACCGCGTCCGCCACTGGCGGAAAGATACAAATGCAGCTCCTCGGGTGCGAGCGTGAGTTCAAGCATCGAAGCTTGGATGACGTTCTGCTGTACCAACTCCTTAAGCGTTAGCTCACTCGCCAAGATGCCTGACGGCTTTGCCTTTCTAAACAAGCTGATATGGGGCCGAAACGGATGCTCACTCAGGTGCAACTGTAACTGTTGGGCTAAATCCTGTGCCTGTGATGCTAAGAGGGCTAACTCAGGACTGATGCTATCGCCCTTTAAACAACAGATCTGCGCCTTAGGCCACACGGCGATGTTATCCAGCGTGACACTGAATCTTGGTTTAGCCAGCTTATCGACACCGTCGAGCAACTGCGCCACTTGAGTCGGATTGGCGAGTCCTAAAAACGCGAGGGTTAAGTGTAAATTGCTTTGGATGACGGGTTTAGCATGTGGCACTAAATGCGGCGCCAAGCTTTGCTGCAATTGCAGCAGTTGTTGCCGCTGTATGCTTGTGGGGGCAAACCCAAGGAAGAGTCGTTGTAACACCTGTTTATCTCCATCACCTGCTCAAATGCCAAACATAAGCTATGCTTTTGTTTGGTAATACAGACATTTCTGCGCTAGTCCCATGATGGACTTCGACGGCTTGAGTTTATCCGAGGTCAGTGTAGAAATAATACCTTAAATGGAATTGTAGGTAAGGAAATCCCTTTTCATGTCAGATGGTTTAGCAAATCCACTCCAACAGGCATTAGTGACAATTTTTAGCGAAACGCCGCTAGAAACCCTAGAGCAAAATGTTGATCAAGCCCTAGAGGCCATCACGCTGCAGTTGCATTGTGATGGCGTATTTGTGCTGACGGGCAGTTTAGCCTTAGACCATCTACGTACCCGTAATCTGTACTTAAAACCGCAATTTAGTCAGGGCCAACAGACACGGGTCTGGCCGCTCGCGCGTATGCCGTTTTTTCGCTCCTTAGTGAGAACCCCCACACTGCTGAATCTTCCCGATGTCGATACCTTGCCCGCGGAGGCTCAAGCGGAGCGGGCGTTACTTCGTGATTGGAACGTTAAAAGCCTATTGGTGTTACCGCCTGTGGTGTTTGGCGAAACCCGTATCGCCCTCGGCGCAGTCAATTGTTCCGAATGTTGTGAATGGAGTGCGGAGTTTATTCGGGAGTTTCAACATGCCGCCGTGATGATTGGCTCGGCGATGGAACTGACCCGTATCGCCCACGATATGTTGGCCAGTGAGCACAAATATCGCGAAGTCTTTAATCAACTGCCTTTAGCCTGCGCGCTGCTCGATAAACAGAACCAACTGACCATGCTGAATAAAGTCGCGTTGCAAACCCTGCCAGTGCAGCATGGATACGATTTATTTAGCATGGTGCGCGAAGAGGAGCATGCCATGCTCACCGACACGCTACACATGGTGCGCGAAGGCGTATTGGGGCAAGCTTGGTGTGAGTTACCCTTAAAATCTAACCTGCAGTTGGATTGGCTGAGGCTGAGCTTTAGCCAAATTCACGGCAATAAAGACACCCTAGTGATGATTGCCGAGGATGTTAGTGAAAAATATCGCCTCGCCGATGAGCTGTCCTTCCATGCCAATTATGATGCTTTGACGGGGTTACCGAATCGGCTGCATTTTGAGGCCTTGCTCGAAAACCTGCTGCAAACCAAAGATGAGATGCCGACCTGCGTTGCCTTTATCGATGTCGATCAGTTTCAGGTGATCAACAATGTGAGCGGTCATCAGGCCGGTGATAAGTTATTGTGCCAGCTTGCATTACGTCTCAAGCAATTGGTGCGTAAGGGCGATATTGTCGCGCGTTTGGGCGGCGATGAGTTTGGGATTTTAATGCATTATTGCAATGTGGATTCGGCGCAGCATATCGCTAATCGGATCTGCACTCAGTTAGCGACCCACGAGTTTATTTGGGAAAACCGTTGCCACAATGTCAGTGTCAGCATGGGGATCGCTAAGCTCGAGAAGTCTGCGACGGATATTTACACTGTGATGAGTCAGGCCGATGCGGCCTGTCGTCTCGCCAAGGATAAGGGCCGCAATGGCTGGCACTTGTACAGTGCCAAAGATCCTAAAATGACCCGCCTCTATACCGAGATGATGGCCTCAGTCGATATCGTCAGCGCCCTCGCGCTAAATCAATTTGAGCTGTATTTCCAAAGCATTGCCCCGTTAAGTCGCGAAGAATCCGGCCTGCATTTAGAGGTGCTGCTGCGGATGGTGCAGGCCAATGGCACTATTGTTTCGCCGGCGATCTTTCTCCCCGCAGCGGAGCGTTACAACTTGGCGGCCAAGGTCGACCTGTGGGTGATCGATAATCTGCTGAAGTGGGGCAGTAGCCATTTGGATATTTGGCAACAGCTGGAGTTGGTCTCGGTCAACCTGTCGGCGACCTCGTTAGGTGACAGCGAGTTTATGAATTGGCTCGAAATGCGCCTGATGACCGAACCTGAGCTGGTGGATAAGCTCTGCATTGAGATCACCGAAACTGCCGCGGTGAGCCAATTAGATCAGGCCACTAAATTGATTGAAGTGCTGAGGCCATTAAACTGTCAACTCGCGTTGGATGACTTTGGCGCGGGGTTCTCAAGCTTTGCCTACCTTAAACGCTTGAACGTGGATTATGTCAAAATCGACGGCCAGTTTGTGATTAACCTGTGTGAGGATGAGGCCGACCAAGCCATCATCAAAGCCATTTGCCAGTTAGGGCAAGATATGGGCTTCGATGTGGTGGCGGAGTTTGTTGAATCCACCGAAATTGCCACTAAGTTAAAAAGCCTAGGCGTGGATTATGCCCAGGGTTATGCCATCAACAAGCCTATGCCGTTACTGACCTTAACCTCTGGCTTGGCCGAACCTTGGCTACGCTAACTTAGGTTATCTTGCGCTGAGTTTTCGCAAATCTGCAATTCTTAACGGCTAAGCGACTCATTTACCACTATTTATTTAATTGTGATCCCTCGCAATTTGGGCTGCGACAGATTGTCGCGCCCAGCCGAGTTTTGATTGCGCTTCCCTCGCCAGTAACAACAATACCCCCACAAAAATCATTAAAAACAATATGTAGGGGAATATCGTGCTGTATCAACCTATCAAATTAGCCGTTATTTTAGCGGGTGTGCTGGGCACCGCTGTACCTCAATTAGGCTGGTCTTCTGAGGCGAGCGATTGTGGTGAAGATAAAAAATGTAACGATTATCTGCGGGTATCTGGCGATGTGATGCGCCAACCTGTTCATCTAGTGAGCGATCCTAAACAGAACCGTTTGCCATTGCCTGCCTATGATGGCTCGGGATTTTTACGTTCGATCCCCGGATTTAACATCACCCGCAAGGGCGGCTCCGGTGGCGATCCCATGTTTCGGGGGCTGGGCGGCTCGCGCTTAAACATAGTCGATGATGGTCAGCATGTGTATGGCGCCTGTGGTGGACGTATGGACCCACCGACAAACTATATTTACCCCGAAAGCTACGATCAGATAACGGTAATCAAAGGGCCACAGACGGTGAAGTACGGCCCTGTCGGCACTGCGGGCACAATTCTATTTGAGAAAAATCGCCATCGCTTTAACCAGGCGGATCTTGAAGGCCGGGCCAGCGCGACGGGCGGCAGTTTCGATAGGCGAGATGCCATGGTGGAGCTGAGTGCTGGGGATAAGAATTACTACCTTGATTTCGATATGAATCAATCCAGTAGTGACCATTATGAAGACGGAAACGGCAATA
Source organism: Shewanella seohaensis (assembly GCF_023283775.1). NCBI lineage: Bacteria > Pseudomonadati > Pseudomonadota > Gammaproteobacteria > Alteromonadales > Shewanellaceae > Shewanella > Shewanella seohaensis. The sequence continues at coordinate 181,683 of NZ_JAKILE010000010.1, forward strand.
AAGTACAGTCGAGTTATGACCGACAAAACGCCAATCTCGCCTTGGGGTGGACACCGACAGAGCGCACGGTGCTTGAGTTAGCCTACGGTGAGTCGAGCGGCGAAGCCGAGTATGCCGACAGGTTAAATAAGGCGCGTCAAATCGATAATCGTGATGCGGCGCTACTGCTACAACACGAGTTTGAATCGAGCTGGTTAACGGCGGTCGAACTGCAAGCCTTTAGCAATAAAAACGACCACATTATGGATAGGTTCGATGAAGGGGTTAATTCAGGTGCCAATGTGCGGCGGATGACGGAGGGCGGCCATTTGTGGTTCGAGTTAGCGCCACTCGATGCCCTCGAATTAACACTGGGGCTGGATTATATGTCGAGCAAACACGATGGTCGCAGCATGGCGCCCGGCGATGTCGGGCTAAATGACCTGCTTAATAAGCCCTTTAAAGAGGATATGCGCTATCAAAACTATGGGCTGTTTGCCGAGTCCCGCTATCGTTTTGAAGAGAGCGACCTAGGCAGCAGTAGCTTGCACGCAGGATTGAGGCTAGACGACTGGAATAGCGAGCTCTTGATTGCTCAGCAGGGCGAGCGGGACGATACCCTCTACAGTGGATACCTGCGTTATGAGTTTCAAACCGCGCAGCACCAATATTATGCAGGCTTTGGCTCGGCGCAGCGGATGCCGGATTATTGGGAGATTATGAAGGCTAGCGCCGATAATCCTGCACAAAAAGCCTTTGACCTGAAAGCGGAAACCACCAATCAGTTCGATATAGGTTGGATTTATCAGGGGCCTGTCGAGGCTTCGGTGTCACTCTTCTATGGTGAGATTGCGGACTATATCCTGATTGATTCCAGCGGCCAAGCCACCCTTGCCCGTAATATCGATGCGAGCCTCTACGGCGGTGAGGCCAGCCTAGATTATGCGCTGAATGAGCAATGGTCGAGCCAACTCACGGTGAGTTATACCCATGGCGAAAACGATACCGACAAGGTCGCGCTTGGGCAAATATCGCCGCTAGAGGCCAGATTAACCGTTAACTACCAATGGCAAAGTTGGACCATGGCGGCGCAGTGGCGAGTGGTGGCCGCGCAAGACCGTTACACCTTAGGTCATGGCAATATTGTGGGACAAGACTTAGGCCCAAGCAGCGGTTTTGGTACTTTGGCGCTCAATGCTTCTTGGTCGTATAACAAGGATTTATCCTTAATTTTGGGTGTCGAAAACCTGTTTGATACTGCCTATGCCGAGCATGTGAGTAAGGCGGGTACGGGGAACGATCTGCCGGGCAGTGAGGCCATGTTTAGGGTCAATGAGCCGGGCCGTAATCTGTGGGCTAAGCTGACCTATCAGTTCTAACTCGGCTTATTTGTGCTATTGGCGCCCCGAGAGTCTTGCTGTCGGGGCGATGCTATTTTTAGCAAGCCAATGCCAAACTGTGACGTATCAAAGCTAAGGCCGCGGGAGGGACACTGCCTAAGGCCTATGTTAAACTTCCCCATCATTTTTATCTGTTGATACTGTTGCATTGAACAATCTACCCATTCATTCCTTATTGCCATCCCTGCGCGATGCCTTTGCGAAACATGCGCAAGTGATCCTCGAAGCGCCAACGGGTGCGGGTAAATCGACCGCATTGCCCTTAGCCATGCTGGATTGGCCTGAGATTTCTGGGCGGATTTTAATGCTGGAACCTCGACGTGTGGCTGCCCGTAGCGTGGCGCAATTTATTGCCAGTTGTCGGCAGCAGGCGGTAGGGCAAGAGGTAGGTTATCGCGTGCGCGGCGAGTCAAAGGTCAGTGGTGAGACTCGACTTGAGATTGTCACCGAAGGGATTTTAACTCGCATGATCCAGCAAGATCCTGAATTAACAGGCATCGAGATGATCATTTTCGATGAGATCCACGAGCGGCATTTGACCACAGATCTCGGTTTAGCCTTGGCGCTCGAAGTGCAAAGCTCACTACGGGATGACTTAAAAATCCTCGCCATGTCGGCAACCTTATCTGGCCTGACATTGGCTGAGTTGATGCCCGATGCCGCCTTGCTACAGAGTGAAGGGCGCAGTTTCCCGGTCGACATTCGCTATCGCCCCGTTGCTGGGCAGCAGCATTGGCTCGATCATCTGAGCCGCGTTGTGCTCGATGCCGCGATATCCGTAGGCGATAAGGGGCCACAGGATATTTTGGTGTTTTTGCCCGGTAAAGCCGAAATCCTTAGAGTGGCGCAGTATCTAGAAGAGCGCCTCTATAACAGTCGCGTGACGGTGTGCCCACTCTATGGCGAGCTATCGGCGCAGGAACAAGACAGGGCGATAAAGGCCGACAGCAGCAGGCGCAAAATTGTGCTCTCAACCAACGTGGCCGAGTCGAGCTTGACCATCGAGGGCATTGGCCTGGTTATCGACAGCGGTTATAAACGCCAAGCCAGCTTTAATCCTAAAACTGGGGTGACACGTTTAAGCCTTAAGCGCATCAGCCAAGCCTCGGCAACCCAGCGTGCTGGCCGTGCGGGGCGTTTGGCAGCGGGCGAGTGCATCCGTTTATGGGGCCAAGAGGAGCATCAACGTCTGCTCAAGGCCGATGAGCCCGAAATCAGCCAAGCCGACTTAGTCGCCATGGCCCACGACTGTGCCTACTGGGGCGCGAAATCCTTCAGCGACTTACTGTTATTGACTGCGCCGCCCACGGTGAACGAGGCATTAGCTTGGCAACTGCTCCAGCGTTTAGGCATGGTCGATGAACAAAACAAGCTGACTGCGCATGGCAAAGCGGCTTATGAGCTGGGGTGTCATCCGCGCCTCGCCCATATGTTATTGGTGGCCAAATCTCGCGATGAACATCAACTGGCGGCCTTAGCCTGTTTACTGGCGGGGATTTTAGAGGCGCGGGGATTGCCGCGCAAAGGCGCCGATATCATGAATTATCTGCACTTTGCCACCCAAGGCAGTGCGGGGCAGCAGGCCAAACAATGGCTTAAAAAGCTGGCGCTAGATAAGCAATTTACTCAGGCCGATTTAGTGGCCGTCGCCTCCCATGCCCATCATCAGGATGTCGGTTTGCTGTTGGCGCTGGCTTATCCCGATCGCATTGCCAAATCCCGTGGCGTTGAGGGGTATCAATTGGCCAATGGAACGGGTGTGGTGCTCAACGCCGAAGATGCCTTAGCGCAAACGCCTTGGCTGGTGGTGGCAGATTTTCAAGAAACCGAAGGCAAGAATGCCGGGCGGATTTATCTCGCCAGTCCATTATCGCCAAGTCTGTTCGACGAGGAATTGGCCGAGCTGGTGGAGCGTCATGATCAATGTGGTTGGGATGAAGCTAAAGGCCGCGCGGTGGCCGAACGCCAAACCAAAGTCGGGCAGATTTTACTGAAATCAGAGGCTATCGCTAATCCGAATCGCGGCCAAATTGTAGCGGCATTACTGAGTTACATTCGCCAGCAGGGGTTACAAATCCTCAATTGGCACGATAACTTAGCGCAGTTTCAGGTTCGATTACAGTTAGCGCGCGATTTAGATCCGAATGCTGATTGGCCGGATATGAGCGATACCGCGCTGCTGGCAAACCTTGAAACATGGCTGGCGCCCTACCTTGAAAATGTGAATAATCTGCCGCAATTACAAAAACTCGATTGCTTTAGTTTGCTGGTAAACCAATTAACTTGGTCACAGCAACAGGCACTCGATGCGCTGCTGCCCACCTCATGGCCGTTAGCCACGGGCACCTTTGCGCCGATATTGTACGATGCCTCGGGGCGAGCCTTGCTGCGGGTACGTTTGCAGGAAACCTTTGGCATGGCAGACAGCCCGCTACTGGCCCAAGGTAAGCTTAAGGTGACGATGGAATTGCTGTCACCGGCGCAGCGCCCCTTGGCTCTAACAGCGGATCTCGCCAGTTTTTGGCAAGGACCCTATGTGGAAGTGAAAAAAGAAATGCGTGGGCGTTATCCTAAACACCTGTGGCCGGACGACCCTGCCAATACGCAGCCCACAAAATTTACCAAGAAGAAAACCTTAGGTTTATCTCAGTCATAGCCTTTAGACTGCTTTGATTTACAACCTTGTGTTGTGCCTGTGACTGATGCCGTTAACGCATAAATGATGAAGTAGATATGACAACTAAGACGACAAAAAAAGCGAAAGCGAAGCGCAGCCGTGGCCTGTTTGGGCAAATTTGGTCGCTCACTTGGAAACTAGCCTTAATCGGCCTAGCCGTTGTGACCTTCTACAGTATTTACCTCGATCAAATTATTGCCCGCAAGTTTGAGGGGCAAAAATGGCACTTACCCGCGCAGGTATTTAGCCGCTCGATGGCCTTATATCCCGGCGCTGCCGTGAGTCATCCACAGTTAATGGCCGAACTCAAACTCTTGGGCTATCGCAAAGTCGCCAATCCCCGTGAGGTCGGTGAGTTCTCTGCATCCAGCACCAAAATCGAATTATGGCGTCGTCCCTTCTTACATCCCGAGGGCGATCAAGCTGAGCAGCGGGTGATGATTAGCTTCGACAGCGATGGGATCAGCTCGATTGCACGTATGTCAGATAAGCGCCAGTTGGCGGTATTCCATTTAGAGCCCGTCTTGCTTGACCGCATTATTGCGGGGGACGGCGAAGACAGATTGTTTGTCCCTACAGAAGAAATGCCTAAGGCGATTGTAAAAGCCTTGCTGCTGGTGGAAGACCGCAGTTTTTACGAACACCATGGGGTCAACCCCTTCGCGATTCTGCGCGCCGCTTTTGTGAATATCAGTGCGGGTCGTACCGTACAGGGCGGTTCGACACTGACCCAGCAGTTGGCGAAAAACTTCTTCCTCTCAAGCGAGCGCTCTTTGCTGCGTAAAATTCGCGAAGCCTTAATGGCGGTGATTATCGATTTTCGTTACAGCAAGGAAGAAATCCTCGAGGCCTACCTCAACGAAGTGTATATGGGGCAAGATAAATCCCGCGCCGTGCATGGTATGGGGCTGGCTTCACAGTTCTATTTTGGTCGACCCATCGGCGAGCTAACCACGGCGCAGCAAGCGTTTTTAGTGGCGGCGATTAAGGGGCCTTCCTATTACAACCCATGGCGTTATCCTGAGCGCAGCCAAGAGCGTCGCGATTTAGTGCTGCGTCTCTTGATGGAGTCGGGTGAGCTGAGCACCGCGCAATACAAGGTCGCGGTAGAGTCGCCCCTAGGCTTACGTAATCCCAATAAACCAGTGCATCAAAAATTACCTGCATTCTATGCCTTGGTTAAACAAGAGCTTAACGAGCGTTATGGCGATGCGTTACTAAAACAATCTGGGGTGAAGATTTACACCACACTCGATCCAATGGCGCAGGAAGCCGCCGAAATCGCCGTGACTCAAACCTTTAAGAGCTTAGATAAAGGCAATAAGTCGTTGCAGATTGGTATGGTCGTGACGGATAAATACACTGGTGGTATCGCGGCTATGGTGGGTGATAAGACGCCTGGCTTTGACGGTTATAACCGCGCGGTTGAGATCCGCCGACCCATTGGCTCGCTCATCAAGCCATTTGTGTATGCGACCGCATTGGCACCGAATAGCCAGTTTACCTTGGCTTCGCCACTTAAAGATCAGCCGATTACCCTAAAGAATGAGCAGGGTAAAACCTGGTCACCGCAGAACTTTGATAAGAAGTTTAGCGGACAAGTCTCCTTGTTAACGGCACTGAAAAAGTCGATGAACGTACCTACGGTGAACCTCGGGATTGCCGTGGGGGTGGATGCGGTGGCAACCACGCTGGCTAAATCTGGCTGGCAAGATCCGCTTAACGAATACCCGTCTATGCTACTGGGCGCCGTGAATGGCTCGCCGTTAATGGTGGCGCAGGTTTATCAGACACTGGCCGATAGTGGCGCCTATCGTAAACTCACTACAGTGACGGCGGTGCTCGATAGTCACAATCAGCCGTTGCCAGTGACTCGCTCACCGAAGGAACAAGCTATTACGCCGGATACTGATTTCTTGGTGCAATATGCCATGCAGCAAGTGGTACGCTCGGGTACAGCAACGCGCTTAGGCAATGCCTTCCCCGGTGTGGCGCTGGCGGGTAAAACCGGTACCAGTAACGATAGCCGCGACTCTTGGTTCGCCGGTTTTGACGAGCGTAACGTCGCGGCGATTTGGGTCGGACGCGACGATAACGGCAAGACCAGCCTCTACGGTAGCAGTGGCGCCATGGCGGTGTATCAAGCCTTCTTGAAGGAGCGTCCACCGATTGGGCTGCGCTCGATTCCGCCAACGGGCGTGATCCAAGGTTACTTTGACCGTGATACCGGTGAAGCTAAGGAGGCGGGATGCCGCAATACCGAGGCATTGCCAGCCCTTAGAGGTACCTATAATCCTGCGAAAAACTGCGGCGAGCCGTTGCAGTGGTGGCAGAAGATTTTAGGTCAGTAATACTTATTCTTGATAGGTAAAGCGATAACAGCGGTGCAGCAAAATGGCACCGCTGTCTTTTAAAAAGAGAGTACCAGATGTATAAAACCGCAGCCGCAGTGCATATCCTTGTTAAACACAAAGAGCAGGCGGAAGATATTATTAAGCAATTGAATAAAGGCGCGAATTTTGGCGCGTTAGCCAAGCGCTATTCCTCATGCCCGTCGGCGAAAAAGGGCGGTGATCTCGGTGAATTTAAGCGTGGGCAAATGGTGCCGCAGTTCGATAAAGTCGCTTTCTCCGGTGAACTGCTGGTGCCACATCTCGTCAAAACCAAGTTTGGTTGGCATGTAGTGAAGGTGCTGTATCGCACTTAATCAGGTTGCGTTGATTGAGTCAATAAGCTACTTATCGACGCATTAAACTGCATCTCAACACCAATCTAAACGCTTATTTTCAAAAAATAGTTCATAGTGCGCGTTTCCAATGTTCTCACGGGATAAACGCGCATACGCACTAATAAGACGTTAGCTTCTGGTATGTATAAATGGATTTAAAACAAACAAATTTGCAGAGCATTCTCGACAGGCTCTATAAGACTGCGTTGACACTACTCCTCCCACAATTAGGATTACTCACCATCATTGGTTCAGACACAGACCGATATACTTTTTTGCTGATGTTTATTGTTTTTCTAGCTTTGAATATTCTCATTCCCGTATGGTTACTTATCTTCAACACTGGGAATTCAAAAATTGATTCATTTTCAATCACAATAGACGACCAGAAAATTCTTGTTTCGACCTATGAAGAAGTCCAGAAGATAGATAAAGCTTCATATTGTGGCTATAAAGTTACCTCGCAGTATCCAAAGAAAATACAGCTATTAGAGGCTAACGGCGAACATATAGAGTTTAGTTACTACGCGTTAAATAAAGAGCAAAGGAACCGCTTGTTTGATTATTTGGGACCAGCCAAAAGCTAACAATCTGATCTAGTCGCTCCCTTCGAACGCAGGGACAAAATATGGGGCCGCTTGGCGAATACGGCTCATATTCTTACCCCTAAGTGTGGATGTTATCCATAAAAGTCTAAAGCTAAAGCCAACGACTTAGAGTAAAAACTAATGTGTTTTTGCCCCATTCCTCGTTAGCAAAGTAGTATCTAGCTCACTTTAACATCAGTATGTTGACTCAATTTTAGTAATGCTACAGAGTTACAAAAGGACTCTGACATTTATAATGTGTCTAACGTGCTAGTTGTTCCCGCAAAATGTTGGCCAAGTACATGTGTATAGATTTGTGTGGTACTAACGTCATTGTTGCCCAGTAACTCTTGAACACTTCTTATATCACGACCAGCTTGAAGTAAATGGGTTGCGAAGCTATGCCTAAACGTATGGCAGGTGACGCGTTTATTCATTTGAATATTACGCACGGCATTCCCGAGCGCTTTACGAATAACACTTTGATGTAAATGATGCCTGCAAAGTGTTCCTGTATAAGGATTGATACAGGTTGTGCTGGAAGGGAAAATAAACATCCACCCGTGTTGCCTAAACGCATTTGGATACTTACGTTCTAATGCATTTGGCAGAGATGGGCCTATCCCTTGCTGGTTATCATTCTGTTGAATTTTAATTGCCTTTTTAATATATGTAGTGAGCTTTTCTGCACATCTATGGTTGAGGATGGTTTGCCTATCTTTATGTCCTTTACCGTCTCTCACGGTCAGCGAAGCGCTCTCAATATCAATATCTTGGATACGTAACCTGAGGCATTCTGAAACTCTTAGTCCACTACCATAGAGTAGTTCTATTATTAGCCTATCGCGGCCATCAAGTTCATTTAGTATTAGTGAGATTTCTGATGGGGATAACACTGTCGGTAAATGTCTCTGTTTAGTGGCATAGCAAAAACCTAAATCCCCAAGCTCATGGTGCAAATGCTTCTGATACAAATAGGCTAATGCGTTAAGTGCAATTTTTTGTGTGTTGATGGCCACATTTCGTTGATTGGCAAGGAAGGTTAAAAATTGTGTAACTTCTTCCGTTCCCATTGTTTCAGGGTGACGCTTGTTGTGAAAGTTAATAAAGGCCTTGATCCAATAGAGATAGGTTTTTCCGTTCTAATACTGTAACCACGCATACGCATTTCTTCTTGAAGGCCGCTTAGAAATGGGCTTTTTAGACTCATGATAACCCTCGCTCTTAAATACTGTTTTATGGCTCTTCGTTGTTATTGGTGGAGTAGGTATAGTTCTAGCCAAATTCCTCTTAAATTTCAGTGATGAGTGAAGCTGCTTTATATCAACAAATCTTGGGGCTAAAGGCACCTTGGGTCGTATCCAGAGTTCAACTCGATGAACCACGTCAGAGCATAATTGTTACCATCGCCTACGCTTCTCAAGCAGGCTTTAAATGCCCTATATGCCACAATGCGAGTCGCCATTACGATTCCCGTTTACGAAAATGGCGTCACTTGGATACCTGCCAGTATCAAACGCTCATTCAAGCTAACGTGCCACGAGTACACTGTACCTCACACGGTTATCAAACCCTCCAAGTCCCATGGGCCAGTGGCAGCAGTCGTTACACTGAATTGTTTGAGATGCGTGTATTAACCTTGCTTGCGATGAGTTCTCTTAATGCCGTCAGTCGGTTCTTTAAACTGAGCTGGGGAGCCATAGATAGGATTATGGCGCGCGCTGTTTATCGTGGACTGGCAAAACGCAAACTGATTAATACCGATTATTTATTGGTCGATGAAACCGCTCTTAAAAAGGGGCATGAATATGTCACGCTGCTCTCTAATCATGAAGGACAAGTTTTAGCGGTTTCAGAGGGACGTTCAGCTGCAAGTTTTGATGCCTGCCTAACACAGCTGCCTGCAGATGCATTACGTCAAACTCAGTCTATCTGTATGGATATGAGCCCTGCTTACATTAAAGCAGCAAAGAAAGCGCTGCCCAATGCAGAGAGGAAAATCGCATTTGATCACTTCCATGTAGCCAAGATGCTAACGGAGGCGGTTAACCGGATCCGCAAAGACGAGTTATTCAGGTTGGCGCCGTCAATGCGGCAAGAGGCACATCGCACACGTTTTTACTGGTTAAAGCGACGAGATAATCTCAGCGAACCCGACCGAGAGAGGGTCAATAGACTCATCCCGGCAATGATGAATACGGCTCTTGCATGGTATTTTAAAGAGCAGGCTCGGAACATCTGGCATGGCAATAGTGTTCGAGGAACAAAGCAGCGATGGAAAGATTGGATAGCTTTAGCTAAAGCCAGCGGTCTCAAACTCTTAATGGCGGTAGCAGATACAATCGAGAACAAACTCTGGGGCATACTTAATGCCATGCGCTTTGGTCTATCAAACGGTTTGGCAGAAGCAATCAATAGCCAAGTTAGACAGCTCAGAGTAAAGGCTATGGGGTATCGAAATTCAGAGCGATTTCAACGTGCTATCCTCTTTCACTTTGGAAAGCTGGATATGGGGTTCCACCAATAACAGCGAAAAGCCTATTTTATACAGTATTGTTTAAAATTCCCGGATATCAAGGAAAATAGTGGAAAAATTTTGCGCGTTTGTACTCTGACTAATTTATATAATTATTTTATTTCAATCAGTTATGTGCTTGCGATTTGATATAATAGGTTTGGAAAACGCGCATGCGCGTTTTTCCAGATAGTATATTTAAAGAGAAGCTGATAAGTTATTTGCAATACAAGTAGTTAACTGTGCGCGTTTTTACTGGTCAAACGAGGTAAACGCGCATGCGCACTAATAAAATAATGAAATGGACACCCCTTCTATACTGAGGAAGTCAGTTTAAAAGGAGACCGTCATGAGTGATATTTATACAATCGGAATTGATC
>NZ_JAKILE010000011.1:0-170182 GCF_023283775.1 Shewanella seohaensis
TAGTAATCTTCATAGGTGGACCCGTCCTCTTTCTGATGAGTTTTAGCGACTACATCGTGGCCCATTGCGAGGCCGATTAAAAGTGGATGGGTCCATTCCATTATCCATGGCAAGACTCTCGCAATTTGTCTATTCGCCCCGCGGCAACTCCGAGGGGAAGTGTATTCTGTTACGTCGGAGTTAACTGTTAATCCCAAAAGATTCAAGCATATTAAAACGTTGCCGCGATAGCACCGAGATTTGCTAAGCCGAATTCGATTGTGGACGTGACCTTCGATGATATGGATATCATCGTAGAGCCGCCATGGATGGCTTCACGGCGTGTCACGGAAGCAATGGAATTCGGCGTATCCGCAACGAGATCAGAAGTGCTTGGATAAAGCCTTATATTTTCAACCTAACCTTCTTTCATCCCAGCTCTGCAAACAAAAACAGCCGCATATATTTGCGGCTATTTTTGATTAACACTCTGTATTTAAATGAGATTTAAAGCTTAAGCTAAATCACTCGCTATTCATTGACCATAGCTAATAGCGCAGGTAAGAACTCTTTATCTAAAGCAGCAATTTCACCTTGCTCGATAAGCACTTGATTAAGGATCTCATGGCTAGTCAACGGATTAGCTAATACCACGCGAAACACCACTGTGGGTTGTCTAAAGTAGCGGGCGGGTTGAATGCGGGTGCGGGAGACAAAGGATTTACCCTGTTCGCGTTGGTGTTTTTGAATAAATTGGGTTAGACCATCGAGCAGCTCATTAAAGCGCGCGAGTTTGGTCTTATCGCCTTGTTGAATCGCCACTTGCATGGCCGCCTGCACATTCGCAGGAACATAACGATAGGTGAGCAGGCACAGCTCTGGCGCTGTGACTAGCTCAAAGTCAGGGTGTGCGTCGATTTGCTCGGCAAAATAACGGGCTTTTTCAAGGCTGTTATTGATCAGGATTTCGTAACCATCGCGGCCAATAATCTGCAAACAGGCGTGCACTAACATCGCCATGCCGGGGCGTGAGCCTTCAAGCGTTTGGCTGCCTAAATCCTTAGAGCCTCGGCGCAGAATATATTCGGCGTGGTGGGCAATGGCATGGGCAAACTCTGGGTTTTTAAATAACACCATGCCTGCGCCCATGGGGACATACATTTGCTTATGGGCATCGATGGTGACTGAATCTGCGAGTTCAATACCATCGAGTAAGTGTCGGTATTTATTGGATAATAAGCTTGCGCCGCCCCAAGCCGCATCCACATGGAAGTGGCAGTTTAGCTCAGTTGCTAAGGCGGCAAGTTCGCGCAGTGGGTCGATATTGCCCGTCTCGGTAGTGCCTGCCACCCCAACAATCGCCATGACTTTAATGCGTTTATTCGCCAGTTCAGCGGCGACTTCGCGCATTTTGGCAACGTCAACTTTGTTATTGCCATCGGTAGGGATGCTGATGATATTGTCGCGACCGATACCGAGCAGATCGACGGCCTTACCTAAGGAGTAGTGGCCGCGCTCGGAGACCAGAATCGCTAAATCATCGAAGCCATAGTGGCGCAGCGCCTTGATTAAGCCTTCGCGGGTCACGCCTTTAAAGTCGCCATCGGCCTTGAGTAATTGGTTGCGGGCAATCCACAGGGCGGTGATGTTAGCCACTGTGCCGCCGGAGCAAAATGCGCCGAGGGAATGGTTGGCGCTGTGCATCCAATTACGATAAAAATCATCGTGTTGAGCGTAAATCAAATGGTGCATCATGCCGAGCACTTGGCGCTCAAGCGGCGTAAAGGCTTTGGAGGTTTCGATTTTGACCAAGTTTTGATTCAGCCCCACCATCATCTTCGACAGTGGCAACACGAAATAGGGCAGTGCCGAGGTCATATGGCCGATAAAACTGGGCGCCGCCGTATGCACCGAATGCGCGACGAGATTCTGCATGATTTCGTCGGTGTAGTCGGAGACAAAACGCGGCTGGCTTGGAATTTCAAAGGCTTGAAAATCGGTCTCGATTTCGGAGAGCGGCTTTTCTAGCGCGGCAATGCTGTCACCCAAAAAGCCCGCTAAGTCCTCGGAAAGCTTCTGCTCGATAATGCTTAAAGTGGATTCCGCATCTTCGGGCACAGTGAAAATTCGCATCAAACTGTCTTCGGATGCGATGGCTTGGCGAGGGAGTTTTTGGGTCATGGGGCTTGCCGTCTATTAATTCTTATAGTGAAACCGCAAAGGTGATTAAGAGTATAACCAAATACATGGCGCTTAAACCCGTTTACGGATTACCAAAAAGGGAGCTCACTTTACTGCAAGGCCTTTTAGGCATCAAGCACTAAAACACCGCCTAAGTCTGTGCTTGGGTTATAGAATAAACAAAGGCGCTATGAATAGCGCCTTGGGTGTGTGTCGTTAGCTATCTAAACGCTATCGGTACGCTAAGGTAAAGTTAACATTTGCCCAGCATCAAGACGGCGCCAATATTACGGGCGGTATTGATCAGATTCGTTTTGGCGTTAGCCAGCACATCGTCCAGCGGACTTAAATGTGGAATGATGGGGAAAATCGCCGCCATACCTTGCTCAAGTACCGCATTAGCATTGTCGCCAAGGCAACCCGCAATCCCAATGGTCGGAATGTTTTGCAGCTGCGCTTGCTTCAATACACCCATCGGGGTCTTGCCAAAGATTGTCTGGCCATCGATTCGGCCTTCGCCGGTGATGACAAGATCCGCGCCGCGAATTTTGTCAGCTAGTCCTACCGTTTGCATCACAATCTCAACACCGGGTTTAAGCTCGGCGCCTAAAAAGGCCATCACGCCAAGTCCCATTCCGCCTGCCGCGCCCGCGCCAGCTTGATTGCGGTGATCGGTGACGCCGCTTTGGGCAATCACATCGGCATAGTGACTTAGTGCTGCATCTAAGGTGCTCACCATCTCGGGTGTTGCGCCTTTTTGCGGGCCAAATATGGCCGAGGCGCCACGCTCGCCACACAGCGGATTATCGACATCGCAGGCCACTTCAAAGGTGCATTCTTTCAGTAGTGGATGGGCGTTGCTCATATCGATACTGGTAAGCTGAGCAAGTGCTGAGCCACCTGCACTTAAGGTTTTACCTTGTTTATCCAGCAGTAAAATATCCAGCGCTTGGGCCATACCTGCGCCGCCATCGTTGGTTGCACTGCCGCCTAAGCCTAAAATAATGTGTTTTATCCCGCGATTGAGCGCATCACAAATCAGCTCGCCCGTACCATAACTGGTGGTGAGCAGCGGGTTACGCTGGTCCCTTGGTACATGGTGTAAACCCGAGGCGGAGGCCATTTCAATCACCGCAATCGTGCCTTTGGCTTGCTGGCCTAAAATGCCGTAATGGGCTTTGACTTTAAGGCCGAGTGGCCCCATGACCTCTAAATTGACAATGCTGCCGCCAGTGGCGTCGACCATAGATTGCACTGTGCCTTCGCCACCATCGGCGACGGGGATTTTGACAATCTCACAGTCTGGGATCACTTGTGTTAAGCCTTGTTCGATCGCATTAGCCACATCGAGTGCGCTTAAGCTCTCTTTAAAGGAATCGGGGGCGATAACTATCTTCATTCAAAATCCTACAGCTTTTTGGGCGCACGGATGCGCCCAAGGATGAGAAAAGTGCGGCTTAGAGCAGCACTAAGCTTAGTACATACACGGTCAGCATTGCGGTAACGCCTTGGATAAGGGTCGCCATGGTTTGTGCTTTATAGGCTTGTTTAACGCTCATGCGGCTAAATTGAGTTACCACCCAGAAGAAGCTGTCGTTAGCGTGGGAGACTGTCATGGCGCCAGCACCAATCGCCATTACGGTTAACACGCGGCCCATATCACTGCCAAGACCAATATCGCCCAGCATAGGCGCGACTAAGGCCGAGGTTGCCACTAGGGCGACGGTGGACGAACCTTGCGCCGATTTCAGTGCGGCGGCGACGATAAAGGGCATAAAGATACCCACCCCTAGCGCCGACAGTGAGCTACCTAGGTAGTCGCCAATTGGTGTGGCTTTTAAGACGGCACCGAAGGCACCACCGGCACCGGTGATCAAAATAATTGGGGCTGCGGCAACTAAACCTTGGCTGATGCGCTCGCTAAATTCGGCAATCTTGTTATCGCTTTTCAGTAACAGCAGTGACAGGAACAGACCGATAAGCAGGGCGTTAACGGGTTGGCCAAGGAAGACTAACAGACTGAATAGGCCTTCTTTGCCCAGTGGTGCAGACGGGAAGTTGGCGATAGAGCCTAAGCAAATTAATAGGATAGGCACAAAAATCGGTGCAAATGCCTTTAATGGGCTAGGGAGTGTGCCATAGCTTTGTTTTAAGGCTTCAAAATCAGCAGCTTGAGCTTTGAGTTCTTCTGCACCTTCGCCATCGGGCTCAACACTGGCAAAACGGTTCGCCCATAACATCCCCGCAAGCGCGGCAACGGCAGCAACAAATAAGCCGACACCAATCACTAGGCCTAAATTGGACTCTAGCCCTAAGTTACCTGCCGCGGCGATAGGGCCTGGTGTGGGCGGTACAAAGGTGTGAGTGGCATACAGGCCTGTGGCTAACGCCACGCTCATGGACACGCTCGAAACCTTCATGCGGTTGGCCATGGATTGTTTAAGCGAGTTTAAGATCACGAAACCCGAGTCACAAAACACCGGAATCGACACTAAATAGCCGATGATGGACATAGTGAGTGTTGGGAAGCGTTTACCCAAGACTTTGATCACCACGTCCGCCATGGTAATGGCGGCGCCGCTCTTTTCGAGGATGATACCGATAATGGTACCTAACACGATTACCAGACCGATATAGCCGAGGATATTACCAAAGCCTGTGGTGATGGTTTTGGCAATATCGCCACTCGGTAAACCGTAGGCGAAGGCGGCGATAAAGGCGGCCAGAATTAAGGTTAAAAACGGATGGAGCTTAAATTTTGAGGTCGCGATAACAATAAATGCAATCACGCCGATGAGGATGAGCACGAAGTTCATATGTTTTCCCGTTCAGTCTTGGCTGAAGTTCTTAAGTGGTTTTGGCTGTTTTTGTAGGGCGCGGTCTTTATTTGATCCCAAGTCCAAATAAAGGCTGCTTTAAGGTCAGCCTATTATTGAACACTGTCAATTGAATAGCTTTGGGTAAATCGACGGAATTACGGGCGGAAATGGCCCTTATTTTGTGCGTGCGCACAAAATAAGGGCCGTGAAATCGAATGTAATGCTAAGAATATTGTTGAACCAACGCGAGCAGCGAGTAGCGCTTATTGACGACGGATAAAAGACTCGACATATGCCGCGGTGCGGGCATTGAGGATGGGGTCGTCCGACGCTGCTATGCCTTTGGGGAGGAGCAGAGGATTAAAGATGCTTTTATCACATTGTTGCACTTGAGGATCGCTGTCGCGCTTGCCATCAATCACCACTTGGCCGACGAGAATGCGCGGGCGGTTTTCGGGCCAAAGCACTGTGGGGTTATTAATCTCATCGCCTTGTTCCGCTAACTGAATGTACAGATCCCACTTGGCAGGTTGAGACTGAATTCGCTTGAGCAACTCAGGCTTGAGAAAGTCATCACCAAGCTGTGCCAACGCTTGCTGGGTGAGGGCTTGCGTGCCCGCGACGGGTTCGAAAATCCATTTACCCGCAATGCTGTTATTTTGCTTGTCGGTAAACAGAAAACTGTTCACCCCAAAGTACTGGCTATTGGCAAAACTCGGGCTCGGCGGCAATTGTTTTAAATAGTCGAAAAAGGCCTTGGCATCGGGCTTATTATCGATAAGCCATTGTTTACCTTCGGCGCCTTGCTTGCTCTTGGTTTGGAACAGATAAAAGTCCTCTAGGTTACTGGCAAAAAACATCGGCACATTGGTGGTGACAAAGTTGAGGTTTTCCCGCTCGCCATCGATTTTTAATGACATAAAGCGCCCCGGGGTTTTATCGGACAGCTTAGGATTAGTGCCGCCGAGGGAAAAACGGGCGGTCACTTTGATGGGATTTTGATTAAAAAAAGGAATGTTGAGTGAATCGTGCAATTGGGGATTGGGGGCAAAGTAACCCGAGGTACAAAACCCTTTTGTATGATTACGCAGTTTCACTTTTTTACCCGCTTCGCGACTCGCTGCATCTGGCGTGCCGTTTACTGCATCTACTAATTCTGGAATGGTACGCTCCGCCGCGCTGGCAAGTGGGGCGACAAACACTGAGCCGACCATTAGGCACGCTGTGGCGAGTGAGCTGAGTTTGGCATGATATGGCTGCATGGATTTCCTTCCTTAACAATTTAACCGTATGGGTGTCTTGTGCATTGATAGGAAAGGACGAGGCGAAATTATCTTTCACTCATTTTGTGAATATCTGGCAGAGGACGGCAGAACTAAGCAATGACTGCAGGATTAAGCCTGAGCTTGTATGAGTGAATACCATCGCTAATTTCAATTTATTCATTGAGTTAACGCTTGCTGATGTTGAGTCTTACGCTAGTGGTGATATGGGGCACTACTCGAGTCGGTAATTTGAGGTATCTATCAACTGCCCAAGATAAAGACTTAATAATCCGTGGAGGGAATGGATGTCACTCTTGGTGAGTTGCTGAATTTTATCTAACCGATACCTTAGAGTATTTCGGTGAATAAACAGCGCATTAGCGCATTGCTGCGCATCACCAAAATGAGTGATATAGGCGGCTAGGGTTTTGCGTAACTGACCATTTTTATCGGCCTTGGCTAACTGTTGGTAGGGACTGGCCAGCGCTTGACCACGCCAATCATGCTTGAGCCCAGATAACAGCACTTGCAAGGAGTAGTCTTCAAACAGGTATTTAGTGCCCTCGGGGTTAAGCTGCTTGCCTAAGTTCAAGGTTTCCTGCGCGGTTTGGTAGGAGCGCGCAATACCGCCTTTTTCAGGGAAAAAATGCCCAAGGGCGATTTTAAAATTTAAATCCATTTGCGCGGGTAAACGTTGTAGCAGTTTATCGATACGCTGATTTTCAAGCTCGGGATCCCATTGTTTTCCATCCAGAAACGCCGGTTTTAAGATCACCAGCTGTGACATGGATGTCATGGCAATCAAGTTGCCTCTGTCGGGGTTTTGCAGCAAATGCAGCACTTGCTTGAGGATTTCGCTGACTCTGGGATTACGCTCGTCTGCGCTTTGCTCGCTCTGGATTAATGAAGAAAACGCAGCGGATTTTTGCTGGGTTGGCGTGGATTGTTTTTCACTGACTTCAATTATGGCGGCCACTCGCGGCAAATTGATATCGATATCGAGTTGCTTGGCCCAGCGATGCAATTGCTCATCGTCATCGGTTTGTGCCTTAATTAACTGCAGAATAAATTCTTCACGTTGACGATTTTCCCACTGCTGCTGATCCTGCTGGTTGGCTTGTTCGACAATCATCTCGGCGGTCATTTTTAGCAGCTCACCGTAGTGGGTTAACTCGGCCGGATCGCCAGTAATACCAATCACCCCAATAATTTGCCCTTGATAATGCAAGGGTAAGTTGATGCCGGGTTTGACGCCATGTAAGCCTGAGGCCACTTCTTCACTCAGTTCCACATTGCGGTTTTGGGCGATGGCAAGCAGTGCACCCTCGTGGGTCGAGCCAATACGTTTGGGATCGCCGGAGCCTAAGATCACGCCCTGACCATTCATCACATTGATATTGTGCCCAATGATTTTCATGGTGCGACTCACAATTTGTTTAGCGATGTGTTGATCCAAAACGTACATAACTCACCTTAATTTTCAAAGGATTGATACAGAGGTTCGCCTAAACGGCGACGCCATAAGGGTAAAGGCAAACGACAGAAAAGGGCAGGTGTTTTTTTATCTTCTATACTGAGAATTGAACCTAACTCTTGTTAACCTATTTTTAACAATTGAGTTAGGGAAAGGTTATGGCGGTATTTTGTTCCCTTAAGTGTCATTTGTCCCTTTGTGGACAGGGCGAAGGATATCACGATGAAAGTCTATCTCTTACCTTCTGTACTCAGTATGTGCGTTGCGGCAAGCCTTCAGGCGCAGGCCGCTGAGTTCAACGTTAATCACGGGCAATCCCTCTCTGTTGCGGCAGGGTTGAGCCAAAAACACAGCTTTAAAGAGGTCAAAACGGTAACGCTCAATAAAGGTCAAAGCAAAACGAAAGCGTTGCAGTATTTCGATGGTGTGCTGGTGTATGGCCATCATCTGGTTGTGAGCACGGATGATACAGAACAAAGCGCCATGGGGGATGTGGCACAAATTGCGGATGATTTTTCGGTAGCGGCAGGGATTTCTCAAGGGCAGGCGATTGCGGCGTTGAATCGGTTATATTCAGGTTCGGCGGCTACCGGTAAAAAGGATGTGCAACTGGTGATCTTGATGATCGAGGATAACCCGAGGTTAGTGTATCGGGTGTCTTACTTAAGCGATCAAACCGATGCGTTATCTCGGCCGACAGGTTTTGTCGATGCGCAAACTGGCGAAGTGCTTGAGCATTGGAATGAGATCATGACCGCCAAAAATAACGCGGGTAAACCCGGCGGTGGTGGAGGCGGTTCAGGCGGCAGCAGTACTCCCTTGGATGCAACGGGTCCTGGTGGCAATGCTAAAATCGGTGGTTACTACTACGGCAGTGATTACGGTTTTCTTAAGGTGAGTGAGTCTAATGGTACATGCACTATGACCAACACCAATGTGAAAACCGTGAACATGGCGAACTCGACTCGCCGTGGTTCGGTGTTTACCTTTACTTGTCCGGAGAACACTTATCAGACGGTCAATGGCGCTTATTCGCCTTTAAATGATGCCCATTATTTCGGTGGCGTTATTTTTAATATGTATAAGGATTGGTACAACACTGCACCGTTAACGTTTCAGTTAGAAATGCGGGTGCATTATGGCCGTAACTATGAAAATGCCTTCTGGGACGGCTCGGCCATGTCCTTTGGTGATGGTGCGAGTTACTTCTATCCTCTCGTGAGTTTGGACGTTTCCGCCCATGAAGTGAGCCACGGCTTTACCGAGCAGAACTCGGGCTTAAATTACAGCGGCCAGTCCGGCGGCATCAATGAAGCGTTTTCGGATATTGCCGGTGAGGCGGCCGAGTTCTACATGCGTGGCAGTAACGACTGGAAAGTGGGCTACGACATAGTTAAAGGCAGTGGTGCACTGCGTTATATGGATAATCCGCCTAAGGATGGCCGCTCAATCGACAATGCCGCCAACTACACTAGCTCCATGGATGTGCATTATTCCTCTGGGGTGTTTAACAAAGCTTTTTACACTCTGGCGACCAAGAGTGGTTGGAATACCCGCAAGGCGTTTGATGTGTTTGTGTTAGCGAACCAGATGTATTGGACACCAACCTCGACCTTTAACCAAGCGGCCTGTGGTGTGCAGCAGGCGGCGAGTGCCAAAGGTTCTGCTTATCCAGTGGCGGATGTGGCTGCGGCATTTGCCGTGGTGGGCGTGAGTTGCCTGTGATATTGAGAGCCGTGCAATGTTTGGAGAGCGATTAAGTCGCTCGCCAAAACCTTTCTAAGCTCCAGTTTTTGAGTTCTAGTTTCCGAAAGCCCCTTAATGGGGCTTTTTATTGGGATTTGATTAGGGTTTATATAGGCTTAGAACTTGCCAGCAGGCCTGCGATACGCGCTTGAAGTGTGGGGAGCTGTTCGCGCTCAAACTCGGGATGCTGTTTTAGCCAAAGATTGTTGCGCGGGCTAGGGTGGGGCATGACCATCAGCCTAGGCCAATATAACGACCATTGCTCAATGGCTTGGGTCACTGTGATCTTCTTGTTCGTTTGAGGAGTGGATACCACTATCGCTTGAGAGCTTAACGCTTCGTCTGTCGTATCTATGGCAGGTGTGCGCGGTAGATGGTAATCAATGGCATATTGGCCAAGGACCAGCACTAATTCTATCTGTGGCATCAAGGCCAATAACTTTGCATGCCAAGTTGCGGCGCACTCGGGGCGTGGCGGTTTATCACCTTGCTTTTTTCCATTGCGTTCAATGGTTCCCGGAAAACAAAATCCCATTGGCACTATGGCAAACAGTGCGGGGTCATAAAATTGTTCCCGAGTGACATTAAGCCAAGCGCGCAGCCGCTCGCCACTAGCATCGTCGAAGGGGATGCCCTTATGGTGGGTTTTTACGCCGGGGGCTTGGCCGACGATTAAGATCCGTGCTTGGCTACTGGCTTGCAAGATGGGCTTCGCTGGTAGGGGTAATTCGGCCTGACACAGTTGGCAAGCGCGGATTTGTTTGAGCAATATACTGAGCTCGGCTGAGCCGTTTGGCTCGATAGCTGGGTGCGACATATCTGTCATCATCAAGCCCCAAGTTTGCTCAATAGCTGGTAGAGCCAATACCCAAAGATCCCATAGGAGGCGACTAATACAAGGTAACTCAATAACTTGGCGCCCAAGGCTTTAGTGGGAACCTTGGCATGAGAGGCTAATGCAATATGGCCTAAGATAATCGCAAACAGGGCGCAGGGTGGCAGCAGATAACTGATGCCTAACACGAATAGGCCACCAAGACTCAGCAGCCAGTTCGCGTGTTGGTTGCTGGGCTGATTAAGTTGGCGTAACTGCAGCGGTAATAAAACCAGCCCAACGCCGACAATGATCATGCCGAGATTGAGTGCAAAGTCACTCCAAGCACGGTGATCATAAAGGGTTAAGGCAAAGGCGAGCAGAGGCACTATCAGTGCGGTCAGCACGTGGCGTTTGGCAAAGAGGGGATTACGATACTGACCCGCAAAAAAGAACAGCCCCTGCATCAATGCGTTGATAAGAGTAAATCCACCCAGTCCGACGATGATAAATAAACTCGCCGTGCCACCGCTGGAATCGAATGCCATGGCTGGGGCGGCGAGCAAACTTAAGCCTATCGAGGCGGGCAGAGGCGATAAACGCGAAAAACAACAAGTGAAGGACGACATCTAAGATCCAATGATAGTTAACTCACTGAATTAACATCCGCTAAAGTGCCAGTAAACTCAAGGAATACCTCATCTTCGGCGTAAGTTTTGCCTCAGAGTCTGATCTTATTCAAGATTTTGGCCGCAGGAATAGACTGGACCTGTATCTAAAGCGCGGTGAGTGTTCGTTGGCAATAAAAAAGCCCGCAGTGCGGGCTTTTGATTATCAATAAACGCAGATTAGAGCTTGTAACTCATGCTCAACATCAGCATTTGTGCAGTGTAGTCATGGCTGTTGCTGCCAAAGCCTACGACGTTCCAAATGCCATCAACGGCGATATCGTTAGCGGCGTCATTGTCCTTATAGTTCTCAATTTTGTAATCGAAGCGTAGCGCGAGTTTCTCGGTCGCTTGATATTGAGCATATAAGTTAATGTTATGGACTTTGGCAAAATAGTCGCCATAGTCGCCGGTGATACCTTGTCTGACTTGAGTGTTACTGTCGGAGTCTGAATAAGTGTAATCCAGACCTAGGCGTAACTTGTTCTCCAGCAGATTGTTGTAGCTGATGCCAGCGCCAACCACATCCACTTTGTCTTCAATAAAGCCAGTCCAGGTTGGGGTGCTGTAGTTGCTGCTACCCGCTTGTTCTGACTCTATGGTTTGGTGGTTGTAGAAGGCCGTTGCCAGTAAGTCAGCGGTGATCATATAGCTGATATTGGCATCGTAACTGGTGTCTTTTGACTCAGTTAAGCCAATCACAGTATCAGTATAATCATCCAGCGCATAACGGGCACCGAAGTCTATGGTTAGACTTTCGAGTGGCGTGTGAGTGATGCGAGCTTCGATTTGGGTTCTGTCACGGTCAGCCAGATTGTACTTACGTAACAGGCTGTTGGTTTCAGAAGAGGTCCATTCAGACGCTTGGTATTGTGAGCCGTCACGGTTGCCGTAACTGCCTTTTACCCACATGTCCCACATGTCGAAGC
Organism: Shewanella seohaensis; assembly: GCF_023283775.1. Lineage (NCBI taxonomy): Bacteria > Pseudomonadati > Pseudomonadota > Gammaproteobacteria > Alteromonadales > Shewanellaceae > Shewanella > Shewanella seohaensis. Next base: position 11,876 of record NZ_JAKILE010000011.1, read on the forward strand.
TATTGACGCGCAAACGGGCCCAAACGGTGTTCTCATCTGTGCTTTCACGGTCTTGATACTCACGTTCGTCACGCTTGAAGTCATAACCACCATCGAGCTTAATGCCGTGGGTAATACGATAATCCGCCGCCACTTTAAAGCGCTGTGTGCGGTTATCGTAAGGGGTGTTATAGGCCACCTTACCGCTGACATTGTTGATGCTGATCTGAGTCCACTCTTCGATTGGGGTATTGTTGTCACGGTCGTAATAATCGTAACTACCCGTTAAGCGAAGGGAGTTGCTGACCTTGCTCACGACTTTGAGGTTCATGCCCAGCAGATCGACTTTGGCGTCTACCGCATCCGTTGGCAGTTGATAACCGTAGCCAGAGGTCACCAGTGACTGATCTTGGCTCATTTGTCCGGTTAAAATACGGCCAGACAGTGAGTTACTGCCATCGTTATACTGACCCATCAGCGACACTGTGTGTGACTGGTTATCGGGATCGAGTGCAATGGCACCAGTCGTTTGCGCACCAAAGGTGGGGTTGAAGGCACTGTCAAAGTTCAGCTGGTTGTATTCATTTTTGAAAATTGAACCATTGTAACTGAGCGCTGTGAACCAACGATCGCCTTTGAGTTTGACGCCCGCTTCTATGGTGTCAGTGGTGTAATCCACGGGTTCTGCCAACATCATAGATTGGTTAAAGAAGCTACCAGAGGTTTGTTTTAAACCGGTTTTTTCTTCACGCATGTAGTTCACATAGGTGCTCCACAGCGATTCACCCTGATATTCGAACCCAAGGCCTGCGCGTTCACGTTTCAGTGATAACTCGAGGCTGTTGAGGCTGTCCATCAACAGTGGCATTTGGCTGCTCGAACCTGCGGTGACCCAGTTATCGGGCAAGGTCAGGTTATTGCCGCCGATACCAGAATAGGGCGAGAGGGCACTATTGCTATCGTAAGTGGCTATTTGGCGGTAGTTCAGATTGATATTGTACTGGCCTTGTTTGCCCGCATTTACATCTAAACGTCCGCCGTCCATTCCCAGTTGATAGGCTTCAACACTGGCGCGGTAACCTTTTTCACCACGGTAGGCAAGGTCTGCATCGAACTTACCCGCAACTTCGTTTTTAGAACCAAAGGCATTGGCTGAGCGAATGTCCTCTTCGCCATTGTAACCTACGCCGACACCGACAGTGCCAGATACGCCCGTTTCAACCACGCAGCCTTTACAGCTCCATGCTGACAGTTTCACCTTGTCGGTATTGGCATTGGCGAGGCCATAACCATCGGCAGCTACGGCTAAGCCGGTGTTGGCTAATAACGCTAGAGTGATCAAATTGAGTTTGAATTTCATCTTCTCGTCTCCTTAGCGCTGTAATAGCTTGCCAGATGGATGGTTAGAACCATGGACCTGACTATGGCAATTTAAGCAGCTTCTTCCACCCGTAAAGGCATTGTCACCGACATTTGAACCTAAACCAGTGTTACCTAAGTAGGCATTGCTGGCGTGGCCATCGCTGGCGTGACATTGCTGACACAGCTGCGGCGCACGGGTTTTCAGCATGGCATCGTTCACGCTGCCATGGGGATTATGACAAGTGACACAGTTTTCAGTGACGGGTGCATGCTCCCAGAGTTTTGGGCCGCGCTTCTCGGCGTGACAGGAATAACAAGTTTCGTTAATGCTTGGCTTGTTCAGGTCTGAATCTGTCATGCTCCCATGGGGATTGTGACAGTCGCTACAGGTCATTTGTGCCCATTTGAGTGGGTGACTTGAGCGTTTGTTCATGTCCGCTTTTTGCTTAGTGTGGCAGCTTGTACAGACGTCCATCTCAGTGTTTTTAGATAACACAGGGTCTTTCGCGACGTGTACTTGGTGGCACGAGGCACAAGCAACATCGGCATTGTCATGGTGACCGCCATTCCAAGACATACGCTTATCGTCTTGGTGACAGCTCATACATACGCTGTTTTGCTTGTCGGCACTTAAGGTCGATTGCTTACCAAAAGTGATCATCGGCTCGTTGCCGCCCTTGTTGTGTTGACCCATAGGTCCGTGGCAAGCCTCACATTGTAGGCCAGCCATTGGGCTCTTAGTGGAGTCAATGGCGCCGTGGACACCTTTGAAAAGGTCCATCACTTTTTCGGATTTCTTGTGGCACATCAAGCAAGAGTCGGCACCTTTAGGTGAGTAGTTGCCTTCGGCAAACTTCTTATCTAATGTCGCTTCGACTTGCTCTGGCGTCATTTTTTCATCCCACTTGGAGGCGTGAGCACTCGGTGCGATGGCCAATGCCATGACCGCAGACATCATCAATGCCGGCAGTAGGTTTTTCATTTTGTGGCTGTTCTTCATAATAGGCTTCCCAATTTGTCCCAACAAAATTCAAGAAAGGGGGAGCGAACTCCCCCTGCTTGGGCAAATTACATTTTCACTTGAGTGTGATCTGCAACTGTTGGGGTATGGCAGTAGAAACAGGTTTCTGACTGTGCCGCTTGGTTGGCTTGAGTATAATCACCGTTCACAATCGCACCCATATTTTCTAAGCCGTGGCCAATAGATTCTGGCGCGTGGCATGAAGTACAAGTTGCTGTGATTGGGGTGGTGTATTTACCGGCAGAAGTGGCCAGTGCACCCTTCACTTTGAACGCGTCTAAGTTGAAGTCGTTGTGGCACTGAGTACATTCTTTGATAACGCCTTGCTCACCGTGAACAACGTGCAGTTTCATTTCGAAACCACCTTTGTTTGCACCGCTTGCATAGGTACCATCAGGGGTATGACAGGCCACACAGGCATCCACACCGACAATTGGCTTACCGTTGGCATCTTTGGCATGTGAAACTTGTTCTGTCATCACAAAGCCAGAGTGGTGACCTTTGTGTAGCTCGAAGGTATCACTGTGACAGTTTTGACAAGTGCTGAAGTTCACTGAGTTCACATGGCGCATGCTAGGTGCATTGCCTGATTTAGTACCGAAGACTAAGTCGGCTTTCATGCTGGTGGTTGTGCTATCTGCAGTACAAGCCGTCAGCGTGGTGCCAGTGTTACACATTTCCAGACCGATAAAGGTAAAGGCGGTATCAGTATCGCCAGCACCAAATGGCAGTGCAGGGGTAGTAAATACCAGTTTACCGTCAACTAAGGTCACACCATCTTGCAGTGCACCATCTTTAACGAGGTCTTTGGCTATCTTCGCAGCACCGCTACCTGGGCTCTTGTTGTAGCCCATGATTGGGAAGTTAGGACCGACGTTAGTGATCGTTTCTAAACGTTTGATCTTATCTTGTACGCTTGCTGCATCGATGGCATTACCGTCTTTATCTAAGATAGATACGGTTAATACCGCAGTATTGTCTTCTTGACCAGCAAGCGTTGCAGACATACCTAACTGAGCCATGACAGCTTTCTTCTCAGCGGTTTTGCCTGTGTGTAACTCGGCGGTCCAATTGCTGTTGTGACAAGCGATACAGTTAGAGTTATCTAACTGCTGAGAGTGGCCTTTGCCTGCGGCAAAATCAACGGCAGTATGGCAGCTACCACAGGTTGCGGCGGTTGGAATACGTGACCAGTTGCCCCAATCAGGTGCGGCTTCGGTTTCAACGTGACAGCTTTGGCAGCTTTCTAACGAACCTAAGGTGAGGTCTTTATGTTTAGCGTGGACTAACACGTTAAATTCTTTACCTACACCCACTTTGCCAGAAGTGTGGCAAGTCGCGCAGTAGTTCACATCTGAGTAAGCGCCGCCGTGTTTCACATTGGCTAAGTCTTGGTGACAAGCATTACAGCTTTCTGTGGCGACGACTTTGCGGCTGTAACCCGGTGTTGCACCTGTGTCAGCGGTAAAATCAACATAAGCGTTGCTGTTAGGGACTTGTGTGCCATCTGGTAATGGCGTGTTGTAAGCGCGGATCAGAACACGTTGCGCTAACTGATCGTTGTAGGTGATCTTAGCGTTGGCGCTGAGGTTCATCTTGAAGGTGTAGCTGTAGTGGCCGTTCTTCATGTCCACGAAGGTACCGGGACAGGTAGATGCCACATCACAGGTCTCATCACCGAAGTATTGCCACTGAGAGGCATTACCGGCACCTGTTGCACCCTGTGGAATCAACTGAGCTGCAGCAAAGCGCATTTTCTGCAGACCAACAACGGGTAAATCGTCTTCGTTAGTGACGGTGAATTCCACACTTGGGACACCGTTAGTCACTACTGATTTGTTGAATGTAAAATTGAGTTTTTGAATGGCTGGAGCAGGCTCGCCACCGGGTTCACCGGGTTTACCATCGTTACCATCACTTCCACCACAGCCGGTTAAGGCCACAGTGACAGCACTTGCTGCGAGCAGCAGTGCGATTTTTGATTTTTGTGCGTTCATCATTTTTTTCCCTGCATAGGTTTGGCATTACTTAAGCGCTTGTCTTCTTCGCCCGACAGATTCTTTGTCTGTGCTTTGGTCTCGAAGGCGACTTAAGTGGATGCTGGAAATAGAATTCCCCAAGGAAAGGCTAACCTAACATGCCCCTAAAATCTTCAAGGCCTTTGCTAATGTGTGACTTGGATCTTTCTATTTCTAAAGAGGTAGTTAAACCACAGGGGAAAAACAAATTTAGATCAAAAAAACGGCGGATAGTGAGGTGGAAAATAAAAAAAGAGAGAGGGGTTACCTCTCTCTTTTTGTCCAGTCTCTTTAATCGCTAAAGAGGTGGGTTATTTAGTTACCGTGTGCTTCGCGTAACTGAGTTGGAGTATGGCAAGTAGCACAGCTTTCAGACGCACGGGTTTGAACATCCGCAGCACTGGTACCATTTAAGATACCGCCGTTAGCTTCAATGTGAGACTTAGCCGCATCAGACAGATACTTCTGGTGACAGCTTAAACATGCACCCGCATCTGAAGATACCCAAATATCAGCGCCAGCGTTGGTGATGTCGCCATAGCGCCATACACGCTCAGGAGCACGTCCTAGGGTGATACCTTTATCAGTGTGACAGGTTGAACAATCGGTCTTAAGTACAGTACCTGATTGAACGCCCGCATACTTGAGGTAATGGCCTTCACGTTCGTGCGCTTTCCAAGCAAAGCTGGTTGGGATCTTACCGCCTGGATAGGCTGTATCATTCTTCAGGGTCTTATCCGATGTATGACAAGTTTGGCAGTTTACGCCGTTGTCATAGTGGTGGATTTCCTGATTGTGACAGCCTTGGCACTTAGTTGGGTCGATGATTTCACGACGAGTTTTAGCAGTTGCAGTGCTATCTACGCCAGTGTCTTTCCAAACGAAGTGGTAAGGGGCTTCTTTCACCGCCACTTTACGCACGTTCGCTACACTACAATCGGTTGGAACGATTTCGGCAACACCGTAACCACCATTGTTGAAGCACACTTCTAATGTTGACCAGAGCTCAAAGGTCTTACCGTTAGCATCCGCTGGCAGGCTGAATTTAGTGCCAGTTAATGTATAGGTTTTGGTCGCTTCGTTGTAAGTACCTTCGCTCAGTGCGATGCGACGGTTGCTGTAAGAGGCATCTGTGTAGCTTGGATAATCTTTATCAGAATCCCATGCCACGACAACGCGTGAGCTTTGGTTGACAAGTGCTTTATCGATAGCGTTGCCATCTTTATCAACCACTTGAACATCAAAGGTAATCTTACCTGTGTCATTCACACCCACATTGCTGAACTTGATACCCATTGCTTGAGTATCAGAATAGGCTTTCAGTACATCACCATGACGCTTAGCCGCGCTGCCAGTACCGCCGTAAGGCTCGGTCGCATTGTGGCAAGACGTACAATCTGTGCTGCTGTGGTGAGAAGATGGTTTTTCGGTATGACAACCAATACAAGCTTGATTGCTTAAATCGGCTTTGAAGAGGTCTGCATTCGCAGGCGCTCCCGCACCTTCAACGTGACATGCAGAGCAATCGGCGGCAGGTTTCAATGGGAAGCCTACTTTACCGTAGTCATGTAATGAACCACCGTAACCGACAATCTTGTAAGGTGCTGGAACTTCTGCGCCTGTCTCATCGAAGGTATGACGCTCACCACCTTTGTGGATAGCGTGGATCATGTAAGTGAATTCAATGCTATTGCCTGATTCTGGGTCGCCAGAAGTTGCAGTATGGCAAGAAGCACAGTTTTCAATGTCGATACGACGACCACCATGCAGCTCTAAGCTTTCTGGTTGGTGACAGGTGTAACAGGCTTGAATAGAAACCACATTGCGGGTTTGAATGCCTTCAGTCTTACCTGTAGAGGGTTGCCAATCGAAATGGGCGTTGGCCACAACCTGTGGTAAATCCAGCTCCATTGTGGCGCGTTGAGTCGCATCGGCACTGTAAGTGACAGTGAGTGGCTCAGTTACATTGGCAATGTTAGCCTGATAGGTGTAACTATAGCTACCGTCACCGTGGTCAACTAAGCAAGTGTCGCATTTATTTGCCGCTTCCACGTTGGCTTGGTATTGGGCCGATGGATTCAGATTATCGACACCCGATGGAACAGTGCCTGGCTCTTTTTTAGCATTGATATAGGCTTGCCATTGATAGCCGCGATCCGCTGGTTTAGCTGGATCGTCCGTTGCTTCAGTCACATGGGTGAGCTGAGCAATACCGAATCGTAAATCGTGATCTTTCGTTAAGCCGAGTACGGCCACACCATTGGCATTTTCCAATGTAAAGTCAACGGTGACTTTGCCAGCATCAACAGTGGCATTTGTGAATTTCGCTTTTAACGTTGAGGTTGAGTCGATATTAACACCAACAACGCCTGGTTTACCGTCTTCACCATCTTTACCATCACTGCCACCGCAACCAGTGAGCAGAAGTGAAAGTAAACCGGCACCCAACATCGCTTTTGTTGCGGTATTGAAATTGAACCGTTTCATCATGATATTTCCCTGCAATAGTTTTAATCATCATTAAGCGCTTAGTAAATAAGAATAAATCTCATTAACCGCATTTAATGTGTGGAATTAGTTTTCCACCTGTAAGGCTAACTAAGTCATTGGTATTTATCAGTCACTTTAAGCGGGTAATGTGATTGAGATCTGACTATTTCTTTAGGGGTAGATGACTGCATAGTATGAGTTCCTTTTATATTTGCAGTAGCAGGCCTTTTCGGCCTGCATCATAGGGTTATTTAATAGGGTGCACTTTTAAAACGTCGGCGACAGCGCCTTGTCCGTGGCAGAAAGCACAGGTTTCTGTGCCTGCGGTGGCGTCGGCTTTTGTTCCCGCAAATACCGCGCCTTGCTGCATCATATGGTTGCGGGTGGTATCACTTGAGTGACAGTTACTGCACACCGCAGCTATTGGGCTGGTATAGGTACCGTTGTTCAGTGCAAGTGGTTGAACTGCCGCGTTTAAGGGTAGGGCAACCGTTGAAACTCCCGCAGCATCTTTAATATGGCATTGAGCACAATTACCGATTTTGCCTGGGTAGTTGAGGTCTTCAAAACCTGCAAATTGGCTGGTATGGATCCCATGAATTAACTGCTTAAAGTCAAAGGAGGTAATGGAGGGATTTGCCGCTGTCGCATCGGCTTGCATATTCGGGTTGTGGCAAAGCTGGCATTGGCCCGCTAAATCGTTGCGTGCGCCATGAATATTCAGTTGTTGATCGCCGTGGCAGCTAGCACAGTTGGCATTGCTAATGACTTCGCGTCTGCCAGTGGCACTCAGGGCTGACATATCAAAGTAACTATGGCTTGCCTTGATAACCAGAACTTCGGCAAGTTCAGTGCTGCAATCCACTAATACTTTATCTTTGGCGCAAACTCGGCCTTGAATCGCTAAGCCGCCGTGGTCCGCTTCAGTTCCTGCCGGAATAGTGAGACCCGAAATGGTATAAGTGTAAGTGCCGTTGCTGCCAGAGACCGGTGTGGACTCGGGTAGACGAATAGAGCGCGCGGAGCGGGTACTGTAATCGAAACTGGTTCCCCAGTTAGCATAGACCCTTAGGTCGCTGATAAATTTGAGCTTATCTGCGCTATCATTGTACACAGTACCGGTGGATGGATTGCTCAGCGTCACGGCAACTGTCACTGTGCCATTGGCATCCATACTTGCGCTACTGATGCTAGGACTAAACTGGGCTAACGCGGCTGTTTGATCTTCATTACCGTGTACGCTGGCGGTCCAATCGGCATTATGGCAGGCAACGCAATTGCTGTTATCTGCTTGCGCAGGATGGCCTTGGCCCGCAGGGAAGTTAATTTGGGTATGGCAGGCACCACAGGCTTCCATGGTGGGGACTCTATGCCAGTTTTGAGCTTCGGCTAAATCAGGATTATCAACGTGGCAAGTCTGGCAATTACTGATGGATTGAGGGAAACCCGCTAAGTGTTTGCTGTGGATCATTTGCGGGAAAATATCCGCAGTATCACTGACTTTTTTACTGTTATGACAAGTTACGCAGGTTTCAACTTGGTTGTAACGGCCACCATGGAAAGCCAAATTACTGTGACAGCTATTACAGGTTTCAATAGTGATTAAGTTACGGCTGTAAGCGAGGGCATTACCCGAGGTTTGCCAATCGTAGTGTTGATTGGTAATAGGGAGCGCCGTGCCATCGGCTAGTGCATCTCCGCCCAATTTGATGACGACTCGTTGGGTTGCATCGTTAAGGAAGCTCACACCATTCATGCCGTTAAATGTGGCACTGAAACGATAGCTGTAATGGCCGTTTTTATGGTCGACAAACGTGCCTGGGCAAGAAGCGGCACACGTTTCAGAGGTGAAATGTTGCCACTCACTGCTATTACCCGCACCTGTCGCGCCCTGAGGCAGTAATTGCGCCGCAATGAAGGTGGCCGAGGGAATACCGACTACGGCTTCATCATCTTGGTTACTCACCTGATAATCGACTTGGGCAATGCCGTCGGTCACGGCGACTTTATCGACCATGATCTTTAGCTTGGTGATTGTCATCGCGGGGGGTTTACCAGGCTCGCCAGGATCGCCATCGTTACCGTCACTGCCACCACAGGCAGTAAGTAGGGTGGTTAAGGCCAGCAACAGACTGAATTGTGTGCTAAATCTTGCAAACTTGTTCATATTTCTATCCTTGGAATACGCTGTCAGTGCCTAAGTTACATTTGGTAGCTTAAGGTCAAACCTAAGTAATGAGCATTGTAGTCGTGGCTGATATCGCCAAAACTGAGCACATTGGGGACTGTGCCCCAAGTGGTGTTTTGGTTTTGCCAGTTTGCATCTTGATATTTCTCGAACAACCAATCGAAGCGTAACGACATGCTGTCGGCCAGCTTATATTTGGCGTAGGCGTTAATATTGTGCTTGCGACTGTAATAGTCACCGTAGGGACTGTTGATACCGTAGGTGACTTCGGTGTCGCTTTGGCCATCGGAGTAGCTGTAGTCCAAGCCAAGATCTAAACGATTATCCAACAGGTTTTGATAGGCGATACCCGCGCCAATCAGGGTCGATTTCTCTTCAGAGGTGCTGTACCAATCTGGGGTTGAGAAACGATTGCTTCCGGCCTGATCGGAATCGCGCCAGTCTTGGTTGAGATAGGCGTTTACACTTAAATTGTCGCTAATCAAATATTGTGTGGAGACGTCATAGCCAAGGTAAGAGACTTGGGTGAGCCCGACCAAGGTGTGGTCGTAGTCATCGTCGATGCTGTGTAAACTCGCGCCTACAGATAAGCCAATATCACTTTGATAATCTGTGTGTAGGGTGATTTTTTGACGTTTCCTGTCCGCGAGATAGGATTTACGTAGCCAAGGGTTGCTTGGACTTTGGGTGCTGGTCACAGGATTGTATTCACTGCCATTGCGGTCTAATGCTTCTCCCTTTAACCAAGCAGACCAAGCGGGCGAATAACGGTAGCTGAGTTTGGCAAACAGTCCCGATTCGTCAACGGATTGCCTGTCTAGTTCAGAATAGATAACTTCATCACGACTATATCCCGCCTCAGCATAGGCCGACGGGGTTAAGCGGTATTTTCCTTTAAGGTCGAATTGTTTGCTGCGTTTATCGTAGAGGCGATTTTGTTCTGCGCCTTGATGAAAGCTGTCGGTCACGACCTGTGGGAAATCCAGTTGAGCCGTTTTGTTTTCCCTGTCTTGATAGTTATAACTTGCTTGAACACTCAAATCCTGTGTGATGCGTCCTGAATACTTAAGCACCATATCTAGGATGTCTACTTGAGCATCCAGATTATCAGTTGGCAGTACAGGAGAGGGGCCATTAATGGTCGCGGGAAGAAAAGCCTCATCCTGCGACATTTTGCTGATACCCGCGTGCATAAGGATGTTATGGCCATTTTGGCCACCACTGGCCTCGGCGGCGATCCGATAGGCCTTGTTATCGGGGTCGACGGCATTTTGCCCAAAGTAGGCCGCACCAAATGTGGGCGTATAGGCCGATTGCCATAGCAGTGCCTGATGGTCATTCTTGTATTGGCTTATCTGGCTGTTTATGCCCGCTTGCCAGCCAGCGCCGCCAAAATAGACTCTGGCATCGATTTCATCTGTGCTGTCATCGATTGGCTGCGCCAACATCACACTGTTAGTGAGAATATTTGCGCTGGTTTTTTTCGCGCCGCTACGGTTTTCATGCTGGTAGTTTACCGAGGCTTTGTAGCGGCTGCTCGATGAGATATGGCCGGCATAGTAACCGCCGAGGTTGAATCTATCCCGCGTAATGCTTAAGTCCTGCTCGATTAAACTCGATTGCAGTAATGGCATCGATTGGGTCGTTGCTCCCTCTACCCAATTATCAGGCAAGAGCATCTTATCGTTATCGGTGAGATAAGGGCTCTTTAGCTGATTGTATTGATAATTGGCGAGACCTTTATAACCCAATTGGATTTGATAGTGTCCGGGTTGGCCTGTGGTGAGCTTGGCTGAACCTGTGTCAAATCCCAATTTATCGGCCTCTAGCCGGGTTTGGTAACCACTCTCTGCCTGATATTGCATATCGGCGCCCACGGCACCGACCATGCCATCTTTATCCGTGCCAGTGCGATTACCAAAACGGCTGTCTTCACCGTCATTGTAGGCGAGAGTGGCGCTGACGTTGCCTTGGCGTCCTGTTTTGGGCTGGCATTGCTTGCAGCTCCATGCCTCACTTTTTACGCCACTGCGATTCGCTTTTTGGATTTCATATCCCTCAGCATGGGCTGTGTTGAGTACGCCACTAATCGCCCAAGCCAGTAATGTGAGTGAGAAACAAGCTTTAGGAGTCGATATGTTCATTATTTGCATGATCATTCCCTTGTTATCTCTGGAGCAACTTGCCGGATGGATGGTTTGAACCATGCACTTGTCCATGGCAATTCATACAGGAATTACCCGAGGTGAAGGCATTGGTTTGATTACCAAAGTAAGCATTACTGCTGTGGCCATCGGAGGCGTGGCACTGTTGGCATAACTGTGGCGGTTTGCTGATTAGCATGGATTCGTTGACGCTGCCGTGGGGGTTATGGCAGTTCGCGCAATTATCGGAGACTGGCGCATGTTCCCACAATTTAGGACCGCGTTTTTCGGCGTGGCAGCTGTAACAGTTTTCGTTGACGCTCATTTGCTTCAGGCTGGCATCATTTAAACTGCCATGGGGATTGTGGCAATCGCTACAGACCATTTGTTGCCATTGCAATGGATGGGATGAGCGTTTGTGCATATCCGCTTTTTGCTGGGTATGGCATTGGGTACAAATCGCCACTTCGTTGGCTTTGTCGCTGATAGGGTCTTTTGCTACGTGTACTTGGTGGCAGCTACTGCAGGGAATATCGGCATTGTCATGGTGATTGCCTTTCCACGCGATGCGTTGATCGTCGTTATGGCAACTCATGCAGACACTATTTTGTTTTTGTGCGGGAACGGGGGAATTCTGGCCGAAGGTGATCATCGGCTCTTTGCCACCCTTGTTATGATTACCGAGTGGGCCGTGGCAAGCCTCACACTGTAAGTCGGCCATGGGGGAATCTTTGACATTAGGATTACCATGTACACCATCAAAAATGGCCATCACAGTGGCACTTTTCTTATGGCACATCAGGCAAGTGTCAGCCCCTTTGGCCGAGTACTTACCTTCGGCAAATTTTTTGTCCAAAGTCGCGACGACCTCCTCGGGCGGCTTGTCATCCCAAGGTGTCGCTAACGTTGAAAGGCTGAGTATCGATAACATCACAACAAGCATAACCTGAGTTATGCTTTTGAACTTTAACCCAATATCCATGTTCATCTATTCCCGAGTGCGTTTTATTTGTTATTTTTCAAGCTTTCGACATCACTAATTTAGCTGATTAATACTAGAACAAATTTGCGACAATCGCGTAACATTTTTGTGGTCATTGACAGTAAAGAAGGATGATTTTGTTAGTGATAAATAACAAAGTGTGATCTTGTTCTCACTTTGGTTTGTGGGGCACTCGTTTACAGCTCATTGACTTTTACTCTAACTTGCGAAGAGTGATGTGCCTTTATGGGGATTTTTATTTTTGGTCAGGCGTTTATTCATTGAGATTTTTGTCACATAATACTCAACACAATTGAAAACTATTATCGTTACCAGTCATAAAGCTTGATCTAGGTAAAGTTATTAGAGCCATCGCTCAGTTACAATGGGCGCAGTTTTTCAAGCTGAAGCTGTTACAAGGTGAAATAGGTAATGAAGTTAAGCGAACTCAGTCCCGGTGACCGTGGCATTATTTCTGAAATCGGGCGTTTAGATCTGCCGCAGACAGTGAAGCGTAAATTATTATCCATGGGCATCACCCCAAATACACGATTTTCGTTGATCCGCAGAGCGCCTATGGGCTCTGGTTTAGAGTTGGATATTCGTGGCAGTAAGCTTTGTATGCGCAGAGACCTGGCAGACATCATAGAGGTGGAAAAGGCGAATGACTAAGCAGTTTCATTGCGTCACTGTTGGTAACCCAAACGCGGGAAAATCAACACTCTTTAACGCGCTAACCGGCGCGAATCAGCAAGTGGGCAACTGGTCCGGTGTGACCGTTGAGAAAAAAACCGGTCATTTTACCCTTAATGGCGCCGACGTTTACTTAACCGACTTACCCGGTATTTACGATTTACTCCCCGCAGGTAACAGCTGTGATTGTTCCCTCGATGAGCAGATTGCTCAGCAATACCTCGCCGAACAACGTGTCGATGGCATCATCAACTTAGTCGATGCGACTAATATCGAGCGCCACCTTTATTTGACGGCACAACTACGTGAGCTGTCGATCCCTATGGTGGTGGTATTGAATAAAATCGATGCGGCCATTAAGCGTGGGATCCGTGTCGATTTAAAGAAAATGAGCCAAGAGTTAGGTTGCCCTGTCATTGGCGTGTGCTCTCGCGATCCTGCCGATGTGGCTAAAGTGCAAGCGCAGGTTTTGGATTTACTCCAAGGCCGCGTATCCGAAGCGCCTCTGCTACTCGATTACGACGAGCAAATTGAAGCGGGCGTGCAACTCCTTTGCAGTAAAGACCCCAACTTAAGCCGTGGCCGCGCTTTAGCGATGCTGGGTAACGGTTCTGGTTGTGGCAGCTGCAAAAATGCCGAGCTACAGGATGAAGTCAGCACTTGCACCGAGCAAATTGCGCAGCAAGGGCATGACATCGAAGTGATGGTCGCTACGACGCGTTTTAACTTTGTTGAACGTGTGTTCCAAGGTTCCGTTAAGACCGATGGCTTCCTCACGCTCAGTGATAAACTCGACAAATTAGTGTTACATCCCGTGCTTGGCATTCCGGTGTTCTTATTTGTCATGTATCTGATGTTTATGTTCAGCATTAACATCGGTAGTGCGTTTATCGATTTCTTCGATGTATTTGTCGGAGCATTACTGGTCGATCATTTTGGTGCATTCCTTGGCAATATGGGCGCGCCAGCATGGCTGGTGACGATTCTCGCGGGTGGTGTCGGTCAAGGTATTCAAACCGTTTCTACTTTTATTCCGGTTATCGCAGCGCTATTTCTCGGTTTATCTATCCTTGAAAGTTCAGGTTATATGGCCCGCGCGGCCTTCGTGGTGGATGGCTTAATGCGCCGTATAGGCCTACCGGGTAAAGCGTTCGTGCCTATGATTGTTGGCTTTGGTTGTTCGGTGCCAGCGATTATGGCGACACGTACCTTAGGCAGTGAGCGTGAGCGTATCGTGACAGGTATGATGGCGCCCTTTATGTCCTGCGGTGCACGTTTACCTGTGTATGCGTTATTTGCGGCGGCGTTCTTCCCTGACTCTGGTCAAAACCTGGTGTTTTTACTGTACGTGATTGGGATTTTTGCGGCGATTGGTACAGGGTTATTACTGCGTAGCACCTTATTACCAGGCACAAGCAGCGCGGTGGTGATGGAGCTGCCAAGCTATGAAATGCCAAAATTGAAGGCTGTGATGGTCCGTACTGGTAAGCGAACTAAGAGCTTTATCTTAGGTGCGGGTAAAACCATCGTGCTTGTGGTAACTCTGCTTAACTTTATCAATGCGATTGGGGTCGACGGTACTTTTGGCCATGAAGATAGCCAAGCGTCACTCTTAAGTGTGGCGAGTCAAAAGGTGACACCTATCTTTGCTCCTATGGGGATTGAGCAAGATAACTGGCCTGCGACTGTGGGTATTATCACGGGTATTTTCGCTAAAGAAGCGGTAGTGGGTACACTGAATAGCTTGTATGCCAATGTTGCCCATGAAGATGCAGAATTAACGCCATTAGCAGATAGTTTCAGCGAAGCGCTGGCGACGATTCCAGCTAACCTGTTTGGCTTGGATTTAGAAGACCCGCTAAAGTTATCTGTGGGTGATGTGTCCAGCACCGACGTTGCCGCAGAGGCGCAAGGTGTAGCAACGTCAACCTTTAGTGCGTTACAGTCAGGCTTTACCACTAAGGTGGCTGCGTTCTCTTATCTGCTGTTTATCTTACTCTATACGCCATGTGTTGCTGCTATGGGTGCCTTGGTACATGAATTTGGCAGCCGCTGGGCAACGTTTGCGGCAACTTGGACATTCTCACTGGCCTACGGCAGTGCAACCATTGCTTACCAAGCGGCAACCTTTGGTGCACATCCACTGCAATCGAGTTTGTGGATTGGTTTCTTCCTCGGAGCGCTCGTGGTGTTCTACCTGTGGCTCAAACGTAAGGGCCGCAGAACCCAACAGATCATTCCTGGCGTTAGGATCATTACCGAGTAACCGCTGAGTAATAAATGTCAGCTTAGTAATGACAAAGATAAAAGCAGCTTTCATGGCTGCTTTTATTGTTTTACTATCCATGCCATAAACCATAGTTTTTTATACTGGGCATTGTAACTGGCCGAGATCTGTAGGATCATGCGGGTTTTGTTAAAATTGCCATTGTTCGCAAAGAGGAATTCCATGAGTCATGTGGACACTGAAGTACGTCCGAGTAACTTTATCCGTAATATCATTGATGAGGATCTGAAAAGCGGTAAGCACACCAGTGTGCAGACGCGTTTTCCTCCCGAGCCAAATGGTTATTTGCATATAGGTCATGCTAAGTCTATCTGTTTGAACTTCGGCATCGCGCGCGATTACCAAGGCCTTTGTAATTTACGTTTTGATGATACCAATCCTGAAAAAGAAGACATCGATTATGTGAATTCTATTCAGGCGGATGTGCGTTGGTTGGGATTCCAGTGGGATGGTGAAGTTCGTTATTCCTCTAACTATTTCGACCAATTACACCAATATGCCGTTGAGTTGATCAACAAAGGCTTAGCCTATGTGTGTTTCCTCAATGCCGATGAAACCCGTGAATATCGTGGCACCTTAAAAGAGCCGGGTAAAAACAGCCCGTACCGTGACACTTCCGTTGAAGAAAACCTGCAATTATTTGAAAAAATGCGTAAGGGTGAATTCAAAGAAGGTGAGTGTGCATTGCGTGCGAAAATCGACATGGCATCGCCTTTCATGTGTATGCGCGATCCGGTGATTTACCGTATTCGTTTCGCTCACCATCATCAAACGGGTGACAAGTGGTGCATTTACCCAATGTACGACTTCACTCACTGTATTTCCGATGCGCTGGAGCACATTACTCACTCGTTATGTACGCTTGAGTTCCAAGACAACCGTCGTCTTTACGATTGGGTTCTCGACAATTTAGATGATTTCCAAGCGCCGAACCGTACTCGTCAGTACGAGTTTTCTCGCTTAAATCTTGAATATACGCTGATGTCTAAGCGTAAATTAAATGACTTAGTGACACGTAAGTTAGTTTCTGGATGGGATGACCCACGTATGCCAACGATTGCTGGCCTGCGTCGTCGTGGTTATACCCCAGCGTCTATCCGTGAGTTTTGCCAACGTATTGGTATCACTAAGCAAGAAAACATGATTGAAGCCGCGATGCTGGATGCCTGCATCCGTGAAGAGCTCAACGAACATGCACCACGTGCGATGGCCGTACTGCGCCCATTAAAAGTCGTGATTGAGAACTACCCAGAAGGTCAACTCGAGACGATTCAAGCGGCTTCTCACCCAAGCGATGAAAGCATGGGCACACGTGAACTTGCCTTTGGCCGTGAACTGTATATCGATGTGGCGGACTTCAGAGAAGAAGCCAATAAGCAATACAAGCGTCTGGTGATGGGTAAAGAAGTACGTCTGCGTAACGCGTATGTGATTAAGGCTGAGCGTTGTGACAAAGACAGCGACGGCAATATCACCACGGTTTACTGTAGCTACGATGCAGATACCTTGGGTAAAAACCCCGCCGATGGTCGCAAGGTGAAAGGCGTAATTCATTGGGTGGAAGCGACTACGGCTAAACCTGCTGAATTCCGTTTATACCAACGCTTGTTCACGGATCCAAACCCTGCAGCAGCAGAGACTGTGGATGAAGTGCTTAACCCTAACTCACTTGAAGTGGTGAATGGTTTAGTTGAAGCCAGTCTTGTGAATGCGCCAGCGGAAAAAGCATATCAGTTTGAGCGTGAAGGTTATTTCTGTGCTGACAATAAAGACTCATCAGCCGAACATTTAGTCTTTAACCTAACGGTTGCACTGCGTGACTCGTTTGAATAGCAAGTATTAGCCGCGATAATCTCTGTTGCGTCTAACAGTCAACTGCAGTAAAGCATAAAAAGGCCCTTAGTGTTTTCAAGCTAAGGGCCTTTTCTGTTTTACAACTTTTTGTTTTCAACACGTCTATTTGCCACTATCAATTTGTCACTATCTGTATTTCAAGTCGTTTGCGCCTGAGTGCGGATTAATACCTTATTGGTACATTGGACCAAAGCCAATGCTCCAGAGGATAACGCTGGTGGCCATTAGACCGACTAAGAGTACTAAACCGGCAGTGACCATAGAGCTGGCGTAAATAAAGCCTTTCTCTTCAGGGATATTCATAATGATGGGCACACCTGCATATAGCAGATAAACCGAGTAGGCCAGTCCTACCAACCCAACAATCATAATAAACCAGAGCACGGGGTAGAGCGCCGCCAGACCGACCATAAACAGAGGCGTTGCGGTGTAGGATGCGAGCTCTAACGCTTGGGTGAAAGTAGGCTGGGCATCGAAGGTTTTTGCCATCCAGTAGGCTAAATAGGCGAGGGCAAACACACCTGCAATCAGGCCGAAGTACATACCAACGGACATAAACATAGCGCTTTGTGGTGTAAGATAAATCGGATCACCCGAACCCGGATTCCAACCAATATATGCGGTGGCGATAAAGCTACAGACAGCCGGTATGAGTGCGATGAGAATAACGTGACTTAAACTACTTTTGAGTGCCTCGTGATTCTTCTCAATCGCGTGCCACTCTTGTTTTGGATGAGTGTATAACCCCATTAAGTGATTCAGTATCATTATAATTATCCTTGTTTAGCATTGATGATGGCTCGCCAAACGTCAGACGAGCTGACAACAGCTCTACAATCAGGGTTAAACGCTCTCCTATCCCTTAACGCCCGACTGTGTACACTCCGAATTGAGACGCGGTGTGATCAGGATCTCAGTTCTTAAGGTGTAGATTATTTATTGAACAAAAAGTTCATCTCGTCAAGTTTACTGCGGTGTAAAGCTATAGCTTGTCGATAATTACGCGTAAAATATGACGATATTTTTTTAATGATTTTGAGTGATCCCATGCAGCAATTATTGGCACCTGTTCATGCGTTTCTTCGTTGTGAGACGCCGCAAACTTGGATTGATATGGCAAGAGCCTCTGCCTCGTTAGATGAACTCTTAATCGACCATTGTAATTGTGAGCTAAAAGCGGCGCAGACTGCGATGTTTTTGTTGAGGCGATACGCCTTGGATAAAGACAGCGGGCAATCGCTATTGGCGTGGGCAAAATCCTATGAGGAATTTGTTTATCACAAGGATCGCGATATCGAGCAGTTTTTGGCTCGCGACGTTAAAAAGAACGAGCTGGTTGCCAATCTACAGCCGAATCAGCATTTTGCCTTTGCTCAGGATCTGATTCCGCCACTAATTCGTTTGATAAAAGAAGAATTCCATCATTTTGAGCAAGTGCTGGAGTTGATGCATGCTCGGCACATTCCGTATCGCAATATTCGTGCGGGACGTTACGCAAAGGGCATGATGAGCCACGTGACCACCCATGAGAAGGATATTCTGCGGGATAAGTTGATTGTGGGAGCGTACATTGAGGCGCGCTCCTGTGAACGCTTTGCCAAGTTAGCGCCTTACTTGGATGCGGAGTTAAGTAAGTTTTATGTGTCCTTACTGCGCTCTGAGGCACGTCATTTTGAGGATTATCTTAAGCTGGCGCAGCTCGTTTCAACGGAAGATATTACTGAGCGGGTGGCTTATTTTGGCGAGAGGGAGGCCGAATTAATTATGGCGCCCGATGACGAGTTTCATTTCCACAGTGGGCAACCCTCAGTTGCCTAGTGGCAATACAAGCAGCGGCCTCAACCATATTCAGGTATGAGGCCTAAGCGGTTCGATGTGTTAATGGTGAAGACGCTATCGTTTCTTAGCTGGCGTCGAAGGGCAGACTTTTTAAATCCACGCCATCGGCGCTGACCACCAACACACTGCCTTGTTCGTACCAATCACCGACCACAATACGTTTACAGCCATTAGTGAAGTTGTGGATGGCGGGTCTGTGGGTATGACCGTGGATCATCTGTTTGCAGTGGGTCTGGGCAAATAACGCATCTACTGCACTTGGTTCCACATCCATGATGACGTAGCTTTTTTGTTGATTGCTGCTCTGACTATTGCTGCGGATCTTATTGGCAATCGCTTGACGTTTTCTCTTCGGCAAACAGCTATAAAGCCAACGGGCGAAGGCAAAACTGCGTAATTTACGAAAGCGTTGGTAGGCTTTATCTAAGGTACACAAGCTATCGCCGTGCAAGATAACAGTGTTAACACCATAGAGATCTAAGCAAGTGACTTCGGGCAATATTTGCATACCCGCAGCATCGGCAAATTGTTTGCCTAACATAAAGTCACGATTTCCGTGAATAAAGTAGATGGGCAATCTTTGGGAGATTTGCTTGAGCCTGCGCGCTAATTCGAGGGCAAAAGGCGCTGCTAAATCGTCGCCGACCCATACCTCAAATAAATCCCCCAGAATGTAGAGGGCATCGGCATCATCAAGTTCTGTATCGAGGAAACGATTAAAGGCTTGGGTGATATCGAGGCGATCGGCACTTAAGTGCAGATCGCCAATAAATAAGGTCCGCATCCTAGGGAATTAGGCCGCACTTACTTTTTCAATCACAACCGCTTCTAATGGCACATCTTGGTGCATGCCACGGTTACCAGTGCTGACAGCTTTGATTTTTTCAACGATGTCCATACCTTCAACGACTTCACCAAATACGCAGTAACCCCAGCCTTGCATACTTTCAGATTTGAAATCGAGGAAGGTGTTATCGTTTACGTTGATGAAGAACTGAGCCGTCGCAGAGTGTGGATCAGAAGTACGCGCCATCGCAATAGTACCAGTACGGTTTGATAAACCGTTGTTGGCTTCGTTTTTCACTGGCTCATGGCAACGTTTTTGGCTCATTTCAGTGGTGAAGCCACCACCTTGGATCATAAAGCCGTCAATTACACGGTGGAAAATGGTGCCGTCGAAGAAACCTTCGTCAACATATTTCATAAAGTTTGCCACGGTCAGCGGTGCTTTTTCGGCGTTCAGTTGCAGTTTAATGTCGCCAAAATTAGTGTGTAATGTGATCATGTTTTCATACTCTCAGTAAATAGTGGCGCGATTCTAACTTATCTCGGATTGCACGCAAAGTGCAGTATTCAAAACCCTCGTCAGCGTGGTAGACTGACCCCTTGATTTTACACTCGAATCTATCATTGAAGAGAATGCCGATGTTGAAGATTTACAACAGTATTACCCGCCAAAAACAGGAATTTAAGCCAATTACTCCCGGAAAAGTTGGGATGTATGTATGCGGAGTGACCGTATACGATCTGTGTCATATTGGCCATGGGCGTACTTTTGTTTCCTTCGATATGATCGTTCGTTACCTGCGTTTCGCGGGTTATGAAGTGAATTTTCAACGTAACATCACCGATATTGATGACAAAATCATCAAACGCGCCAACGAAAACCAAGAAGATTGCAATACATTAACCGATCGCTTGATTGGTGAAATGCACAAGGATTTCGATGCGCTGAATATGATCCGTCCCGATTTCGAGCCTCGTGCAACTCTGCACATTGCCGAAATCATCGATATGGTTGAGCGCTTACTGGCCCGTGGTCATGCCTATGTGGCAGCCGATGGCGATGTGCTATTCAGTGTGGCCTCATTCCCTGAGTACGGCCGACTATCAGGTCAGAACCTGGAGCAATTACAGGCGGGGGCACGGGTTGAGGTTGACGATAACAAGCAAAATCCAATGGATTTCGTGCTATGGAAAATGTCTAAACCGGGCGAGCCAACATGGGAATCGCCATGGGGGCCGGGTCGTCCAGGCTGGCATATCGAATGTTCAGCAATGAACAGTAAGCACTTAGGTCTGCATTTCGATATTCACGGTGGCGGTTCAGATTTACAATTCCCTCACCATGAGAACGAAATTGCTCAGTCTTGCTGCGCCCATGATACGCCGTATGTGAATTACTGGATGCACACTGGCATGGTGATGGTTGACCGCGAGAAGATGTCAAAGTCTTTAGGTAACTTCTTCACCATTCGTGATGTATTAGGCCATTACGATCCTGAAACCGTGCGTTACTTCCTGCTATCGGGTCACTACCGTAGCCAGATAAACTACTCAGAAGAAAACCTCAAGCAGGCGCGTGCCGCCTTAGAGCGTTTATACACTGCGATTAAAGATGTTGATCTGACGGTAGCGCCTGCACCAGCTGAAGAGTTTGTTGCTAAGTTTAAAGCGGCAATGGATGATGACTTTAATACGCCAGAAGCCTACTCAGTGCTGTTTGATATGGTACGTGAGATCAACCGTTTGAAAACCACTGATATGGCGCAGGCTTCAGCTATGGCCGTTGCTATGAAGCAACTGGCCGATGTATTGGGATTATTGCATCAAGCACCGGATGCCTTCTTTAAAGGCGAGGGGAGCGATGATGAAGTGGCAGAGATTGAAGCGCTGATCGTTGAGCGTAATCGTGCCCGCGCCGAGAAAGATTGGCCTGCGGCTGATGTTGCGCGTAATCGTTTAAATGAGCTTGGTGTGGTGTTAGAAGATGGTCCAAGCGGTACTACTTGGCGTAAGAAATAGGTTGGCGTAATAAATCATCCCATCGCTTAAGTTTGATTCGTAGCGATAATAAAAAACCTGCCAATGGCAGTTTTTTTTTATGGTCTCACGTATTTGATTAAGCTCATGTTATTGCGTTACTGGCTACTGAGCTTAGATGGCTAAATCGCAGGTTTAAATGCTGCGATTTGCGCCATAACTTACGCCATAACTTAAGCCATTATCTACCCGATGGCGAAGCACATTAGTCGTGATATTGCTCTGCAGCATACAAGGTATTTTCAAGTAAGCTGGCAATCGTCATTGGGCCGACACCACCTGGGACAGGGGTGATAAAGCTGGCGTTTTGCGCAGCGACATCATATTGCACGTCGCCCACTAAGGTACCGTTTTCTAAGCGGTTAATACCCACATCGATAACAATGGCGCCCGGTTTAATCCATTCACCTGGGATAAAGCCAGGTTTACCCACGGCAACCACTACTAAATCAGCTTGACGGATTTTTTGTTCGAGGTTTTTGGTAAAGCGATGGCATGTGGTGGTGGTACAGCCCGCAAGCAATAGCTCCAGTGTCATTGGCCGGCCGACAATGTTTGATGCGCCAACCACAACGGCATCTAATCCATAGGTATCGACACCCGTTGATTTGATTAAGGTCATGATCCCCATTGGGGTGCATGAACGTAATACGGGAATGCGCTGGGCTAAACGGCCAACGTTATAGGGGTGGAAACCGTCGACATCTTTATCGGGGCGAATGCGCTCGATCACTTTAGAGTCTTCGATATGCGCAGGCAGAGGGAGCTGCACTAAGATACCGTCGATCGTCGGATCATCATTGAGTTCGTCGATAAGGGCTAATAATGCTTCCTCGGTATAACTGGTATCGAGATCGTAAGAGCGAGAAATAAATCCCACTTCTTCACAGGCTTTACGTTTACTACCAACATAAACCTGAGAAGCGGGGTCGGCTCCCACGAGAATGACGGCTAAACCTGGTACGCGTTGTCCTGCCTCTTTGCGGGCGGTTACTTTTTCGCGAAGTTGTGTGCGGATGGATTGAGCAATCGCCTTGCCGTCGATTATTTGGGCTGTCATGGGTGTAGGATATCCTTTATATGGGCGATGGTGAAAACTGTCGTTAACACAGAGAGTGGCAATCGCGGCTATTTTAACAGGGCGTTGCGGGTGTGTCATGGTGAAAGCCGCGGCGAGATGGATAAAAACAGGCGTATTCGCCTGATAATTCAGCATCTAGTTTGAATGCTTAAAAAAATCGTTGACGGGTGCAAAGTGAGGGGCTAAGATGCGCTCCGTTCTCAAGCAGATGTGCTCATTTGCTCTGAAAACAATGATTCTCGGTGATTAGCGCAGTCCGGTAGCGCATCTGGTTTGGGACCAGAGGGTCAGAGGTTCGAATCCTCTATCACCGACCAAATTAATATTATTGGCTCATAAATTACTCAGGTAGTTTGAGCGGGTAATAGCGGATGACTTCATAAAGAAAAGTTATCCCGCCTAGGTTAGGATACAGCAGAGTCTGTAAACCATGCGCCCGTAGCTCAGTTGGATAGAGCATCCGCCTTCTAAGCGGATGGTCGCAGGTTCGAATCCTGCCGGGCGTACCAGTTTCAGTGGTGATTGTAGCTCAGTTGGTAGAGTCCCGGATTGTGATTCCGGTTGTCGTGGGTTCGAGCCCCATCAGTCACCCCATTTTTAAGTACTTTGAGTACAAAATAAAAAAAGCGACCTCTGGTCGCTTTTTTTATACCCTAGATTCGGCCGTAGAGGCTCGACTCTGCACAAAACGGTGGCTATAATGTCGCGTCTTGATAGATATCAACTAACAGCGACCTGTGCCGAAAGCCAATAGTGGTGGGCATTGTAGTCAAATTTAATGATCAAGAAACGAATACCTGAATAGTTGAAGACTCGACTATTACAAAGGACGTTAGACAAATTTCGAGGTAAAACAATGCAAGTTTCTGTTGAAGCAACCCAAGGCCTAGAGCGTCGCCTGACCATTTCTGTTCCTGCTGAACAAATTGAAAAACTGGTTAAAGACAGTTTACAACGTGAAGCTAAGCGTGCTCGTATTCCAGGTTTCCGTCCTGGCAAAGTGCCTGTTACTGTAATCAACAAACGTTATGGCGCCGCTATTCGTCAAGACATCACTGGTGAAGTGATGCAACGTAACTTTATCGAAGCGATCATCGCTGAGAAATTAAACCCAGCTGGCGCACCTACTTTCGTACCTGGTGCGACTGACGGTGAAAAATTCGAATTCGTAGCGACTTTCGAAATCTACCCAGAAGTCGAGCTGAAAGGTTTAGATGCAATCGAAGTAGAACAACCAAAAGCGTCTGTAACCGATGCTGACGTAGACAGCATGATCGAAACCTTACGTAAGCAACACGCGACTTTCGCAGCGGTTGAGCGTGAAGCGGCTGATGGCGACAAAGTGAAAATGAACTTCGTTGGTTCAGTTGACGGTGTTGAATTCGAAGGCGGTAAAGCTGATGATTTCGAACTGCAATTAGGCAGCGGCCGTATGATCCCAGGTTTCGAAGCGGGTATCTTAGGTCACAAAGCGGGTGAAGAATTCGTTATCGACGTGACTTTCCCAGAAGAATATCACGCTGAAAACTTAAAAGGTAAAGCAGCTAAGTTTGCTATCACTTTAACTGAAGTGTTAGCGGCTAACTTACCAGAAGTAAACGATGAGTTTGCAGCATTATTCGGTATCAGCGAAGGCGGCTTAGAAGCTCTGAAAACTGAAATCCGTAAAAACATGAACCGTGAACTTGAGCAAGCGTTAAAAGCAAACGTGAAAGAGCAAGTGATCAATGGTTTATTAGCCAACAACGACATCGAACTGCCAAAAGCACTGATCGATGGCGAAGTTAACGTACTGCGCCAACAAGCGATGCAACGTTTCGGCGGTCAAACGGCTAACATGCCAGAACTGCCAGCTGAATTATTCACTGAGCAAGCGGCTCGTCGCGTGAAAATCGGTCTGTTATTAGGCGAAGTTATCAAGACTAACGAGCTGAAAGCAGAAGATGAGCGTGTACAAGCGTTAATCGCTTCTATGGCTTCTGCTTACGAAGATCCAAGTGAAGTTGTTGCGTACTACAACAGCAACAAAGAGCTGATGCAAAACATGCGCAACGTTGCGCTTGAAGAGCAAGCTGTTGAAGCACTGCTGAAATCTGCCAAAGTGACCGAAAAAGAAGTCGCTTTTGAAGAATTTATGAACAAGGCTACAGGTCGCGCATAAGCTAAGCTTGACTTGATTGGCAGTTCGCCATTTATAATGGCTCGTATGAGGCTCCTCATGCGAGCCATTTTTATTTAGGGAAACGAATAATGCATAATGCGTCAGACATACAAAGTGCTTTAGTGCCTATGGTGATCGAACAGACGGCTAAGGGTGAACGCTCATTCGATATTTATTCTCGTCTGTTAAAAGAGCGGATTATCTTTTTAGTGGGTCAAGTTGAAGAGCATATGGCGAATCTGATTGTGGCGCAGTTGCTATTCCTCGAGTCAGAAAGCCCAGATAAAGATATCTTCTTATATATCAACTCACCCGGTGGCTCAGTCACTGCGGGTATGGCGATTTACGATACCATGCAGTTTATTAAGCCGAACGTCAGTACTGTGTGTATTGGTCAAGCTGCCAGCATGGGCGCGTTTTTATTAGCTGGTGGTGAAAAGGGCAAGCGTTTCTGCTTACCTAACTCTCGCGTGATGATTCACCAACCACTGGGTGGATTCCAAGGTCAGGCTTCTGATATAGCTATTCATGCCCAAGAGATCTTAGGCATCAAGCATAAACTGAACCTGATGTTGTCAGAGCATACTGGCCAGCCACTCGAAGTGATTGAACGTGATACCGATCGCGACAACTTCATGAGTGCGACTCAAGCTGTTGAATATGGTTTAGTTGACGCAGTGATGACTAAACGCGGCTGATTTTTACTTTTGACTGGGCTATGCTCTATTATGCAAAGCCCAGTAAAGGGTTAGCAAGTTTAAGACAAGCAGTAGAGCAGACTGCAAATGAGGTAATTAATGGGCGACAACAAAAATAATGGTGACAGCGGTAAATTGCTGTACTGCTCTTTTTGCGGTAAGAGCCAGCATGAAGTCAGAAAACTGATTGCAGGCCCATCAGTATACGTATGCGACGAATGTGTCGAATTATGTAACGACATTATTCGTGAAGAGATTAAAGAAATCTCTCCTAAGCGTGATAATGATAAATTGCCAACGCCACATGAGTTGCGTGCGCATTTAGACGATTATGTGATTGGTCAGGACAGAGCCAAGAAAGTGCTGTCTGTCGCTGTATACAATCACTATAAGCGCCTGAGAAATTCTTCCCCTAAAGATGGCGTGGAATTAGGCAAGAGTAACATTCTGCTGATTGGTCCAACGGGCAGTGGTAAAACGCTGCTGGCCGAAACGCTGGCGCGCTCATTGAATGTCCCATTTACTATGGCTGACGCCACCACCTTAACCGAAGCGGGTTATGTGGGTGAAGACGTTGAAAACATCATTCAAAAGCTGCTGCAAAAGTGCGATTACGATGTTGAAAAGGCACAGCGCGGTATCGTCTATATCGACGAAATCGACAAGATCAGCCGTAAATCGGATAACCCATCGATTACCCGTGACGTATCGGGTGAAGGCGTGCAGCAAGCGCTGCTGAAACTTATCGAAGGTACGGTTGCCGCGGTTCCACCTCAAGGTGGCCGTAAGCATCCACAGCAAGAGTTCTTACAGGTTGATACCTCTAAGATCCTGTTTATCTGTGGTGGTGCATTTGCGGGTCTTGAAAAGGTGATTGAACAGCGTGCTCACGTAGGTTCAGGTATCGGTTTCGGTGCGCAGGTCAAGGGCGAGAAAGATAAGGCAACAATTTCGCAAACCTTATCTCAGGTCGAACCCGAAGACTTAGTCAAATATGGCTTGATCCCCGAGTTTATCGGCCGTCTACCTGTTGTTGCGACACTCACCGAGCTGGATGAAGAAGCGCTAGTGCAAATTCTGTCAGAGCCCAAAAACGCGCTGACTAAGCAATACAACGCGCTGTTTGAGATGGAAGGTGTTGAGCTCGAATTCCGCGAAGATGCGCTCAAAGCGATTGCACATAAAGCCATGTCGCGCAAAACCGGTGCCCGTGGTCTACGTTCAATCGTAGAAGGTATCTTACTCGATACTATGTACGATATTCCTTCGATTGAGGGCGTGGTGAAGGCGGTTGTTGATGAATCTGTGGTGAATGGTGAATCTGCACCTATCCTGATTTACGAGCGTAACGACGCGCAAGCGGCCTCTGGTGAGCAATAATTGTACTGATTATTAATAATCTGAAAATCAAGGAGTCCATCGGGCTCCTTTTTTTATTTTGACCATTGAAACCCAATAAAGCGCCCCAATATACTCCATAACTAATCCCTTTCATCTAAACGGAATCGAACTATGACCTTAGAGCGTGAAGCGCATATCGAACTCCCCGTGCTACCACTGAGAGATGTGGTGGTCTATCCCCATATGGTAATTCCGTTGTTCGTTGGCCGAGAAAAATCGATTCGTTGTCTCGAAACGGCAATGGCCCAGGATAAGCAAATTATTTTAGTCGCTCAGCGTGACGCTGAGTTAGACGAGCCGACCAAAGACGATATCTTTGAAGTCGGTACAGTGGCGTCTATTCTGCAACTGCTTAAACTGCCTGACGGTACGGTCAAAGTGCTGGTCGAAGGTGGTCGTCGCGCCCGAATTACCCGTTATACCCAAGAAGCGGATTTCTTTGTGGCTAAGGCGGAATATCTTGAGTCTGAGCCTTTAGAAGATAAAGAAGAGGAAGTCTTGGTTCGCAGCGCGATTGGCCAATTTGAAGGCTATATCAAGCTTAACAAGAAGATCCCGCCTGAAGTCTTAACCTCGCTCTCGGGCATCGATGAAGCGGCGCGCCTTGCCGATACTATGGCGGCCCACATGCCACTCAAGCTTGAGGACAAACAGTCTGTGCTTGAGATGACTAACATCGGTGAGCGTCTGGAATATTTAATGGCGATGATGGAGTCGGAAATTGACCTGCTACAGGTCGAGAAACGTATCCGTACTCGCGTTAAAAAACAGATGGAAAAGAGCCAGCGTGAGTATTATCTGAACGAACAGATGAAAGCCATCCAAAAAGAATTGGGTGACTTAGACGAAGGCCACGACGAGTTTGAAGTCTTAAATCGTAAGATTGAAGAAGCCAACATGCCAAGCGATGCCAAAGAGAAAGCCGTCGCCGAGCTGAATAAATTACGCATGATGTCACCTATGTCTGCCGAAGCGACCGTGGTTCGCAGCTATGTGGATTGGATGACCTCAGTGCCTTGGAGCCAACGCTCTAAAATCAAACGCGATTTAGCCAAAGCCCAAGAAGTGCTGGATACCGATCACTACGGTCTGGAAAAGGTCAAAGACCGTATTCTGGAATACTTGGCAGTGCAGAGCCGTGTGCGTCAGCTTAAAGGGCCTATCCTGTGCTTAGTCGGCCCACCAGGTGTAGGTAAAACCTCATTAGGTCAATCGATTGCGAAAGCAACCGGTCGTAAGTATGTGCGTGTTGCCTTAGGCGGCGTGCGTGATGAAGCGGAGATCCGTGGTCATCGCCGTACTTACATTGGCTCAATGCCGGGTAAAGTCATTCAAAAGATGGCGAAAGTGGGCGTGAAAAACCCCTTATTCCTGCTCGATGAAATCGACAAAATGAGCTCGGATATGCGTGGCGACCCAGCGTCAGCACTGTTAGAGGTGCTTGATCCTGAACAAAACGCGACCTTTAACGACCATTACCTCGAAGTCGACTACGACTTATCCGATGTGATGTTCGTGGCGACCTCGAATTCGATGAATATTCCAGGCCCGCTTCTGGACCGTATGGAAGTCATTCGTCTGTCGGGTTACACCGAAGATGAAAAGTTGAATATTGCTAAGCAGCATTTACTGACCAAGCAAATCGAGCGCAACGGTCTTAAAGCGAACGAAATTCATATTGAAGACAGTGCGATAGTCGGTATCATCCGCTACTACACCCGTGAAGCAGGTGTGCGTGCACTAGAGCGTGAATTGTCGAAGATTTGCCGCAAAGTCGTGAAAATGATCCTGCTGGATAAATCCATCAAGTCAGTCACTGTGACCGCGGACAATCTCAAGTCTTTCCTCGGTGTGCAGCGTTTTGACTATGGTAAGGCAGAATCGAACAACCAAATCGGTCAAGTTACAGGTTTAGCGTGGACCGAAGTGGGTGGCGATCTGCTCACCATTGAAGCGACCTCTGTGCCCGGCAAAGGTAAGTTGACCTACACAGGCTCACTTGGCGATGTGATGCAAGAGTCGATTCAAGCGGCAATGACGGTCGTACGTGCCCGTGCGGAACAATTAGGTATCAACGGCGACTTTTATGAGAAGCGTGATATCCATGTTCACGTGCCAGAAGGGGCGACGCCAAAAGATGGTCCATCAGCGGGCGCGGCAATGTGTACTGCATTAGTGTCTAGCTTAACGGGTAACCCTGTGCGCGCCGATGTGGCGATGACGGGTGAAATTACCTTACGCGGAGAAGTGTTACCTATTGGTGGTTTAAAAGAAAAACTGCTCGCGGCACACCGTGGCGGCATTAAATTGGTACTTATTCCAAAAGAAAACGAGCGTGATCTGGAAGAAATTCCTGCCAATGTGATTGCCGATTTGGAAATTCGTCCCGTGCGTTGGGTCGACGAAGTGTTAAAACTGGCGCTGGAAAGACCGGTTGAAGGCTTCGAAGTGGTTAAAAACTTGGCATAACGCAAGAAAATGCGCTATCACGCTAAAAAAAATGAAAAAAGGGGCTTAACAAAGCGCAGACCTGTGGTAGCCTAGGTCTGTGGAGAGTCGGTTGCTCCAAGCCCTTGGCGCAACTGGCTTTGAGCTGTATCCAGTTTTATTTCTTTGGTTTTCGAACTCAGCTTGAACTTTGAATTCAAGCTTGTTATAAAAGCCTCCGCAGACCGCTCTAGAGACGGATTTGGTTGCGGCGCAAAAAAAATTACATTCAAGGGGATGACATGAACAAATCTGAACTAATCGAGAAAATCGCTTCTGGTGCTGACATTTCTAAAGCCGCTGCTGGCCGTGCACTGGATTCTTTTATCGCTGCTGTGACTGAAGGTCTGAAAGAAGGCGATAAAATTTCTCTTGTTGGTTTTGGTACTTTTGAAGTGCGTGAACGTGCTGAGCGTACTGGTCGCAACCCACAAACGGGTCAAGAAATCAAAATCGCAGCAGCAAAAATTCCAGCATTCAAAGCTGGTAAAGCTCTGAAAGACGCTGTCAATTAATTTTTGATATCGTAGCCTTTGTAAGGCGTTCGTAATGATAAGCACTGTTTAAACAGTGCTTTTTACGAATTGAAAGTAATGGATTTTGAAGCACAATTTCTACCATTACTCGGGGTTTTAGTACTTACCAGTGGTAGCGTCTGAATAATCCCCATAAATTACAGAAAGGCGCATCTCAAATTGATGCGCCTTTTTATTTTGTTAATCGCAACGAGCGAGAAATCTGATGTTAGAAAAGATCCGCGACGGTTCGCAAGGCGTGATTGCTAAAGGCATTCTCGTACTTGTGATTTTATCTTTTGCATTTGCAGGCGTAAGTAGCTATTTAGGCTCAAAATCGGACGTCCCTGCCGCAGAAGTCAACGGTGACAAAATCACTAAAGCCGAGTTAGAGCAGGCCTATCAGAGCGAACGCGCTCGTATGGAACAACAACTGGGCGAAATGTTTGCTGCGTTATCTGCCGACGAAAGATACCTAGAAAGCATCAAGCAGAGCGTACTCGAACGTTTAGTGGCCGATAAATTGATTGACCAAGCTGCCGCCGCTATGGGGCTGCGTGTGTCTGACGAACAAATTATCACGGCGATTAAATCAGAACCCGCTTTCCAAACCGATGGCAAATTCGATAACGACCGTTATCAAGCTATTTTGCGTCAGTTAGGCTATCAGCCACAAACCTTCAGAAGCATGATGCGTGTTGATATGACTCGTCGTCAGTTAACTGCAGCGTTAGTGGGCACTGAATTTGTATTACCAGGTGAAGCTAAGCAATTAGCTGAGCTGCAAGGTCAAACTCGCGACATTCGCTACTTAGTCGTGGATTCTGCGCCATTCCTTGCTAATGCCTCTGTGACAGACGAGCAAGTTAAAAACTACTACGACACCAACCAAGGCCAGTTTATGAGCCCTGAGAAGGTGAGCTTAGAGTATGTTGAGTTAAACGCGGCTGATTTTGCTAAAGACAGCAAAGTGACCGATGAAGAAGCTCAGGCTTACTACGATGAACACAAGACGCAATATGTGTCTAACGAGAAACGTTTAGCGGCGCACATTCTGATTGGCCCTGGCAGCGATGAAGCGGCGGCGAAAGCCAAGGCTGAAGATTTAGCTAAGCAACTAGATAACGGTGCTGATTTTGCCGAGTTAGCCAAAGCCAATTCAGAAGATACCTTAAGTGCAGAGCAGGGCGGTAAATTAGACTGGTTTGAACCCGGTGTCATGGACCCAAGCTTTGATACTGCACTGTTTGCACTGCAAAAAGGTCAGCATTCAGCGGTCGTGAAAACGGACTTTGGTTTCCACATCATCAAATTGTTAGACGTTCAGCCTGGTACAACTGTGCCATTTGCGGATGTCAAAACGAAGATTGTGGCTCAGCTGCAAGAGAAAAAAGCGGTCGATCAATTCTATAGCTTGCAGAGCAAACTGGCTGATACCAGCTACGAAGTGCCTGATACCTTAGCCGAAACTGCTAAAGTGGTGGGCGTTGAGATTAAGACTACGCCAATGTTCTCACGTGATGATGTGCCAGCGGCATTGAACAAGCCTGACGTAGTTAAAGCGGCATTCTCTGACACGGTTTTACGCCAAGGCCTAAACAGTGAAGTCATTGAACTTGAGCCAAACCATGTTGTGGTTATCCGTATGAAGGAACATCACGATGCGGGTACTATGCCATTAGCCGAAGTGAAGGCCGATATCGCTGAGCGTTTGAAGCAAGACCAAGCGAACGAAGCGGCACGTGCTAAAGCGCAAGAGCTGATGACCCAAGTTAAAGCGGGTGCGACGGATGTGACTCTCACGGCTAAGACTAAACTGGGCCGTGGCGCACAAGACGTTGACGCGGCCATTGTGGGCAAAGCCTTCCAAATGCCAACGCCGAGTGCTGCACCTGTGGTTGACACTGTTGGTTTAGCTAATGGCTACGCTGTGATTGCACTGGATAAAGTGAACGCGGCAGAGTCAGTTAGCGATGAGTTAGTCAATGCGCTGAAACAACGCTTAAATGCACAATACAGCGAAGCGGATTACCGCGGTCTGATTGAGTCACTGAAAGCGAATGCGAAAGTTCATTACCCTGTAGAAGGTTAATGACGATAAGGGATAACTGAGCTTATCCCTCATTTTGTGCGAAGCAAAAACTGCTTTCGCGATGCAAATAGAAAAAGGCCAAGTGTTTACTTGGCTTTTTTGTTTGTCTTGATCCCGCCTTATCAAACGATAAGTGCGCTATTTCTGCCGCTTAATCATCCACGCCAATCATCACGCTGCTGGCTTTAATGAGTGCATAAGCCGAATCACCTACCTTCAAGTTTAAACGCTCACAGGATGCTTTAGTGACCACAGAGGTTAACACTACGCCCGGTGCCAGTTCGATAGTGACTTCGTTGTTTACAGAGCCAATTTCGATAGCGGTAATAGTGCCACTCAGGGTATTACGTGCACTGATTTTCATTCTTTGTCCTTAGTTTGTGTTGAATGGTCATGCTAGTTTAGCCTATCGTACGGCATTTGCGGCAAATAAAAACGCCACCCGAGGGTGGCGCTTTATCGTGATTATTCAATCTATTCGATTACAGCTCGATCACATCGAACTCAACGTGTGGATTCACATCTGCATCGTAGTCGATGCCTTCGATGCCAAAGCCGAACAGTTTGATAAACTCGGCTTTATATTCTTGATAATCGGTCAGCTCTGACAGATTTTCAGTGGTCACTTGTGGCCACAGATCACGGCAATGCTGCTGGATATCTTCGCGCAATTCCCAATCGTCTAAACGCAGACGGTTGTCGCTGTCGGTTTCTGGTTTTGCACCATCGGCACGGAACAGACGCTCGCTGAACATGCGATAGATTTGCTCCATACAGCCTTCGTGCAGGCCTTCTTGGCGCATCTTCTTAAATACCATTGCAATATACAGTGGCATCACAGGGATGGCAGAGCTGGCTTGAGTCACAACGCTCTTCAGCACGGCAACATTCGCGCTACCGCCTTTGGCCGCGAGTTTATCATTTAGGGCTTTAGCCGCACGGTCTAAGTCCATCTTGGCTTGACCTAATGCGCCGTGCCAGTAGATTGGCCAGGTTAACTCAGTGCCGATATAGCTGTAGGCTACAGTCTTGCAGTTATCGCTTAATACGCCAGCCTCGGCAAGTGCGTTAATCCACAGTTCCCAATCTTGACCGCCCATCACAGTGACAGTATCGGCAATTTCTTGCTCAGTTGCAGGCTCAACGGTGGCTTCGATAATGCAATCTTTGTTGGTATCAACGGCGGTCGCTGTATACACTTCACCGATTGGCTTGAGTGCAGAACGCACTAGCTCACCAGAGTCAGGCAGTTTGCGCACGGGTGATGCTAATGAATAGACCACCATGTCCACTTGACCTAAATCTTGCTTAATAAGCTCGATAACTTTTTGCTTAGCTTCATGGCTGAAGGCATCGCAGTTGATGCTCTTAGAGTACAAACCTTCAGCTTTGGCAAACTTGTCGAAAGCGGCAGAGTTGTACCAGCCCGCGGTACCAGGTTTCGCTTCAGTACCCGGCTTTTCGAAGAACACGCCAATAGTTGCTGCATCGCTACCGAAGGCGGCGGCAATGCGTGAAGACAGGCCATAGCCACTTGATGAACCAACAACAAGCACTTTCTTCGGACCGTTGGCGATTTTGCCTTTGGCTTTGGTTAAAGTAATTTGTTCTTGAACGTTAGCTTCACAACCAACGGGGTGAGTTGTGGTACAAATGAATCCACGAATTTTGGGTTTGATAATCATGTTTAAGCTTCTTCTATCAAAATGACCAATAGGATAAATACTTCGGCGGCTAAATGGCATCTATTTTTAGCCAATTCGCCTGAATATTTAAGTGGTTGGAGCAGTTTAACGCTTATGAACAAACAGGCTCTGCTCCTGAATCAGCCTTTGGGTATATTCGTGCTGAGGCGAATTAAATATCTGTTCTGTTGGGGCTTTCTCAACCATCACGCCTTTGTGTAACACCATAATTTTATCGCTGACATGGCGAATAATATTCAGGTTATGGGACACGAAGATATAGGACAAGCCTAAGTCCTTCTGCAATTTAAGCAGCAGGTTAAGGATCTGTGAGCGTACCGAGAGATCCAAGGCGGTTAAAGCTTCGTCGGCGATGATGATTTTTGGATTGAGCATCAGTGCCCGCGCCACCGCAACCCGCTGTTTTTGACCCTCGGAAATCATATGGGGATAAAAATCCGCATGCTCGGGTAATAAACCGACCTTCCTCAAGGTATCAATCACTTGGCCATTACGCTCCTTGGCGGATAACTCAGTGTTAAAGCGCAGCGGTTCGTCCAGTAATTGCCCAATCGTCAATCTTGGGTTGAGTGAGGTATTGGGGTCTTGGAAAATCATCCGAATAAGACGGCAGCGCTGCTTAATATTGCGGCTGTCGAGGGCCTCGCCCTCAAAGTAAATTTCACCGCCGCTGCGGGGTTCTGCGCCCACCAAGATACGCGCTAACGTACTCTTACCTGAGCCCGCTTCACCCACGATAGCTAAGGTTTCGCCGCGGTTTAATTCAAATGAAACCGGTGCTAAGGCATCGTTATATTGGCGGGTAAAACCTTTATAGCCGGTATCGTACCTCTTAAAGAGATCGTTAACTTTAAGCAGTGGGGTCGTCATTCGTCGTTTCACCGTGGTAAGGGAAATGGCAAGCAAAGTAGCGGTCTCGTAAATGACTCAAACTTGGCTGATTAACGCATTTTTTTTGTGCCTCAGGGCATCTTGGCCCTAGGCGACAACCAATGGGCAGATGTTGCAGGGCGGGGGCCGAGCCTGGCAGGGTCGGCATAATCGCCTTGTGCGCCTCTATCCCCGAGTAATCTGGCATATTATCCAAGAGTGCCTTAGTGTAAGGATGATAGGGCTGATTGATCAGTTCTTCCGTTGGACCTGATTCCATCACTTGACCGCAATAGAGCACGGATAGGTGATCGCACCATTGTGCTAGGGTTTCAAGCTCGTGGCTGATGATTAAAATCGACACGTTTTGTAGCTGGTTAAGCTGTGACAGTAGGCGGAAAATCTGTGCCTGAGTGCTCAGCTCCATCGAGTTTGTTGGTTCGTCGGCGATCAATAATCGCGGTTGGTTGGCAATTGCCATCGCGATCATCACTTTTTGGCATTCGCCTTCCGAAAGCTCCCAAGCGTAGCTTGACATGACTTTTTGTGGATTCTTAATCCCGACCTTATGTAGCCATTTTTGTGCTGTCTGTTTGGCGTGTTTGTGCTTTTGCCAAAAGTAAGCCTTAGGATTTTTTGGCATGGCCTGCATCAGCTGACTACCCACGGTTTGTGAAGGGTCAAGACTGCCTGATGGGTCTTGGAAGATCATCGCCATATCTGAACCCATCAGATTACGGCGCTCCTTCGAGGTCATGGCCATCAGATTGTTACCATCCCACATCATGCGGTCGGCGGTAATGGTCCAGTTGGGGCCTGGGATCCCAAGAATGGCTCTAGCGAGCAGACTGCGGCCCGAGCCTGATTCTCCCACGAGACCGTGGATTTCCCCCGCGTTCAGGGTCAAACTCACTTTCTCAAGGGCGCGGACTCTGCCGTGGGGCGTGTCGAGCTCAATAGTCAGGTTTCTAACGTCGAGTAATGGCATAGGTTAGTTTCTGATGGGCGCAAGCGCCGATCTCAAGCCATCGCCCACCAAGTTAATGGCGAGCACACTAAAAAGAATCGCCAGTCCTGGAATGGTCACAGTCCAAGGTGCGGTCAACAAATTATCCATACCTTGGGCGACCATTGCACCCCATTCAGGACTGGGAGCTTGGGCGCCAAGGCTTAAAAAGCCAAGGGCGGCAATATCTAAAATCGCGGCAGAAATGGCTAACGTGGTTTGAATAATCACTACTTCCCAGACGTTTGGCATGATCACATACCAAAAAATCTGCAGCGAATTGGCACCGTCTAAACGGGCGGCAGTCACATATTCTTTTTGTAGCTCTTCATGTACCGATTGATGAATGGAGCGTACAAACTGTGGCGTTAAGGCAATGCCCACAGCCCAGAAGACGTTTTCAAGCCCTGGCCCCATCACGGCAACCACTAAAATCGCCATTAATAGTGAAGGGATAGACAGTAGTGCATCGAGCAAGTGCCCCAAAATACTGGACTTTAAGCCGCGCATCATGCCGGAGAGCGAGCCTATGATGAACCCCATAAACAATGCGGTGCCGACAATCATCAGCGCCATGCCGAAGGTTAAATGTGCCCCATGCAGCAAGCGGCTAAAAATATCACGGCCTAGATCGTCGGTGCCTAAAAAGTGCGCCACTGTGCCCGAAGGGTCCCAAGAGGGCGGCAACAGTAATGCGCGAGGATCTTGCGCCTCAGGGGAGAAGGGGGCAATCATAGGTCCAAACAGGGTGAGCAGCAGCAGAAAAGCGATGGTCCACAGACCCGCTAAGGCAAAGGGGTTTGCCGAAAAATTCTGCCAGACCCGCATCATGGGCGAGGCAATTTGATCTTCCTGATAAATTTTAATTGGAGGCATAAAGATCTTTTCTGCTCAAGGGATTGAAGACGGTATGCAGCACTTCAATCAAAATACTTAAAAAGATGATCAACAAGGCTACGGCTAAAATCCCGCCCTGGATAACCGTATAATCCCGCTGATAAATACCCGACACCAACCAAGAACCCACACCCGGCCAAGAGAAAATCATTTCAACAACAATCGCATAGCTCGCAAATGCTCCGAGCATTAACCCTAAGTGTTTTAATACTGGGATCAGCGCGTTGGGTAAGGCGTGGCGCAAAATAATGGTATTGGTGTGCATGCCTCTGGCTTCGGCGGCGCGGATAAAGGTTTGGTTCATCACATTCATCATTGCCGAGCGAGTGCTGCGTACGACCACGGTAAAAGGTAGCACTGCAAGTGTGGTGGCGGGCAGAACGATATGCAATAAGGCATCTTTAAAGGCAGATATGCGATATTCAGAATCAGACAGCAAAATGTCGACCAACATAAATCCAGTAACGGGTTTTATCTCATATAAAAGATTGAGTTGCCCTGAAATTGGCAGCCAGCCTAGGTCGACACCAAACCAGAGTGACAAGTACAAACCTAACCAGAATACAGGAACGGAATAGCCCGTCAGGGTAATCGCCATAATGGTATTTTGGGTGAGTTTATGTTGACTCTGGGAGGCTAACACGCCCAGCGGCACACCTAAACCAATGGCTATCACAGCTGCCATGACGGCCAGTTCGAAGGAGGCCGGTAGTACAGAGCTTAACTCTTCTGCCACGCTCTGGTGCGAGGTGACGGAAACGCCCAAATTGCCGCTCAGCCTTTGCTGTAAATAAGCAATAAACTGCATGGCTTTATTGCTATCTAACTTATAGTCCTGCTCAATTTGAACCAGTTGGCTCTCTGACGGTGCATGGATCCCTGTGAGGGCGAAGGTGCGTTCAACTGGAAACAACCCAGTTGCATAAAACAGCACGCCGACCATCACTAGCGAAGTGGCAAGAAACAGATTGAGGCGCCGTAACAGGTATCTGAACATCAGTGCGTCTCCTGCTCAGCTTGGCTGGTTCGGGCAAATGAGATGCCGCCAAAAGGGGTTAACTGCATATCATGGATATTGCTGCGAGTGAGTGCGACTCGCTTGGCGTGGGCCAGACTCAACATTGGCACTTGCTCGGCTAAGAAGGCCTCGGCCTCTTGGTAAATTTCCTTGCGTTCGGCCTGCGTCGAGACTTCCCTCGCTCTGTCTAGAATGGCATCAAACTCTTTATTGCACCAGCGAGAGCGGTTGTTGTTTGATTGCATCGCCGAGCAACTCAGCAACGGCGTAAAGAAGTTATCGGGGTCACTGTTATCGGCGTTCCAGCCGATGAGGACTGAGTCATATTCATCTCGGCTCAATCTTTGGCTAAAGACGCTCCAGTCGTAACTGATGATATTGACCTTTACACCGATATTGGACAAGTCAGATTGAATTAACTCGGCGGTTTTCAACGCATTAGGGTTGTAAGCGCGGGCGACAGGCATGGCCCAAATATCGATGCTGAGATGTTTTATTCCCGCTTCTTTTAACAAATCACGTGCTTTTTGCGGATTGTAATCTAACAGTTTTTTATTGCTGTCGTAGGCCCAAGATGCTGGCGGCAACACACCTATGGCTTCTATGGCGGTATTTTGATACACGGCCCGTAAGATATTTTGCTTATCCACGGCATAGGCGAGGGCGCGGCGCACGCGTACATCATCTAAAGGAGGCTTTTGCGTGTTAAAGGCCCAAAAGGCCACGTTAAGACCAGGTTGAGACTCAATGCTCAGCTGTTCATGTTGCTTGATAACGGGCAGTTCACCCGCTTTGGGCAGGGCCGATACGCTGCAGTCACCAGCGATAAGTTTGGCCAGTCTGACTGTGCTTTTTGGGGTGATATCGTACACCAGCATATCGACTTTGGCGGGCTCGCCCCAAAAGTCGGGATTGCGTCGATAGCGAATATATTCGTTTTTGGCGTAATGCACTAAGGTAAAAGGCCCTGTGCCGATGGCGAAATGATCGAGATTTTCTGGGTGCCCTAGTGCCAGTTGCTGTTCGGCATATTCGCTCGAGAGGATAACGGCAAAGTCGGTGGCAAGATTTGATAAAAACGACGCATCTTTGCGCGCTAGTCGAAAGATAACCTCGTGGTCATTGATTTTTTCGACACTTTTAACTTGTTCTGAAAAGCCAATACTTTGGAAAAAGGGATAACCGGTACGTGATACGCTATGGTAAGGGTGATGTTTGTCGATAATTCGATTGAAGGAAAACAGTACATCGTCGGCGTTAAAATCGCGACTCGGGGTAAAACGGGAGGAATGTTGAAACTTAACATTTTCCCTGAGGGTAAAACGGTAACTTAAGCCATCGTCACTCTCGGCCCAACTGGTGGCCAGCGCGGGCACGAGCTGGCCTGAGAGCGCGTCATAGTCCACTAAGCGGCTATAAATTTGGTGTGAAGTCGCGTCGATAGTGGTGCCTGAGGTCACCAACTGCGGATTAAAAGACTCGGGATTCCCTTCGGAACAATAGACCAAACCAGAAGGGAGTCGTTGGGGGCCACATGCAACCAACAACCCACTCATGCAGAGAACTGCAGTTGATAGGCACAGGCGTCTTATTAGCACACTCATTTATAAATCATTATTTTATCGACTATGAACGGCTATTTTAGCAGTGCATCTTGCCCGTGGGCAATCTGCTTATGCTTTATCGAGCAAATTGTACTTTTTCAGAATGCCGCGCAGCTGGTGATAGCTTAAACCAAGGATTTCAGCCGTCTTCTTTTGATTGTACTGACTGGCCGATAAGGCTTGTTGGATGAGCTCCATCTCATAACGCTCGGTTTGCTCTTTAAAGTCCAAGGGAAAACTAAATGGGTTGTTGATGGACTCTGCAATGACGGCCGTGTCAGTATCGGTTTTGGCCGACGTGACCACTGGCGAGCTCTGTGGCACTTCAGGTGTAGTGATTTGACGCTCGCGTGTCCGCACTCGCGTGGTTGGGCGATAGGGAGAGGCAAAGGGGTCGAGAATAATCTGTTCAATAGGGCGGTTTTCGCCGCTACTGCGATACACACTGCGCTCGACCACGTTTTTAAGTTCACGGATATTTCCCGGCCAGTCATGGCTCATCAGCTGTTCGACCGCGCTGGCACTGAAGCCACTGAAGAGTTCCAGCTTAAGTTGCCTCGCCATGCCCACGGCAAAGTATTCGGCTAAGGTCATGATATCTTCGGGGCGACAACGCAGAGGCGGCAAGGTGATCACATCGAATGCTAAGCGGTCGAGCAAGTCGGCCCTAAATTCGCCGGCGTCAGCCAGTGAGGGTAAATCTTCGTTTGCGGCGCAAATCAGGCGCACATCCGCTTGAATAGTTTTACTGCCGCCGACCCGTTCAAACTCACCATATTCGATGACCCGCAGCAGTTTTTCTTGAATTAGTCCCGAGGTGTTGGCTAGCTCATCGAGGAATAGGGTGCCACCGTCGGCGCGCTCAAAACGGCCTTCGTGTTTGCCTTTGGCGCCAGTAAAGGCACCTGACTCATGGCCGAATAATTCACTCTCGAGCAAATTTTCACTCAAAGATGAACAATTTAGCTTAATAAAACTTTGATCCCAGCGTTTAGACAGATAATGTAAGCGTTCAGCAATCAGCTCTTTCCCCGTACCCCGTTCCCCAATAATGAGCACAGGTTTAGAGAGCGGTGCAATCTGCGACACATGCTCTAATACTTCGAGTAGGGCGTTCGATTGGCCGATGAGGTTGTCTTGCTGAAATTTATTATCCACGATATTTTTTAGTCTTTCGCGCTAAATTTTGGTGAAAATGATAATAAGTGGCTTGAGCCATAAAATAAAGAAAAAGTTAAAAATATGTTTATCTTTATGAATTTAAACATAAAATAAAAGTTGGCACACTTAGTGTATTACCCTAAGCGAGACCAACATCAATTTGAGGATAGCATTATGGGAATTTTCTCTCGTTTCGCCGATATCATTAACTCCAATATCAGCGCATTACTCGATAAAGCAGAAGACCCTGAAAAAATGGTTCGTCTGATTATTCAAGAGATGGAAGATACACTGGTAGAAGTTCGTTCAACGTCAGCAAAAGTGTTAGCTGAAAAGAAAGAATTAATCCGTCGTATCAACCGTGTTGAAGAACAAGTTCAGGATTGGCAAGACAAAGCTGAACTGGCCCTTTCAAAGGACCGCGAAGATTTAGCCAAGGCAGCTTTAGTTGAAAAACAAAAAGCCGCGGGTTTAGTGGATACCTTAAACCAAGAGTTGGCCGTGATCGACGAGCACATTGTGCGCTTAAAGGATGAAGTTAGCCTGCTGCAAGAAAAGTTGCTGGATGCTAAGGCGCGCCAAAAGACCATTATTTTGCGTAAACAAACCGCCTCATCACGTTTAGAAGTGAAGAAGCAGTTAGACTCAAGCAAAATCGACAACGCTATGCTGAAATTTGAGCAATATGAGCGCCGTGTCGAAGGGTTAGAAGCGCAGGTTGAATCTTACGATCTGGGTAATAAAAAGACCTTAGCCGATGAGTTTGCCGCGCTGGAAGCCGAAGATTCAGTGAATGCCGAACTGGAAGCATTGAAGGCTAAAGTGAAAGGCAAAGCCACAACTAAGTCAAAAGAATAACAATTTCAGAGGTGAGTTATGGATATGGACATACTAATGGCACCGATTATCATCTTTATGATAGTGGTGGCGCCAATATGGTTAGTTCTTCATTATCGCAGTAAGCGACAAGTGAGCCAGGGACTCACTGAGGAAGAGTTTTCACAGCTCAATGATTTGATTGCTAAAGCCGATAAGATGGCTGCACGCATCGAAACCTTAGAGGCTATTCTGGATACAGAATCGCCTGAATGGAGGGGCAAACATGAGAGGAACTAGTGGCCGTACTTTGTATCGCATTCCCCAGTCAGGTAAAGTCGCAGGTGTGTGTGCGGGGATAGCCGAATACTTTGCAATTGAAACATGGTTAGTGCGGGTACTTGCGGTTTCTATCTTCCTATTAGGTGGTTCGGGCGTCGTGTTTATCATCTATGTTGCGTTATGGGTGATACTCGACATCAAACCCCAAAATAGCACTGTTAGGGATGACATCGAGGTGAAGAAGAAACCTTGGCAATCGGGAGAGCCTGC
This sequence comes from Shewanella seohaensis, assembly GCF_023283775.1. Lineage (NCBI taxonomy): Bacteria > Pseudomonadati > Pseudomonadota > Gammaproteobacteria > Alteromonadales > Shewanellaceae > Shewanella > Shewanella seohaensis. Next base: position 53,621 of record NZ_JAKILE010000011.1, read on the forward strand.
TAAACAAGCGCTGAGCGATGTGAGCAGGCAATTTAGAAGCCTAGAGGTGAGACTGCAAAACCTTGAACGCCATGTAACATCTGATAACTTTGATTTAAAAAGACAAATCAATAGCTTGTAATCCCTCTAAAGGGCGGCCATGTCCGCCCTTGTTGCTTAATCTCCCGTCAATTCCAGTGTATAGTTAACCTCATTCAACATTTAGGGACATCCTTATGGGAATGCTTGACGTTTCGCTCCATAAATTAACTCAGAAGAGCCAATCCCTGCTCCATAGAACGGCTGACAGGCATTTACGACTCGCGGTAACAGGGTTATCGGGGGCGGGCAAAACCGCATTTATTACCGGATTAGTCAACCAACTACTCAATAGTGGCGCGGCTTCTCAGGTATCCCATTCCCGCCATGGAAATACCTTGCCCCTATGGCAAGTAAGCCGTGAGCAACGTTTGCTCGGGGTGAAGCGGGCAATGCAGCCGGATCTTGAAATTGCCAGCTTCGATTATCAGGGCGCAATGTTAGCGCTTACTTCGACGCCTCCGACTTGGCCAGCATCGACCCGTACGATTTCGGAGCTGCGCTTAGCCATCAAATATCAGCCGCAGAAGGGGCTGCTAGCCAAGTTTGCCGATACCGCAACGCTGTATTTAGATATTGTCGATTATCCCGGCGAGTGGCTATTAGATTTACCTATGCTGCGTCAAAGCTTTATCGAGTGGTGCAGCGCGCAGCAACAACGTGTCGCAGTGTTAAAAAGCTCGCCCTTATATGCTGAGTTTCAAACTTCGTTAAGTGCGCTCAATTTAACCGAGGCGGCCGATGAGCTGCAGCTTAAACACATTGCCGATCAGTATCAGCAACTCTTGCACGATTTAGTGCATGTGCAGGGTTATTATCAGGCGCAACCCGGACGAATGTTATTACCAGGGGAATGGGAAGGCGCGCCGCTGCTGGCGTTTTTTCCGCTGTTATCGGTGACCGACAATCAATGGAGCGAGTTTAAACAAAGCGATAAACACAGTGCCTTTCATGTCCTAGAAAAACGCTACCAAGAATACGTGGCCAAGGTAGTTAAACCTTTCTATAAACAGCATTTTGCGGGGTTTGATCGCCAGTTAGTGCTGGTAGATTGCTTCAGTGCCTTAAACCGTGGCAAAACCCAGTTTGAGGATATGGGCGCCGCGTTAAATGCCATTATGGAGAGTTTCCAATACGGTCAATCCAGTTACTTACGCCGATTGTTTGCGCCGCGGATAGACAGATTATTATTTGCCGCCAGTAAGGTTGACCATGTGACGCGGGACCAACAAAGTCATGTGTTATCTCTGCTCACCGATATGCTCAAACACAGCCAACATTTTGCCAGTTTCGATGGTTGTAAAGTCGAGACTATGGCCATTAGTGCCATTAAGGCGACGCGTCATGGCATGGTAACCACTCAAGAAGGCGATGTGGAAGTCGTGCAGGGGATTGGATTGAACGGCCAAGCCCTGACGCTTTTTCCCGGCGAAGTGCCCACTCGCTTACCCGAGCCCAACTTTTGGCGCGACCAAGGGTTTCATTTTATGGGATTTGCTCCGCCGAATAACAGCAATGTGGACCCATCTTCGGTGCATTTTGACCATATCCGTCTCGATCACCTTCTGCAGTATCTCGTGGGGGATAAATTGGAATGAGTTTAGATTCGTTACCACCTTCAAGTGAGTCAGAGACAAACGGGCTCGATAAGCCAATGTCTGAAAATACACTTGGAAGCCAACCGCTCAAAAAACAACAAGTATTTGATTCTGATAAGGTCAAACTTCAGTCAACATCTGATGAGCTTAAGAGTGCCCAAGCTTTTGCACCACAGACACCCTTAAAAGCGGTGGATGAGGTTGTCGATGATGCCTTAGCGGCCCATCCGCAAGCACTGGATGTGTCATCCATTCAGCCAAAACTGCATCAATCTCGCCGTTGGTCTTGGCTGGCGCGCTTTTCCGTTTTTGGGTTATTGCTACTGGTTTTAGTACAAACGGGATTAGGTTTGCGGGACGCTTGGTTGGCAAGCCCTTGGTTATTTAGCTTTTATGGCGCCGTACTCGGTTTAGTCGGCAGTTGGGCGATGGTTGGAGCCTTGGGCGAATACCGTAAATTAAAACGCCTCAAGCAGGTTGCCGATACGCAAGAGTCTGGCGCAAGGCTTGCGCTCAGTATGCAAATGGGCGAGGCCGATGGTTTTATCAATAACATAGTGCGCCATTATCCCGATAGTCAGGGGCTACAGCGGCTGCGTCAGTCGCTCAAAGATGAACATAACGATGCTGAAAAAGTGCTGTTATTTGAGGACTTAGTGCTTACTGAGCGGGATGAACTGGCGAAAAAAATCGTCCGTCGATACGCGGCCGAGTCAGCCGTGTTGCTTGCCGCGAGTCCGCTGGCGGCATTGGATATGGCCATTATTCTTTGGCGTAACCAACGCATGCTGCGGGATGTCGCCGCCTGTTATGGAATAGAGTTAGGCTATTGGAGCCGGATTAAACTCATTCGCAGCATCATCATTAACATCATCTATGCCGGTACCAGCGAGCTAGTTACCGATTTGGGGACCCAACTGCTGTCGGTTGAGATGACGGGGAAATTATCCGCACGGCTCGCCCAAGGCTTAGGTGGCGGGCTGCTCACGGCGCGCTTAGGATATCAAGCCATGGCGTTGTGTCGACCAATTCAGTTTAGGGAGGAGCAGCGCCCCAAATTATCGAAAGTTCATCAAGAGTTGTTGATTGAGCTTAAACAGTTTGCCGGTAAGTTATTGACTAAAGACGGGCGCGATGCGCTTAAGAGCCAATTAGAGGCTGCTGAGCTTAAAACAGGCTCAACACCCAAAGAGAAATAACCTAGCCGAGTGCGCAACACCGCGACTGCACTTTAGGCTAAATGCTAATGCGCTAATGACCCTGTCATTAGCGCATTTTTTATCGCAGATTTTCTGCCCCAAACCTCTGAATGTAACAACTTAGTTACAGCGCCTCTGATGCTATTTTCACCATGGCACTGGTTTCACCCGCTCGGCGGGGTATGTTAGTGCTTATTCGATAGGGCTAATGTTTCATTAACTTATCAATAGGACTTATCAAGACGCTAAGCATGGCCTCATTAAAACGAACAATGACACAACAAGCGAATGAGGCTTTGCAACAACAAGGAGTGAGCAATGCAAGATGAATCAAGTAAGCAGTGGAAAGCCGCAACCCAAGCCATTCATGCCGGGCATGAGCGCGAAGCCTTTGGTACTTTGGTGACGCCACTTTATCAAACGGCGACCTTTGTCTTTGAGTCGGCGCAGCAAGGTGGTGAGCGATTCGCTGGCAACGAACCCGGTTATATTTATACTCGCCTAGGTAACCCGACAGTTGCCGAGCTGGAACGTAAAATGGCGATTTTAGAAGGGGCAGAAGCGGCGGCAGCAACGGCTTCTGGCATGGGGGCCGTATCGGCGGCGCTGTTGGCTAACCTCCAGATGGGCGATCATTTAGTGGCTTCCAATGCGGTTTATGGCTGCACCTTTGCCCTTATGACCAGCCAATTTGCCCGCTTCGGTATCGAAGTCACCTTAGTCGATTTTACCGATTTAGCGGCCATTGAGCGGGCCATCAAACCCAACACTCGGGTGATTTTTTGCGAAACTCCGGTTAATCCTCATCTACAGGTGTTTGATCTCAAAGGTATCGCCGATATTGCGAAACGGCATCAGCTTGTCAGCATTGTCGATAATACTTTTATGACGCCGCTGCTGCAGCAACCCTTAGCATTCGGCATCGATTTAGTGGTACACAGTGCGACTAAGTATTTGAATGGGCATGGCGATGTGATTGCCGGCGTCGTGTGTGGCAGTGAAGAACAGCTGCACAGAGTGAAATATGAAATTCTAAAAGATATCGGTGCCGTCATGTCTCCCCACGATGCTTGGCTGATTTTGCGCGGGCTGAAAACCTTAGATGTACGTTTGCAGCGCCATTGTGACAGTGCCCAGCGTGTTGCCGAGTTTTTGGAGCAACATCCTGCGGTGACTCGGGTGTATTATCCCGGGCTTAAATCCCATTCAGGGCATCGATTTATCGGTGGACAGATGGCGCGGGCTGGTGGCGTGATTGCCTTTGAGTTAGCCGCCTCTCTTGAACAAGCCATGGCTTTTGTGGGTTACCTTAAGCTGTTTTCAATCGCCGTGAGTCTGGGGGATGCGGAATCCCTTATTCAGCACCCTGCTTCCATGACCCATTCGCCCTACACGCCAGAGGCGCGCCAGGCCGCGGGGATAAGTGATAATTTACTGCGGATCTCAATCGGTTTAGAGGATTGTGACGATATCATCGAGGATTTAAACCAAGCCTTGACCATGCTGGCATAAGGCTCTACGAGGTTTAGTAAAAGGATGCCCTTATGGCATCCTTTTTGTTTTATAGCACGACGTATTGTGTGCCACATCACCAACAATACTACCGGCAAAGATTGGGGTTATGTTAGCGATTCGCAATATTTGTATTGAGCCGTTTGGAAATTCATAAAAGCTTCGTCTATGTTTGATTGACGGCCACGGAAGTAGGACGAAAGGCCGAATTTCAAGGAGAGAGGAAGCATTATGAAAGTAACACACCGTTTACCCGCAATGATGAGCGCCATTGTCTTTTCAGCCCTGTTTGCACTACCTGCGATGGCGGCCGATCCCGTTAAAGAAGCCAGTAAAGTACAAACTCAAGCTAAGACCGATGCTAAAAGTATGGCAATGGATGCTAAGCAAGCCATGCCTGATTCGGCTCAGGTGAATATCAATACCGCCTCGTCTGAGCAGTTACAAATGCTCAAGGGCATTGGGGCGGCCAAGGCGCAGGCCATCATAGACTATCGAACGCAGAATGGTAAATTTAAGGCCATTGATGAGTTGGCCAATGTCTCAGGCATTGGTGCTAAGCTGATTGAGCAAAATCGCCATATGATTAAGCTCTAGGGATAAGGCGCATCCTGACTCTTGGTGCTGGAGCCCTTATAAGAAAAAGCCTGCATTAGCAGGCTTTTATCATTTTTACTTGGCTAGTTTGCCTATAGATTGTCCAGTTAAACCGGATATTTGCCAAACGGACGGATTAGCACTTGATCCCATAGGAGCCATGGGGGATAATCCGCGTCGTTCAGTGATCATCCACCAAGTGATACACTCGAAGTTATGGTGACCCTAGGGTCCCCCCGCAATGATAACTTGTGAACTCGGCCAGGCCCGGAAGGGAGCAACCGCAGCAAGCGACTCGTGTGCCGGGGTGTCGGCTCTAGGGGAACCTCCAATTATCACCATCATTTTCCAATCTTCTTTATCTTTAACTCAGCTATTAGCAATAACTGCTCTACTTAGCATTTAGCAACACAGCTAAATTTACTCGAAAAAGCCTATCGAAAATCGATGTAGCTATGCCAATTTCGCATGACTTAGCTGTCGGCTTCTTCCTGCTGCATTCTTTTTTGTAGATTCTGTTTAAGAAAGGCGCGTGATTTCTCTAATGCGGCTTGGATTTCTCGTTTGAGCTCTTGCAACTCGTTGTAATCTTCGAAGAAATAGGTGTCAACTAGGTGACGAATATAGCGCACGGGCAGTTGATTGAGGGTCACACAGCAGAGATCGGCTAAATAATCCTCCGGCAATTCATCCATCAGGCCTTCATCGGATAACATTTCCATTAAGAGAACTTCGTAATAGTTACGGATTTCGAGTTGCATCGCTGTGCTCCATGGTGATTTTTATTGAGTTTGCTACCACAAATGGTTGGCTGCAATAAAAAGTTGGCTATGTCTTTGGCTTAATTGTAGTTCGTCTCGGCTGTAGCCGCCGCCAATTACCGCCGCAACAGGAATATTTGCTGCTTTTGCCATAGATAACACGGTTAAATCACGTTGATACAATCCCTGCTTGCTGATCTTTAGGTGCCCTAAGTCATCATCTTGATGAATATCGACACCAGCGTCATACAGGATGAGATCTGGTTGATGGAGTCGAATCAACAACTCAAGAGTCTGTTCGATGGTTTCCTGATAAGCGCGGTCATCTGCACCTTTCGTCAGTTCAATATCATAGTGTGACTGCTGTTTACGGCTGGGGAAATTCTCTTTGCAGTGGATGGAGCAACTGATAATGCCTTGATGCCTGTGGCTGAGGGTAGCGGTGCCATCACCTTGATGCACGTCACAGTCAAAAATCAGTACCTTATGTAATTGCTGCTCGGCCATTAGTTTACGGGCGGCGATAATCAAGTCGTTGAAAATACAGTAGCCGCTGCCAAAGTCATAGTGTGCATGGTGATAACCGCCCGTTAAGTGAAGGGCGATACCCGTTTGCAAGGCTAAATGCGCGGTCAAACTCGTCCCCGATACCGAGTGCAAAGTGCGCTCGACTAAGGCTTCACTCCATGGAAAGCCGATGCGTCTTAAGGCCGTACTGGCTAAGCTGCCTTGGATAAATTGTTCGACATAATCTTGCTGATGCACCTGCATTACATCTTCTGCCGTCATCGGCGAGGGAGTATGGAATTGAGCCGGTACAGCCAGTTGATTATCGAGCAGATACTGATAAAGGCGTGCGTATTTGGTCGTGGGAAAGCGGTGGTGGGAGGGTAACGCCAGCTTGGAGTAGCTGGCGTGATAAACCAATGGGATCATCTTGATTAGAGCTGTGAAATAGCCCAGCTCATAAACTCTTTACGTGTTTTCTCATCGGCTTGTAACCACCAGTATTGCAACATCTGTTGTGGGTTCGCGCCCGCCGCTTTAGAAGTATCAACCGGAGCGGTTAATGAGGTGGCGTTCACAGCTGCCTGGGCCGAAGTAGGGGCTGGCGTGGCAACAACCGCCGCGGTGCCTGCTGCGCCCGTTGCAGCGGCGGCAGTACCTGACACATCTACCGCTTGGTTACCGCTAAAGAGACGAGAGACAAAGCTCTCTTCTTCAATGTCGGTGTTTGTCACTTTGTAATTCACCTGACCTTTGTCAGAGCGGGTTAATACGACCTGAGGATTTTGAGCGAAGGTTTTAGGCTTTTTAACGACCTTGCCCTCAGCGGCTTGCAAATAATATTGATGATCGCCGTCCACTTCTAAGGTCACGATAAAAGGGGATGACTTAACGAAGGTTTGGCTGTCACTGAAATCGTCTTCAACCATTTCATGGTAACGGATCGCGATTTTGTGAGTGCCGGGCGCCAACTCTAAGCTGCTTTTATGGTTGAATACGCTGGACTCGACTTTTTTGCCGTCGAGGGCAAGGTATTCGAAGGACATAGGGATATTCAGATCTGCGGCAAAGGCTGAGGCAGAGCCGAGTAGCACTAGCAGGCTGCTGATTGGCAAAAGTGATTTCATTGTTGCTCCTTAACGATTATGACTCTGATGCGGACGTTCGAATGCTTGAATGCGATCTTCGATATAACTGATGGCTTGCCTGCATTTACCCAAACGACGATGCATCAAAAGGATGTCATTTTGCAAACGGATTTTGTCAGCACTATGACAGTTTTCAAGTTTTGATTCCATTTCTGCAATTTTTTGTTCAAATTTCTTAGCCCAATTCAGATGCTTATTCAATTCGGCATAGATTTCGTGGCTATTTTGTAACACATTGCTGGCAATCCAAGCAAACCCACTGGCTTGGTGCGATTGGGTCTGTTGTTGGGCAAAACGCGCACGTTTACTGGCACGTTGTTGATTTTTAGACTTTATATCGATTGAGGTCGTCAGTAGCGCCCGTTTAACCGCGGTAAAACGGTCTTGAATACGTTCACAGCTTAAGGCGATGGTTTGCGGCGCGAGTTTTAGAGCGATTTGCTTTTCTAACTGACCGATACTATTACGAATTTGTTCAATGCAAGGCATCAGCTGGGCGCCATTTTGAATAAACAGCGACTGATTAAAGCGCTCAATATCCTGCAGAAGTTTACGCTGGCTCGGCGCAAGATGACTGTCGTGTTGCAGTACTTCTTGCTCAAGCGTTGTGAGCTGATTTTTCAACGTGCTGATTAGCTGCGAAGTGTTCAAAACCATGCGCTCCACGCCAGATTAGCGGCAATTGATAGGACAATTAATATAAACAAAGGTCGAATAAAAGGCATACCAAATTTTATCGCGCAGCGGGCGCCGATAAAGGAGCCGAGCATCATACATAGCCCCATCCATAGGCCGATTTGCCAATGGACTTGCCCAAGAAAGCCAAAGATCGCTAGCGCCGTCAAGTTACTGGTAAAGGTCATGGCTCTGGCAAGCGCGCAGCTATGCAACAGCGGTAATTTGTACAAAGCGCCTGAACTTACAGTCCAAAAAGCGCCAATGCCAGGGCCGGCAAAACCATCATAACCACCCAGCAGGAGCCCTTGCAGACTTTGTTTGAGTTTAGATTGAGCTTTTGTTGGTGCCTGACAATCGGTATCCGAGATGGCATTTGGGCTCAGCAAGCTGTATATCGCGATGCCAATAATGAGCAGTGGTAAGGCTTTTTCAAGCCACTGTGCATTTAACAAGTACACCAACACACTGCCGAGTACTGCACCAATAAAGGTGGCGATAAACGCCATATACCAAAAACTGGGTTTGAGCAGATGTTGGCGATAATAGGTCCAAGCCGCCATGGAGGAGCCAAAACTGGCGGCAAATTTATTGGTACCCAAGGCGGTGTGGGGCGGGATCCCGAGGGTGAGCAGGGCAGGAATGGAGAGCAGGCCTCCACCACCGACTACGGCATCGATAAAACCTGCAATTAAGCCAATGACAGCCAACAGGGCCCAGTTACTGGGTTCGAGTAACAACTCCAAATCTTAATCCTACTCAATGACTCGTCTAAAGGGGGGCAGAGCGTCTAGCAAGGATTTGCCGTAACGTTTGGTCACTAATCGTCTATCAAGGATAGTGACTCGGCCATAATCCTGCTCTTTACGCAGTAATCTACCACAACTTTGGATAAGCTTTCGCGATGCATCTGGAATGGTGAGTTGCAGAAACGGATTTCCGCCCTTTATTTTCACATACTCGGCATGGGCTTGCTCAACGGGTGACGTCGGCACCGCAAAGGGCAGCTTAGTGACGATGAGGTTGGTGAGGTAATCTCCGGGTAAGTCGAGACCTTCAGAAAAACTGCCTGTGCCGAACAAAATACTCGGCTCACCTTTGTCACACTTGGCTTTGTGGGTCTCAAGCAATTGCTGGCGCGGGGCATTACCTTGAATAAGGATTTCCTGCGTGAGTTTGCCCTCGAGCAATTCGGCCACTTTCTCCATTTGCCAGTAAGATGCAAACAACACTAAAGTGGCCATTTCGCCTTCAATCAGCTCCAAAATCTGTTCGGCAAGCTCTGCGGTATAGGCATCGTCCGTCGGCTCGGTTTTCATCTTAGGTAAGTAGAGCGTGGCGTTATTCGGATAATCGAAGGGGGATTGCAGGGCGAGATAACGACTGCCGTCCTTTACCGATAATCCCACTTGATGGGCGAAATGGTCGAAGTTATTCAGCGCCCTCAGGGTTGCGCTGCACAGTACGACGCCAGCCGCCTTTTGCCACAGCATAGATTCGAGCATAAAACCGACTTCAATCGGCGAGGCGCTAAACAAGTAATCGACCTGTTTGCCCGTGAGCAATTCAATCCAGCGGGCGAGGGGCGCGCCTTTAGTGGAATCTTCCTTTGCCATCATTTTCCAGAGCTTTTGCAGGTTTTCGAGTCGCTGCAACATAAAGCCCATTTCGGCCTGTAGCGCTTCCGCTTGGTGCTTAGGAATGTCGCCATCTTTGATCGCCTCGGCCAGCAATAACTGCATCTTGTTAAATTGCTTGAGGGCAAGATTGGAGGTGGCCGCGAGATTCTCGGCGGGGATTTTCAGTGCATCGGGCAATTTGCCGTGTTCGAACCGATAGCGGCTCTCAGGATTAGCAAACTGCTTGGTCTGGGTATCACAGAAGTGGGCGACTTGATTGAGCTGAGCGATTAAGTCTCCGATATGATCCTGCATCGCCTGCGCTGGGGCGATGATATTGTTGCTCTTTATCTGATTTTGTAATTTGGCGCTGGTCTTACCGACTTTTTCTAGCCAGTCGGCGGCGCCTCTAAGCGTTGCCTGTGCGCTAGAAAAGTCCCGTGCGACAATTGGTAAGTGGTGAGCTTCGTCAATGACGTAAAAAACGTCTTCGGGATCGGGCAAAATCACCCCGCCGCCCAGCTCTAAGTCGGCGAACAGCAAACTATGGTTGGCGATCAGTACATCCCAAGTATCCACATCCTCGCGGGCCTTGTGAAACGGGCAATTACGATGGCTGGCGAGTTGCCGATGACAACTGTGTTTATCGCAGGCGATTTGTTGCCAGAGATGGTCCGGTATCGGTGTCGATAGCGTATCGATTTCACCGTTCCAGCGGCCTTCATTAAAGTCGCTGAGCAGCTCCTGCAACATGGCAATTTGGCTGTTATCTGGCTTTGTTTGCCACATGGCCATTTGGGTACTGTTATCATCGCCGATCAGCATGGCAAGCTTGGACAAACAGACATAACGCTGGCGCCCTTTGACCAGACCAAAGCGAAAGTTTAGCCCTGATTGTTCGAGAAAAAACGGTAAGTCTTTGTGCAGCAACTGCTCCTGCAGCGCCACGGTTGCCGTAGCAATACAGACCTTTTTCTTACTCGCAAGTGCAAGCGGAATCGTGCCCAAAATATAAGACAATGATTTACCAATCCCCGTACCCGCTTCGACTACTATGATGCGTCTATCTTTGTCATAGTCGCCAGCAAGAGTCTTAGAGATTTCTGCTACCATAAAATTTTGCTCGCGGCGTGGCCTAAAATTAGGCAAAGCGGCGGCAATCTCTTTATAGATAGCGCGGATCTGGTTTTTTACGTTGTCAGGTAACATGCGGCACTACTTTATCGAATTAATGCTGTACATAATAACAGTGATTGCATAGCCTAAGAAACTTTTCTGCCATTTTATGGCAATTTTATTCTGTGTCCCGAGAATCAATAAGCAGCGAGAGCCTTAGAGTGAAACCGCAGTTGAATCCCCCCGAGAGTCTGACGCCTGAAACGGCTGCGCCTGTGAGTGTACAGGGACGCGTCCTCACGCGCCATGCTATTACGCGCGGTGCAACGCTTGTGCTGCAGTATTATCTCGCCACCGTTTCAGGCCCTGTGCTGGTGGAGTTACCTGGCTCTGAGTACATTTGTTTTTGTCATCAAAGCGATATGGCTGCATTGCAGTTACAAACACCGGGGCAGGCACTGCGCTGTGTACCGCTTGCACTTAAAAGCTTTAAAAGACAATCCGTGGCGGCGATTTATGCCAAGTCGAGCAGTGTGTTTCGTCATTTACAGCGGATAGCGACGGATGCTGGCATTCCCTTATTTGAGGCGGATATCCGTCCAGAGCAGCGTTTTTTAATCGAACGTTTTGTGGCGCTCGATGTGGCATTTTTAGGGCATTTTGTCAGCAACGCTGGCATAGATGAACAATTGCCCATTTTTAGCGCTATACGCGCGAAAGCTGTTGCACCGCAGCCGGAAATAAAATTGCGTTCAATTTCCCTCGATTTTGAATGCAGTTTTGAAGGATTACTCTATTCCGTGGCTCTTTATGGACACGATGCGCAATCTCAGCCCTATGAAAAAGTCATTATGGTGGGGGAGCCGCAGCCTGATGCTGCAATCTACATCGAATGGGTGAGCGATGAGGCGGCGCTTATCCATCGTCTCATCGCTTGGTTTACTGAGTTTGATCCCGATGTGATCATTGGTTGGTCTGTGGTGACCTTTGATTTGGCCTTGTTATATCGGCGTGCGTTGCTGCACCGGATCCCGCTGCGTATCGGCCGCGGTGGCGCGCTTCTCGAGTGGAAGGTGGAGAATAAATTTCGGCCTGAAACCTTAAGTTTGCCTGGGCGAGTGGTGCTCGATGGTATCGATTGGTTAAAGGCGGCCTTTTATCAATTCGAGCGCTTCTCTTTGGAGTTTGTCGCCCAAACGCTACTCGGTGAAGGCAAAGCGATTCATGATGTAGAAAATCGAGCGCAAGAGATTGATGCGCTATTTGCCGAAAATAAACAAGGGCTTGCACATTATAATCTGACCGATAGTCGCTTAGTGTGGGATATTTTTGAACATACTCAATTGTGGGATTTTGCCCTCGCTCGCGCCGAATTAACGGGGTTAGAACTGGGGCGTGTAGGTGCCTCGGTCGCCGCATTCAACCATTTGTATCTACCGCATTTACATAGGGCAGGCTTCGTCGCGCCCGCACAGCCTGCTAGCCAAGGGATAGAAAGCCCTGGTGGTTATGTAATGGATTCTGTCCCGGGTTTTTATCAACATATTTTAGTGTTTGACTTTAAAAGCCTTTACCCATCGATTATCCGGACTTTTTTAATTGATCCTAAGGGCTTGATTGAAGGCTTGGATGATGAGGAGGGATCGGCATTAGATGAGTCTGAAACCGTTGCCGGTTTTTTGGGCGCGCGGTTTAACCGACATCAACCGATCCTGCCAAAACTTATCCAAAATCTCTCAGAACAACGCGAAAAAGCCAAGCGGGAGGCGAATGCGCCTTTATCGCAAGCGATTAAAATCATTATGAATTCGCTCTATGGGGTTTTAGGCTCCCAAGGCTGCGTGTTCCATGATGCGAAACTGGCAAGCTCCATCACCATGCGCGGTCATCAAATCATGAAGCAAACTCGCGCGTGGATTGAGGACATGGGCTACCAAGTCATTTATGGAGATACCGACTCCACCTTCGTTTATTTAGGCCCAGAGCCAGATCTCAGTGATATTAATGCCTTAGGTAAGCAGATTGCCGCGCGAATGAATCAGCAATGGCAAAGTAAAATTGCGCAGGAGTTTCAGCTAGAAAGTTTTCTCGAACTACAGTTTGAGCGCCACTACGAGCAGTTTTTTATGCCGACTCTGCGGGGCTCGGAGGAGGGCAGTAAGAAGCGTTATGTCGGTGCTTGGCGCAATCGAAATGGCGCGCTGGAAATCACTTTTAAGGGGATGGAGCAGGTTCGCAGTGATTGGAGCCCCTTGGCGCGTAAGGTGCAGGCTGAACTCTATGAGCGCATGTTTAACCAAAGGGATATTAGTGGCTATTTAACGGATGTGATTGCTGAGCTGCTGGCAGGTAAACGCGATGATGAGCTGGTATTTAGCAAACGCATGCGCCGTAATTTAGATGAATACACGGCCAAATCTTCTCCCCATGTGAAAGTCGCGCGCCAGCTTTGTGAATTAACAGGAAAGGCATCCTTTGGCAAGCGAGGGGCACAGATTGATTATGTGATTACTGTAAACGGTCCTGAACCGGTTTCGCATAGATCGTCTACAATTGATTATCAATACTACATAGATAAGCAAATTGGCCCTATTGCAGAGCCTGTCTTTTCAATAATGAAATTAAATTACACGAACATTGCCTCTAAACAGTTGCTGTTAATTTAGTGTTGCCATTGTGTGTTTTGTGTTTTATTTGCGGGTCTTTGTAGTGTTTTAACCTGTTTTATAGAGGTTAAACACGCTGTTTTTGTGATGTTTCTCTACATAATCTTTAGGTTTCGCTTGGAGAGTGGAATGAAAATTTGCTACTCTCACCGGGAAATTGTAAGGAAATATAACAACGGAATGACGTTGATAAAACATAAACGAAAAGGTTAAGCACCAAATGAACAAAACGTTAGTAGCAACTGCGCTAGCAGCACTCTTTCTCGCGCCAACAGTATCAGCAATCGAAATCTACAAAGACGATAAAAATGCGGTAGAAATCGGTGGCTTTATTGATGTGCGCGTAATCAATACCCAAGGTGAAACTGAAGTTGTTAATGGTGCTTCTCGAATTAATTTTGGTTTCAGCCGTGAGTTAACCAATGGTTGGAACGCATTTGCCAAGTTGGAATGGGGCGTGAACCCTGTTGGCAGCAGCGACATTGTCTATAACAACCGTTTCGAATCGGTGCAGGACGAGTTCTTCTACAACCGTCTAGGCTACGCAGGCATCAGCCACGATGAATACGGCACTATCACTATTGGTAAACAATGGGGTGCTTGGTATGACGTGGTATACAACACAAACTACGGTTTTGTGTGGGATGGTAACTCTGCAGGTGTTTACACCTTCAACAAAGACGACGGCGCGGTAAACGGCGTTGGTCGGGGTGATAAAGTTGTTCAATACCGTAACAGTTTTGGTGATGTGAGCTTCGCGGTTCAGGCGCAATTAAAAAACAGCAGTTTCTATACCTGTGATATCGAAAACATTACTGAGAGTGCCTGTGAAGCGGAATGGAACGCTGGTAAGAAAGAAGCGCAGCAAGTTACCTACGATTACACCTATGGTGCGTCTTTGACTTACAAAGCCACCGATAAACTCAGCTTAATGGCAGGCATGAACCGTGGTGAGTTTGATGTGGCCTATGGTACAGGTGAACAAAAAACCGCTGTTGATTTAATCTACGGTGTGGGCGCGACCTGGGGCGACTTCGACAAGAATGGCTTATATGCTGCCGCCAACGTTCACAAAGAAGAGAACCATGATACCGACAACATCGGCCGTTTGATTAAAGATGCCTACGGTGTTGAAACCTTAGTTTCTTACAAGTTTGATAACGGTTTACGTCCATTTGTTTCTTATAACATTCTGGATGCCGGTAAAGACTATGTTATTCAACCAAACTTTAACGCCGATCCGAACGATGTGTTCAAACGTCAGTTTGTAGTTGTTGGTTTACACTTTGTTTGGGATCCAAACACGGTTCTGTATGTTGAAGCACGTAAAGACTACAGCGACTTCACCAGCGCCGACAAAGCACAAGAAGCAAGAATGTCATTATCAGAAGATGACGGCATCGCCATTGGTATCCGCTATACGCTTTAAGCTTCAGCTGTATATCTAAAAAATAGATAACGAAAAGTTAACAAAAACGCCAGTCAGCAATGACTGGCGTTTTTTGTTTTAATTATTCAAGTTTATCTCAGACTGTGAGTTCTCCAATAGCTTATGCATTCCACAAGAGTGTAGTTAAGGTAAATCTTAATTGTTTAATTATTGAGCTTAATGTTTTTTGTTGGTTTGTTTTGTGTTGATTTAATGTTAACCGTATGGTTCTATTGAGTCCGCTGAGTACTCCGTAATTGTTCGAAGTGCTCCTGTATGAAGCTGCTCATAAGACCAGCACATAAATAATAAGAAACAATATGTATCGGGAGATAGACAATGCATAAGAATAACTTACTGGCCAAATCAGTGCGCTTAGCACTAATTGGTGGGATGACTGCTACGGTATTAAATGCACCTTTCACTTTTGCCGCAGAGGAAGATGGAGCAAAAGTTGAACGTATTGCAGTAACTGGCTCGCGTATTAAACGTGCCGATATGGAAACTGCTAGCCCTGTGAGCGTAATTGATGCCTCGGCAATCATTTCATCTGGCGCAATTTCAGTGGATGAAGTTTTACAAAAAATGACATCAGCGGGTGGTGCAATGACCAACGCTGGTATCAATAACGGTTCGGGCGGTAATACTCGTATTAACTTAAGGGGTTTAGGTACTAACCGTACTTTAGTGCTTGTTAACGGTCGCCGTATGATTGCATCAGGTACGGGAGCAGCTTCAAGTGTGGACCTTAACACTATTCCTGTTTCGATGATTCAACGCGTTGAAGTCCTTAAAGATGGGGCTTCCGCTATCTATGGTACTGATGCTATCGCTGGCGTGGTAAACGTTATTCTTAAGAGAGACTTTGAGGGCTTTGAAGTCAACGTTCAAACAGGGATCTCTGCAGAAGGTGATGCGGACGAAACAACGATCGATATGACATTGGGAAATACCTTTGATAAAGGTAACCTTGTTTTCGGTGCTCAATATACCAAGCGTGGTGAAGCTAGCCAAGCTGACCGCGGATTCTCTGATTGTCCTGTAACTGAAACTAAACCGGATGCAAATGGAAAGATTAGCCTGTATTGCGGTGGTAGTGGTTATTCTCAAGGCGGTCATATTTGGGGCGATACGGCCAGTTTAAGTGGCCTTGGCGGTACTTACCATGAATATGTCACTGCAAATGATGCTTATAATTACGCAAAAGACAGTTATTTATTCACACCAATGGATCGCCTAAATTTAACTGTTGCTGGTACTTATGAGCTGACTGAAAACACTCGCTTCTTTACCGAAGCTATGTACTCCAAGCGTTGGTCTAACCAACAAATGGCACCTCAGCCAATTTGGAATAATGATGCTTGGGTTTACGACCCTATTTCAGCCGGTGGCTGGATGACCGATGACTTACTACCTTGGATTAAACCTGGTGAAGAGTTAGCTTATGGTCGCAGAATGGTAGAATCTGGTACCCGTGACTTTAATCAAGTTGTTGATACTGTTCGTATCGTTGTTGGTGTTGAAGGTGAGTTCGAAAACGGCTGGAGCTGGGATGCATCATACAACAAGGGTCGCAACGATTCTGTCGATACTCTAGCAAACTTACATAACTTAGGCTCAATAAACGCTGCTGTTTTGGAAGGTAAATTTGATCCATTCCTCCAATCTTCATGGCAGGGTGAGAGCATTGCTCCATATATCTACACTGAAGTTAACAGTGGTGGTAGTGAGTTGGATATCGTTGCAGCAACTTTGTCGGGCGATATTGTTGAATTGCCTGCAGGTATGATGGGATTTGCTGCTGGTTATGAAAATCGTAAAGAGGCTGCAAAGTTCACTCCTGACTCTTTGACGGCACAAGGACTCGCGAATGATCCTCGTGTAGAACCAACAAGTGGAGATTTCAGCGTAAATGAAGTTTATGCGGAATTAGCCATTCCATTACTGAGTAACATTCCTTTAGTGCAGCAATTAGATCTTAGTGCCGCAATGCGTTACTTTGATTACAGCACATTTGGTGATGATACCACATGGAAGCTGGGCTTAACTTGGCGTGTATACGATGACTTAATGTTACGTGGTGGTTTATCTACTGCATTCCGAGCACCAACTGTCGATGAATTATATGGCGGTAAGTCTCCGTCATTTGAACAAATTGTTCATCCTGCAACTGAGCAAGACCAAGCTGAAGTAACTGTGGGCGGTAACCCATTACTCACACCAGAAGAAGCTGATATTACTACAGTAGGTTTAGTTTACTCTCCAAGCTTCGTAGAAGGGCTGTCGATGACAGTTGACTACTACGATATTGAGATTTCAAACACTATTACTTCCGTTGATAACAACTACATTGCGAACCAATGTTTGGATGCAACGGGCAATCTTATCAATACAGGCACAGCACTGTGCCAATCTTCAAATATCCAAATCGATAACAGTGGTCGTATCAAGTTCGATAACGGATTACAGAACATTGGTGCTACCAACACTTCTGGTTACGATATCAACGTTGCCTACGCATTTGATGCTTTAGGACTTGATTGGAAAGTGGGTTGGGATACTTCAATTCTAACTAATTACGAAGAGTTCGATCCTGATGGTGTAGCTGTAGATTACCGTGGCTATATTACGGGTGGTGCTGGAGCATATGCGAAACTTAAGAGTAATATCAATCTCACCGCGACAGCCGATGACTGGAGCTTCACTTACGAAGCTCGTTATATTGATGGCATGGACTCATTCGCGTGTATTGGTAAAGAGTCTAAGTGTTATGCTCCATCAGTAGGTAGTGTTGTTTACCATGACCTATCAGGTTCATATGATTTAACGAATAATATTCGTTTATCAGGTGGTATTAACAACCTCTTTGATAAAGAACCTCCTTACTATACTGGTAACAATGATTCGAATACTGACCCTTACACTTATGATGTGTTAGGCCGTTACTTCTTTGTTCGTGCAAGTATGAAGTTCTAAGCGTTAGCCTGACGAAGACCCCAAGTTTACTTGGGGTCTTATTATTCATGATGTTGCAACAATTAGTACCATAATCCAGTTAGATGTCTTATTTTAGGTTGTTTTTTATACAGGCTTTTTATTCCATATCTTTCCGCAAAGGTATTACTTAGACTGTATGTGTAGATATTTTTACTTGCGTAACCTTATGATTTTTTTTTGCGTTTAAAGTCTTGCCTCTTCACTTCCTCCCCCTTGCTTTGAAATTTACTTAACTCAGTCTGGTTAATCAGAATTCTATTGTCCAAAGTGTTTCATTGTTGGTCTTGTTTGTTAATAAAGATGGCAAAATGATTTATTTGTGTTGATAAAGTGCTTTCGTTGTGATTTTATTGTGCATCATTCGATGTTGTATTTACCGACATCATCGATGTATTACACACTACCCGCGTCAAAAAGCAGAGGTAGAAAAATAAGAACACATCTGTGTCAAGGGAGATAGACAATGTATACGAATAGTAAAATAGCTAATTCAATACGTATCGCACTGGTCAGTGGTGCTGCTTTAACTGTACTAGCCGCACCAACAACATTTGCTGCTGATGAAGACGGCGCTAAAGTTGAACGTATTGAAGTAACAGGGTCTCGTATCAAACGGACAGATATGGAAACAACAGTGCCCATTACTGTCTTATCAAGAGAGGATATTGCGCAAACGGGTGCGATTAACGTAGCGGATATCTTAAACTCATCGCCTGTAACTATCGCGGGTTCTGACCAATCAAACAGTGCATTCTCAACCTCTACTGTAGGTTTGAACACAACGTCTTTACGTAATCTTGGTGACTCAAGAACGTTGGTTCTTGTAAATGGTCGTCGATTTGTATCTGGTGTTGATCCTTCAAGTGGTTATGCTGTCGACTTGAACGCAATTCCAACATCAATGATTGAACGAATTGAAATCTTGAAGAGCGCATCTTCAGCTGTATACGGTTCAGATGCTGTTGCAGGTGTTGTGAACATTATTACTCGTAAGGATTTTGAAGGCGTTGAATTAAACGCTCAAACAGGTATTTCTGGAGAAAGTGATCGTAAAACCAAAACGATCAGTTTAACGTCTGGTAAGACTTGGTCTGGTGGTAACGCTTGGATTTCGTTAGGTTATGACGACGACGAAGGTATTAAAGCTACCGATCGTGATTTTTCCAAGCAAGACTTAGCTGTATTTTTGGATGACGATGGTAACGAATATGCAGGACCATTAAACTCATCATATCCTCCACAAGGGCGTATTGGTAAGTACAATGGTGATGGTACACCTTATTCTGGCGCAACAGGAAGCTTTAACCGTGCATCATACCGTCAGTTGGTCACTCCGTTAGAGCGTAAGTATGCTGCCGCAGGCTTGAATATGGAGCTTGCTGACAACGTATCTATGTTCACTGAAGTGAACTGGAATACGACTAAAACAAAAGATTCAACGATTGAGCCAACTCCTTTGGATGTTGTTAACGATGTGTGGTTGAAGAATCGCAATGGTAAAGGAGGAATGGATATCAATTCTCCTTTAATTCCTGATGCACTTCGTAATGCTCTGATTGCCGATGGCATTACAAACTTAAATCAAACCTCATTTGTTCGTCGTCTCGTTGAATTTGGTCCACGTTCAACTGACTTAGAGCGTGATACTGTTCGTATCGCAACTGGTATCGACTGGGCTATCAATGATACGTGGGCATCACAAACGTACCTAACTTGGGGTCGTACAGACCAGCTGCAGGATAACGGTGGCCAAGTGAATAAAGAGCGTGCTGCTCTGGCATTAGATGTCATTAAAGATGCCAATGGCAACTTGGTTTGTGCTAATGAGTTAGCTCGCCTACAAGGTTGTGTTCCATTAGACTTATTTGGTGCCGGCACTGTTTCTGATGAAGCGGTAAAATATGTCGAGTCTCCAGCTAAAGCGACTGGTCAAGCAGAACAGTTTGTATTGGGTAGCAACATAACAGGTGCTTTACCTGTTGCCCTCCCTGGCGGTGACATCGGTGTAGCAATGGGAGTTGAATATCGCGAGGAGCGCGGTGTTTATAGCCCTGGTGACTTAGCTCAAACTGGTGCTTCAAGTACTAACCAGTCGGATCCAACTGATGGTAAGTTATACTCAAAAGACGTTTATGTTGAGGCCATTTTACCTGTATTGGAAGATTTAGAATTCGATCTGGCGGCTCGTTTTGCTGATCACTCTGTAACAGGTGGTGATTGGACATGGAACGCTGGTTTAGAGTATACGCCATTTGACTCATTCAAAGTGAGAGCTTCTGCGGCAACAGCAATTCGTACTCCTAACATCTCTGATTTGTATGGTGGCCGAGGCGAGACATTCTCAACCGTAGCAGATCCTTGTGACGGTATTGATGCAGCTACTACAGGAAACGCAGCAGCTAACTGCCGTTCTATTCAGTCTATTAGTGATAGGATTGCTGCAGATGGTGCATTTAACTTGACTCAAGCAGAACGCCAAGGCACTGGTGGTACCCAAGGTGGTAATCCAGACGTTAAAGCTGAAACAGCTGATACATGGAGTGCTGGTATCATTTGGCAAATCGTTGACGATCTAGCATTTACTCTAGATTATTATGATATTTCTGTGAAAGATGCTATTTCGACTACAAGCCGTACAACCGTGCTAAACCGTTGTTTTGACGTTGACCCTAGCAACTTCTCTCAAAACTGTAATGGGGCAGCAATACGTGACCAAAATGGTGCATTGATTGAAGTTCACTCTGGTACTTCGAACGAAAACAACATTGATACATCAGGTATTGATGCTGAGTTTAACTATACAACAGATATTGGCCCAGGTAGTTTCAAAGCGCAATTAGTTTGGAACTATACAAATGAGTACGTAGTAACAGGTATTCTTTCTGGCGAATCAATTGATTATGTTGGTGAAGTTCTTTACCCAGAGCACAGAGCTAACTTGAACTTATCATATGCACTGAATGAGATGAGTTTTGCATGGCGCATGCGTTACTGGGATTCAGTTGTTGACTCTATTGATGGAAGTAACGGCAACTTTACTGATGGTGCGGCTCTGACTACGTTCAATAAGATTGATGCGGTTCTTTATCATGATCTGAACGCAAGCTACACATTCTCTAATGGATGGGAGGCTATGGTTGGTGTTCGAAACCTATTTGATAAGCAACCTCCGTTGTTACCACAGGGTTCTAACTCTGGTGCAACAGGTATCAATACTGCTTCTGAAGCATATGATGTAACTGGACGTTATTTCTATGCAGGTTTAACTGCTAAGTTTTAATTAGATCCTAAGTAAAAACCGGAGCAATAGCTCCGGTTTTTTTATATCTGAAGTTATTAGGATATTTTGCGTATCCTTAAATCTGAGTTTACCTCAAGGTTCCAAGTTTGTTTTGACAGTCATAGGGGCGGTTGTCTCTGTTTTTTAAAGTATTTGACTACTTTTAGGGACTCTCTATAAAAAACAGTAAATTTACAGTTGCTCTAATTTCGCTGGGTTAATCTATGAAACAGATAGCAGTTTGATGTAATTAACTCTAGATAATTGTAATCATGGTTATTTTCTCATATTAGAACTGATGCTCAGAAGCTACTTTAAGGTTCTTAAATTCAGATGCCTGCCCCATTAGTTGCTTTTTTGTTTAAAAAAACACCTTTCGTAAAAAAATTCATAACTAAGACTTCTTTACACTAGTTTTTACGTGTCCCGAATGTTGACACAGGTCAACATTTTGTGAAATGATGCCAGCGGGTCTATGCCTGTAAAGGCATAGGAAAGGGAAGAAAAAACTAAGAATCACAAGAGAAAGATAGACTTACGGTAAGCATTTACTAAAGTAGATCTTACTTAAAGTGATGTTGCTGTTAAGTTAACTTTTTTATTCACTTCAAATTGGTTGGGAACTATGTCCAAGGTAAGCAATAGAACAAAAATCGCTACTGCACTTGTTGGCGTGCTGGCATTAGCGAGCAGCAACTTAGTAGTTGCAGATCCTCTTACCGACGTGCAAAAAGCGGATAGTATGATCCATGCTGATGCTGCTGCGTCGCAAAAGAATGTTGATAAGTATTTCGATCAAGCACAAGACATGCTTTTTGAGTATGGTTCTGTGGCTGATGAGCGTGAGTCACTGAAGTCCTATAACGATTACGTTGCCAGCTTAGTTGCTGACCAACAAAAAACGATGGACGCGATTCAAACTGACATTAACGGCGTAGATAAACTGCGTCAGGGCGTTGTGCCTTTAATGTTTAAAATGGTTGAGTCTTTAGAACAGTTCGTTCAATTAGATCTGCCATTTAACTCTGAAGTTCGCGCTAACCGCGTTAAAGAGTTAAAAACACTGTTAAACACTGCTGAAGTGACTTTAGCAGAAAAATACCGTTTGATTCTGGATGCGTACAGCATCGAGCGTGAATACGGTAGTGCTGTTGCAGTTAACCAAGGTAAATTGACCTTAGACGGTAAAGAAGTGTTAGTAGACTTCTTTAACTTAGGTCGCGTAGCTCTTTATGCTCAGAGCTTAGATCAAAAGACTGGCTGGATGTACAACCCAGAATCTAAGGGTTGGGATAAGTTAGATGACAGCTATTTGCGTGAACTGACAAAAGGTATCCGCATTGCCCGTAAACAAGGCGCTCTAGATCTATTCGCGTTACCAATTCCTGCTGCGGAGACTGCACAATAATGAAGAAGTTAATTACTACAGCTGTATTAGCTGCAAGTTTTTCTTTAACTGCTGGTATGGTTAGCGCTGCTGATGCGCCTAAGACCATCGATCAATTATTGCAGCAAGTTAAAGTTGATCGCGCTGCTGAAGGCAAAGTTAACAGCAAACGTGAACAAGAGTTCCAAGCTGAGCGTGGCGATAAAGCGGCTCTGTTAAAGCGTGAAAAAGATGCTTTAGCGGCTGAGAAGCAACGCGGTAAAGACTTAAACCAAGCTTTCTTAGATAACGAGCGTAAAATTGCTCAGTTAGAAGAAGACCTGAAAACTGCTCAAGGTGACTTGGGTGAGATGTTCGGTGTGGTTAAAGGTGAAGCGGGCGATTTCGCTGGTAAGTTAGCGAGCTCAAACGTAAGTGCTCAATACCCAAATCGCGATAAATTCATTGCTGATTTAGGTGCTCGTAAGCAATTACCAAAAATCGAAGAGTTAGAGCAATTCTGGCAAGAACAATTATTCGAAATGGCACAATCTGGTAAGGTTGTTAAATTCGAAGGTTCTGTAACGGGTATCGACGGTAGCGTTAAAAACACCACGATTCACCGTATCGGTACTTACAACTTAACTGCTGATGGTAAGTATGTTGTTTACAATCCAGAATTAGGTTTAATTCAAGAGTTATCACAACAGCCAGAAGGCTACCAAGTTAGTGCAGTAGGTAAGTGGGAACAAACCACTTCAGGTACTGCGCCATTCTACATCGACCCAGCTCGTGGCGTGCTGTTAAACATCTTCACTAACAAAGCAAGCTTTGAAGATCGTTTAGAAGCGGGTGGTACTATCGGTTACATCATTATCGCTCTGTTAGCATTAGGTCTGTTGATCTCTATCGAACGTTTAGTGACTATGACTATCATTGGCGCTCGTGTTAACAGCCAACGTAAGAACATTGATAAGCCAGGTAACAACGCATTAGGTCGTATCCTGAAAGTGTATCAAGAAAACAAAGACGTTGACGTTGAAACATTAGAGCTGAAACTTGACGAAGCGATTCTGAAAGAAACGCCAGCGTTAGAGTCTCGCATTTCAATCATCAAAGTTCTGGCCGCTATCGCACCTATGATGGGTCTGTTAGGTACAGTAACTGGTATGATTGCAACCTTCCAAAGTATCCAATTGTTCGGTACTGGCGATCCAAAACTGATGGCTGGCGGTATTTCTATGGCGCTGATCACTACAGTTCAAGGTCTGGTTGCGGCTCTGCCTCTGATGTTAATGCACGCAGTTGTTGTTGCTCGTAGCAAGTCAATCGTGCAAGTTCTTGAAGAGCAAAGTGCTGGTATCATCGCAGCGCACGCTGAGAAGAGGGCTGACTAATGATGATCTACCTGATGGACATATGGGATTCCGTCAGGGGCTTCATGGCCTCCGGAGGCGACGTCCTCTGGTTAGTAGCGTTTGTGCTGTTCTTAATGTGGGTATTGATGCTTGAGCGTTACTGGTATCTTAATTGGATATCACCAAAGCAACATAAAGCAATCATAGCTGCATGGGATGCAAGAGAGGAAACCACCTCTTGGTATGCACACCGTATCCGTGAAGCTTGGCTGTCCCAAGCGAAGCAAGATTTGAATGCACGTATGCTGGTCATTAAAACCTTAGTAGCGATTTGTCCTATGATAGGTTTGTTAGGTACTGTTACCGGTATGATTTCAGTGTTCGATGTGATGGCAGTTCAGGGGACGAGTAATGCTCGTTTAATGGCGGCTGGTATTTCAATGGCAACAATGCCCACTATGGCGGGGATGGTTGCAGCATTATCGGGAGTATTCTTCAGTACTCGCCTTGATGCCAAAATGAAAATCAGCTTAGAAAAGCTAAAAGACAGCATGCCGCACCACTAGAGAGAGATTGAACATGGCACGTAAAAAGCATTCCAGTGTAGACGAGGAAGCGCAAATTGATATGACACCGATGCTCGACATCGTGTTCATCATGCTGATCTTCTTCATTGTAACAACGTCATTCGTGAAACCATCTGGTTTGGACTATAACAAACCAAAAGCTTCACAAGCGACTTCTAAGCCTTCGGCGAACATCTTTATCGGCGTCAGCAAAACTGGCGTGATCATGATGGAAAACCGTCAGGTTGATATCGAGCGTGTAACTGCAAACGTTGAGCGTATGCTAGCTGAAGCGCCTGAAGCAGCTGTGCTGATCCAGGCCGACAAAGATACGCAACACGGCTTAGTTGTTAAAGTTCTAGACCAAGTCAAAGCGGCTGGTATAGATAAGATTTCGGTATCTGCGGGGAACGATTAATATGCTAAGAGCACTAGTATCAATCATTATTGGTGCTGCTGTGACTTTTGGTCTGTTCGCTTTTATGGCGTTCTTGGTCGGTGGTGGGGCGCAACGCGCTGAAACATCGGCCGAGACCCCTGTAATTGAAATCACCATGGATAGACAGGATGCAAAAGCACAGAATAAGCCAAGGGTAGTGCCTAAGCCGCCACCACCACCAGAGCAACCACAAAAGCCTGATACTACGCCACCAGACACTTCATCAAATATTGATACGTCTATGGCGTTCAATATGGGTGGTGTTGAAGCTGGTGGTCACAGTGCCGGTGGTTTCAAATTGGGTAACATGATGACACGTGACGGTGATGCAACACCTATCGTCCGTATCGAACCACAATATCCAATTGCAGCGGCGCGTGACGGTAAAGAAGGTTGGGTGCAGTTACGCTTTACGATTAACGAATTAGGTGGTGTAGATGACGTTGAAGTTATCCAAGCCGAACCTAAACGTTTATTCGACAAAGAAGCAATTCGTGCACTGAAGAAGTGGAAGTACAAGCCAAAGATTGTTGACGGCAAGCCACTAAAACAACCAGGCATGACAGTACAACTAGACTTCACTTTAGATAAAGGAGGCAAATAACAATGCGTAATGCTAATAAAATCGCAGTTGCGTTATTACTGTCTCTTTGTGGTGGCGCCTTATCTGTTTCTTCAGCCGTTGCGGCTGAGAAATGTGAAATCGATAAGCGCCAATCTAAAGCGGTAGGTGAAAGTGCTGCGAAGAAGGTTCAGAAATCCTTTGAAGCTTACACCAATGGCCAGCTTGATGAAGCGATTGCCGTATTGTTGGAAGCCAACCCAAAGAACGATTTCGATAAAGCGTATGTTGCGCGTATGCTCGGTAACTTCTATGCAGAAAAAGGCAAGATGGATACTGCGATCAAGTACCTAAAACAAGCCGTTGAGGCGGATATTTTAGGTGGAACAGATCACGCGGCGACACTGCGCCTCTATGCCGACTTATTGCTACAAGAGAAGAAGTTTAAGGAAGCGATTCCTTACTATTACAAGTGGATGGACTTCACTTGTAAGGCTGACTCTCAAATGTATCGTCGTATCGGTATTGCTTACACAGAACTGAAACAGTGGGACAAAGTGATTGAAGTGGCTGATAAAGGTCTTTCACTCGCCGAAGCTCCTGATAAAGGTCTGTATCAGATGAAACTGACGTCTTACTTCAACCAGAAGAAGTATAAAAAAGCCGTTGGTGTGTTAGAAGTCATGGTGCCGTTATTCCCGGATGATGGCAGATTATGGGTTCAGTTAGCACAGTTTTATCTGATGGTAGAAGACTATGATAAGTCGCTAGCGACTTATGATTTGGCTTACCGTAATGGTTTCTTGGATACTGGAGCAAACATCACTCGTTTAGCTCAGCTGATGGCACAGAAAGGTGCGCCATATCAAGCAGCTAAAGTATTCCAAAAGAACATGAAGTCGGGCCTCATCACTGAAGATGCTAAATCTTACGAGATTTTGGCTGGTTTCTACCAAAACGCGAAAGAGTTCAAAGAAGCTGCTGAGTTTTATGGAAAAGCGGCTGCTATCAATAACGATGGCAAGCTGTACCTGAAACAAGGCCGTTTACTGAGCTTGAATGAGAAATACTCTGAAGCGATTCCAGTGCTTGAGAAAGCCATCTCTTTAGGTATCGAACATCCAGGTGAAGCAAACTTCGAATTGGCGTTAGCCCATTTAAGTTTGAAACAGTACAAGTCAGCTTATAACCGCGCTGTATTAGCCGCGAAGGATAAGAAGACTGAGAAGAGTGCAAACAGCTATATCGCTTATATCAAAGAAAAAGCGCGTATGCACAACGTTGAACTGTAATTCACTGTATTCGCAATGCAGATCTAAAAAGCCCCGTAAGGGGCTTTTTCTTTATTGCAGCTTGATAAGCACTTGGGATTGTTGCTGATTCCGTTCAAGCTCAAGTGATAGCTTTGAGACATTATTAAATAAGGATTCGATACGCTTTTCTTGGGTAGGTAAGCACAGGCAAGCGGCAAGTTTATAATCGATTTTCAGTTTGTGATTTTTACCAAATTCTTGATTAAATTCTTGAATATGTTGTTCGATACGCTTTAACACCACCTCAGTACCTTCCTCATCAATATTGAAAAGTCCTAACGCAAAATGATTGTGATCTAACCTTGCAATCAAATCTGTCGCCCGTAGCAGTGCTTCTTGTACCTGTTTAGTAAAGAATTCGAGTAAATGGGGTTGTTTGACGGTTTCATGAATGTGAGGGCACAGATACAATAACGCCAAGCTTTGCTGCTCACGTATGTGCCTGTGCCACTCTCGGTTGAATACTTCCATGAAATAGGTTTGGTTATAGACCCCTGTTTCAGGATCCCTAAAACCTGAGTTACGAAATGAGTAGATCATAGATGAATCCCGTAAGCAGACTTTGAACTAAGTATAGGAAGAGTTTGGCTATCACGGACCCAAAAGGAGAAATATAAAAGATGAAATTAAGTTTATTGGCGGGAACGATAGCGTTAGTGTTTGCTTTGCAAGGTTGCTCAAAGCCGGAAACAACGGCAGCGGTACAAGAAGGCTCAACTCAAGCCGCTCCGGCGCAAACTGAAACTCAAACCGCTGAGTCTAAATACGTCGCCTTAGTCGATGCCTATTTTAAAGATTACTTAAAGTTAGAGCCGATTTACGCCACTTTTGTGGGTGTTAATGACTACAACGCGCAGTTCGGCGGCGACTTAACCGAGGAATATCTTAAGGCGCGTCATGATCTGAATACCCGTTATTTAGCGCAAGTGAGGGCGATTGACCTTGAGCAATTGCCTGCCGATTTACAACTCAGTTACGCGCTGTTTGTTTATGACCGCGAAATGGCCCTAGTGGACGAAACCTTCCCATCACGCTTTATGCCGATCAGCCAGTTCTACAGTACTGTGATCACTATGGTGCAATTGGGTAGTGGTGAGAGTGCACAGCCTTTTAATACAGTGCAGGATTATCGCAACTGGGAGCAGCGTGTTAACGGCTTTATTGATTGGATCCAATTGGCCGAGAATCGTATGAATGAAGGTATTGCGAGTAAGGTGGTGTTACCGCGCGTGTTAGTTGAGCGGATTATTCCACAGCTTGATGCCATGCTTACCACGGATGCCAGCCAAAGCATTTTCTATTCACCGATTAATCACTTCCCAGACGGGTTTTCGGATCAAGATAAAGCGGAGCTAACAGCAAGTTATCAAGCGATGATTAATGAGCGTTTAGTGCCTGCATTAACGGGACTGCGTGATTACTTCAAGCAGACTTACTTACCTAAGTCCCGCGCGACGGACGGTTGGTCTGGTCTACCAAACGGTAAAGCTTGGTATCAGCATTTAGCCAATTCTCATACCACCACAACCATGCCAGTGGATGAAATTCACCAAATTGGTCTCAATGAGGTCGCACGCATTCTTTCTGAGATGGACAAAGTCCGTGAGCAAGTGGGTTTTAAAGGTGACTTAAAAGCCTTTTTTGCCTCTTTATCGTCTGAGCCACAATACTTCTATGGCGATCGCCAAGGCTTAATCGATGGTTATATGGTGTTGAAAGATAAGATTAACCAAGTATTGCCACAGTATTTTAATGTAATGCCAAAGGCCGACTATGTGGTTAAACCGGTTGAAAGCTTTAGAGAGCAATCGGCTGCGGGCGCGTCCTATGAATCACCAGCTGTGGATGGGAGCCGTCCAGGGGTGTTTTATATCAACACCTATAACCTAAAAGCACAGCCGAAATGGGGTATGACGACGTTGTCATTACATGAGGCCGCGCCTGGCCACCATTTCCAAATCGCCATTAAGCAAGAGCTAACAGGCGTTCCTGAGTTCCAACGTTTCAGTGGCTATA
The DNA here is from genome assembly GCF_023283775.1 of Shewanella seohaensis. Classification (NCBI taxonomy): domain Bacteria; kingdom Pseudomonadati; phylum Pseudomonadota; class Gammaproteobacteria; order Alteromonadales; family Shewanellaceae; genus Shewanella; species Shewanella seohaensis. Next base: position 82,423 of record NZ_JAKILE010000011.1, read on the forward strand.
CCGCCTTCGAAGAGGGCTGGGCGTTGTATGCTGAATACTTAGGCATCGAAATGGGGCTCTTTAGCGACCCTTATCAATACTTTGGTAAGCTTTCAGACGAAATGCTGCGTGCGATGCGTTTGGTGGTAGATACGGGATTACATGCCAAAGGTTGGAGCCGCGAACAAGCGATTCAATATATGAAGGATAATTCGCCCATGGCCGAGTCGGATATTATTGCCGAGGTTGAACGTTACATGGCGATTCCGGGTCAAGCACTCTCCTACAAAGTGGGCCAGCTAAAAATCCTAGCCCTACGTGAGCGTGCTGAAAAAGCCCTGGGTGATAAGTTTGACCTTAAGGCTTTCCATGATCAGATCCTCACCTCTGGCTCGTTACCTATGGCGGTGATGGAGCAGAAAATTGATCGCTGGATAGCGGCGACTAAGGCTTAACACTGAGTCAATTCTGCTGCGCCGTTATCGATAACAAAATTAATGACGGCGCGGTTTAAGACTTTTTAATTAAACAGAATGTTTTTATACTCAACATTCACATCCCGTTTAGATGTCATAAAAACGGGAACCATATGATATTTGGGGCAAATGTCTCAGGATTATTCAGGGAGTTTTATCATGGTTCAGGCTACAGCAAGACATTTGTTAGTGAGCAGCGAAGAGCAGTGCCAAGCACTTAAACAACAGATCCTCGACGGTGCCGATTTTGCGCAAATCGCCCGCGCCCATTCTTCATGTCCATCGGGTGCACAAGGTGGTGAATTAGGTTCATTCGGCCCAGGCATGATGGTGCGTGAGTTTGATGAAGTGGTATTTAGTGCGCCATTAAACGTGGTTCAAGGTCCTGTTAAAACCCAGTTTGGATATCACTTACTCGAAGTCACTAGCCGCGGTTAATCGTCTTCTTGCCGAGACAATGGCAGCGTTTGGCTGCCATTTTTTTAGTTCGTCCATCCATTGGGGAGCCGCTATGCTTGAACTCTATACCGATAGACTAAGACTTCGCAGTTTACAAGAGCAGGATTTGCCACATTTCTTGGCATTACATCAAGATCCTAACATCAATCGCTATGTGCGCATTCCCGAAGCTCCCGAAGTGATCCGGCAAAAGTTTGAGCAGCGCTCAGTCACCTGGGACTATGCCTCTGGCGATTGGCTTACGCTGACGATCGAAACTCTGGATACCGGTGAGTTTATCGGGTTAACCGGCTTTCATTGCCAAAGTGTGGAGGAGCAACGTGCCGAGGTCGGATATTTACTGGCGCACGCAGGGCAAGGTAAAGGCTATGCCACTGAGAGTTTACAGGCGGTTGTCGATTGGGCTTGTTTAAGTCTGTCAGTCCATAAATTGGTTGGGTACTGCGCTAAAGATAATATCGGCTCAGCTCGGGTGATGGAGAAATGTGGCTTTCAACTGGAGGGCATATTTCGGCAGCATTTTAAGATAGGCGATGAGTGGCTAGATGAATCCGCCTATGGGCTGCTCGCCGATGAAAGGCAAAGATAAGTTAAATTATCTGCATCCCATGGGACATGCTGCTATAATGCCGCAGGTTTATTTTTTGAGGCGTGTTTAAGTGGCGCAAATTAATCAGTTAGCTTTGTATCCTGGCGAAGATTTTATTGAATTGTACAAAGTGTTAAAGGTACAAGGCATGTCTAATGCCGGCGGCGAAGCCAAGCATGTTATTGATGAAGGTTTAGTTACCGTCAATGGCGAAGTGGAAACTCGCAAACGTAAAAAAGTCGTTGCGGGTGACATAGTTAGCTTTAATGGTGAATCGGTTCAAATCATTGCGGCTGAATAAGCCTGAAACTGTGGAGTAGGATATGCAATTTCCAGACGACGATAATGGCAAAATGCTGGCTGCGATGGCCGAAGCCGGAATTGACCTCACTAAAGCCCTCGATGTTGATTTCTTTTTAGTTTTCGATGATCAGCGCGATGCTGAAACTGCACTCGAAGAGTTAGCTAACTCCGATTTAGAAGGCGAAGTTGAGCTGAACCTTAACGATGAGCTCGGTAAGTGGGAAATCATCGTATGCATCAACATGGTGCCAGACTACGATGACTTGGTTGAGCAAGAGACCATTCTCAATGATTTTGCGGCCGAGTTTGGCGGCATGACTGATGGATGGGGCGTAATGCAACATCAAGAAGGTGATGATGAGTTTATGGATGACGACCATGTTCACGATGAACATTGCCATCACTAAGCCTATCGCCGGATAAGCGTAAAAAAACCACCGCTCAGGTGGTTTTTTGCTATCTAGGCTTTGTCGATATCTGACGATTGCCGATAGGGGGCAAATAACTCGAGCATCCAATCGATAAAGGCTTGCACCTTTAGCGGTAAGCTAGGGGATTTGGGCGTGAGTAAGTAATAAGCGTATGGGCTGGTAAAAGGTGCTTGAAACGGGATCACTAAGCTGCCATTGGCCAATTGATCTTCGATAAAAAAACGTGGGATCAGTGCTGCGCCCATGCCACTGGCTGCGGCTTGACTCAACATATAAAAATGCTCGACGCCAAAGGTTTGTGCCTGCGTGAGTACCAGTCCCACTTTATCCGCCCAATATTCCCAAAGCTCTGGCCGTGTGGTGTGTTTCAGCAGCGTAACCTGATTGATGTCTTCGATGCTTTTGAGTTTAGGCGCGAGTGACGGCGCGCACACTAAGCACAAGTCTTCATCCATCAGTTTGATGTAGTTAACCCCTTTGGGGAGTTGAGTGCTGCTGCGGATGGCGATGTCGTAACGGCCTTGGCTGAAATCGACGGCAAAGTCACCAATCGAAAGATCCACATACAAATGCGGATGCCGAGATTTAAATTGCTCCATCCGGGGGATTAACCAGTTGATGGTTAAACTGGGTAACACATTGATCGCTAAAGTTTGTGGCCGCGAGCCTTGACTACGTAAATCGGCGGTGGCACTGGATAAGGTTTGAAGAGCCGCTTGCACATGGGGCAAGTAGCGCTTGGCTTCGTCCGTGAGTGCGACTTTTTTATGCAGGCGCACAAAGAGAGCAAAACCTAAGAATTCTTCTAATACACGGATTTGTTTACTGATGGCGCCGTGGGTGACATGCAGTTCTTTACTCGCAAGTGTCATGCTTTGCAAGCGGGCGGCAGACTCGAAAGCCCGTAATGCATTGAGGGGCGGCAAGGAAGTAAACATAGGCGTATCCGAATCGAGTAAATGAGAAGGGTATTTAGTGTGAGCTTTGCTCACGCTAGCGCGACAATAACTCCTTTGCGTTTATAAGGCAAACGCAGTCTAATGCGAAGCCTTAGCTCCTATTACTCAATTATAACAATCATGGAATTTGAACTGACTCTACAAATTGCGGCATTACTCTTTGGCGTGGCTATGGTGGCGGGGTTTATCGACTCTATCGCCGGCGGCGGGGGATTGCTGACTATCCCTGCGTTAATGTGGGCGGGTTTACCGCCGGCGGTAGCGCTCGGGACCAACAAATTACAGGCCTGCGGTGGCAGTTTTTTTGCGAGCTTGTACTTTGTGCGTAAGGGATTAGTTGATTTGAAGGCCGTTAAACTGTCCCTTATCTGTGCTTTTGCGGGCGCTGCCTTAGGCACTATTTTGGTACAGTTAGTCGATGCCAAAGTACTGGAGTTAGTCTTACCCTTTTTAATCCTCGCGATTGGTTGTTATTTCTTGTTTTCGAAAAAGATTTCGGAAGATGACCGCCATCAAGTGTTAACGCCTACCGCCTTTGCCTTTACCGCCGCGCTCGGTGTGGGTTTGTATGATGGCTTTTTTGGTCCTGGCACAGGGAGTTTCTTCGCGCTGGCCTTTGTGACCTTGGCCGGTTTTGGTCTGGCAAAGGCGACGGCACACGCCAAGGTGTTAAACTTCTCGACCAATATCGCTTCGCTTATCTTCTTTACCTTAGGTGGCAAAGTGATTTGGGTGCTTGGTTTAGTGATGCTTGCCGGGCAGGCAATCGGCGCCACCTTAGGTTCGCGCTTAGTCGTGACCAAGGGCACTAAGATCATTAAGCCTTTAGTGGTGACTATGTCCTTGGCCATGAGCGTGAAGCTGTTAGCCAGCCAATATCACCTGTTTTGATATAGCCTCTATTATATTTAACTCTCCCTAGTAAGGCCGATTGTCTATTTGTGCTGCATAGTCCATGAGCACAGTTTTCGGCCTTAATGCTGCAAATCTCTTCACTCCCTTGGTATTCGCTATACTCCGCGGTCATGTTTAGGATAACCTAGCATTTTTAAAGCGTTTTTAGGGGCATTTGGCTGTGTTATTGCCTAGCGGCACCTGAGACTTCACACGTTAAATGGTATGCGCCCACGCGATAGAATCGGCTTAGTATCCATTAAGGTTTAGCAACGATGAGATTTATCCATACCTCGGACTGGCACATTGGTCGCCAGTTACATAATCAATCACTCTTAGAAGACCAAGCCTATGTGCTTGATCAAATCGTGACATTGGCTGAGCAGCACACTGTCGATGCGGTGATTATTGCCGGGGATATTTACGATAGGTCGATTCCTCCGGCCAGCGCCGTGGCTTTGCTCGATGAGGTGCTTAATCGCCTCATCACCGAGTTAGGATTACAAGTGCTGATGATTGCCGGTAACCACGACGGGCACGAACGTTTAGGCTTTGCGGCTAAACAAATGGCGGCAAGTGGCTTACACATTATTGGGCCGCTTCAGGCTGATTTAACGCCGATCCGCTTAAGCAGCCCAAGTGGCGATGCTTACTTTTATCCGCTGCCTTACGCCGAACCAGCAACCGTGCGCCAAGTATTTGAGGCGGATGCTAAGGGGCTCAGCGTATCCAGCCATGAAGAGGCGATGTCGCTACTGCTAGAGCAAGTCCGCAGCCACGATAGCCAAGGGTTACCTAAAGTCGTTGTTAGTCATTGCTTTTTAGATGGTGGCAGTGAGTCCGAGTCCGAGCGGCCATTGAGTATTGGCGGCGCCGATAAAATTTCCCCACGGCTTTTTAGTGAGTTTGACTATGTCGCCCTCGGCCACTTACACGGTCCGCAATATAAAGGCCGTGAACATGTACGTTATTCTGGCTCGATTTTGAAATACTCCTTTAGCGAACAGCATCAACATAAGTCTGTCACCTTAGTCGACATCGCCGCGCACACTCCGGCGCAGATCCAACTCTTGCCATTAACCGCGCTGCGCGATGTGCGGATTATCGAAGGAGAATTGGCGCATTTATTAGATCTTGGGAAGACCGATGCCAAGCGTGAGGATTACCTGATGGTCAGACTCCTTGATAAACACGCCATTTTAGATGCCATGGGCAAATTGCGCAGTGTCTATCCCAATGTGCTGCATCTAGAACGTACTGGATTAATGGCGGGCGAACAGGCCGTCGCACTCAATCGCGACCATATCAAAAAAGGCGAAATGGCCATGTTCCGTGATTTTTTTAGTCAGGTTTCTGGCGAGGAGTTGAGTGATGCGCAGCAAGCGGTCATGGATGAGATTTTAACTAAGCTTCACGGGGATGAAGGCGATAGCGGTGGATCTACTCGCGTTGCAGCAAAAGGGGAGCAATCCGCATGAAGCCACTCTCGCTGTCAATGTCGGCCTTTGGCCCTTTCGCCTCGACTCAAACTATTGATTTTACCGAACTGGGGAATAACCCTTTATTCCTGATCAACGGGCCAACAGGCGCGGGCAAAACCACGCTGCTCGACGGAATTTGTTTTGCGCTTTACGGCAAAACCACGGGTAACGAACGCGAAGGTAGCCAGATGCGCTGCGATATGGCCGATGATAGCGTACTGACTGAGGTAACCTTTCATTTTCAATTAGGTAGTACGGGTTATCGTATTCGCCGCGTCCCCGAGCAGGAAAGATTAAAGAAAAGCGGTGATGGCTCAACGGTACAAAAGAGTGAGGCACAGCTGTATAAGATTGCCCAAGATGGCAGTGAAACCCTTATCGTCGCCAGTAAAGTGTCAGACGCCACGGCCGAAATTGAGGCATTAACCGGCTTAGATGTGGAGCAGTTCCGCCAAGTGATGGTGCTGCCGCAGGGGAAGTTTCGCGAATTGCTGATGGCCGACTCTAAGGCGCGTGAGCAGATTTTTAGCCAATTATTCCAAACCCATATCTATAAGCGCATCGAAGATACTCTAAAGGCTAAGGCGGCGGATATTCGCGCCTTAGTGAAAGAGCAGCGCGCTCGCCGTGACGGTATTTTGCAAACGGCAGCACTCACATCCGATGTTGAGCTTGTTGCTGAGTTTAGTCGCATTGAACCCGAATTCGCGGCGGCGACGGCAGCAAAGGAGCAAAGTGTTGCGGCGCATTTAGCGGTATTAAAACAGCGTGATAGTGCGCAGCAACTCTTTGCTGAATTTACTCGCTTACAGGAATTGCAGGCTGAGGCGCTTAGCCTTAATGAACAGCAAGCGCATATTGCAACCCAAACGACACGGCTTGAGGTGGCCAAGCAAGCGCTGCGGGTAAAACCCTTATTAGATAATGCCTTGTCGCGGGAGCAAGAAGCGAGTGTTGCAGCATTCCAGCGCGATAGTGCGCAGTCGACGCTCGATGCCGCCAAGCTCGCCCTCGCTCATGCTGAAACTGCGGCGCAGGAAATTATTCCCCTCGAACATAAGCTGCGCGACCTTGAGCAACAACACAGTCATCTCAGTGCGTTAGTGCCGCAGCTGGCAGAGTTTACCAGTCTTGAACAAGCTTTAGCGCAGGCAAAAGAGATACTGCAACACACTAAGTTGCAGGGACAGGAGAGTAAAAATGCGCTTGCAGCTTTAGTTGAGCAGCGCAGCCATTGTGAGAATCAACTGCCAGCCTTGCAACAACAAAGTGAGCAGCAACTTGCCACTGCGCAGGCGTTACAGCAGCACCGTCATATGCTCGAGCAGTTCAAGCAGTGGCAGCAGATCTGTGCCAAAGTTGCGCACACTCAAGGGATTCTTGAGCAGGTCGGCTCACAAGGAAAAGCACTAAATACCCAATATCAAACTGCCTCAACGGCTTACAAGTCTTTGCAACTGAAGTGGTTTCAAGGTCAGGCTGCTATTTTAGCTAGAGAGTTAAAACCCCATGAGCCATGCCCGGTTTGTGGCAGTTCGGCCCATCCGCATCCCGCGGTGAGTCATGAGGATTTACCAACGGATCTACAATTGCAGGCGGCGCAGGATGCCGAGGCCTTGGCGCTCGATAATCTCAATAAAGCGCGGGCAGAATATCGTGGGCTGCAAAAGCAATTAGAAACACAGCAACAGCAGGCGAATGAGCTGGCAACAGCTCTTGGCGATAAGGTTGAGTTGTCGCTCGAATCCCATAGCCAAACCTTAGAAAGACTCATGCAGCAAGCAAAGCAAGCGGATTCTGCGGCGCAGGCGCTGCAGCAGTTACAGCAACAGATCAAAACCTTGCAGCAGCAAGAGTCGACTTTGACGCAGCAACTGGAACTTGAGCGTGAGCGTTACCGTGAGCAAGAAGGCAAAGTCGAGCGGCTATCGGGTCAATTTGCGGAAAAAGCGCTGAGGATCCCAGAAGAATACCGAACACTGGAGGTATTGAATCAAGCGATTGCGAATAACCAGCAACAACTCGAACAGATAAAACGTCAGATTGATGCATTGAGAACCGCGCAGCAGCAGGCAACGCAGCAGAGTGTGGCGGCGCAAACGACATTATCGGCGGCAATAGAGCGTTGTCATGCTACGGCAGATCTGCAGGCGCAAGCACAGCAGACACTACTGACGGCGCTCGATAACGCAGGCTTTATTGATAGGGATGCATTGCGCGAAGCCTTGTTAACCGATGAGCAAATGCAGGTGCTGGCTGAGGGCATAGAAACCTATCACAGACAGTGCGCCTTAAATCAGTCGCAACTGACTCAGCTTACAACCAAGTTGAGCGAGTCGACATCACCCGATCTTGACGCCTTAGAGGCCTTGCTCACAGAGCGACTCGCGCAGCTTAAAGCGGCGGAAGAGGTATGGAGTCAACTCAATACTCGGCTCACCCTGCTTAACAATACCCAAACTCAGCTGGCAGTGGTCGATCAAAAGGCCAAATCCCTCGAGGATGAATATGCTGTGGTTGGCACCTTGGCCGATGTTGCCAACGGTAATACGGGCAACAAAATTTCCCTGCAACGCTTTGTGCTCAGTGTACTGCTCGACGATGTGTTGCTTGCGGCAACGCAGAGGCTGCATTTAATGAGCAAAGGTCGCTACCGATTATTGCGTAAAGAGGACAGGGCGAAGGGCAATAAGGCCTCAGGGCTAGAGCTTGAAGTCGAGGATGCCTACACCTCTAAAGTGCGTCCCGTGGCGACTTTAAGTGGTGGTGAGAGTTTTATGGCAGCTTTGTCGATGGCCTTGGGCTTATCGGATGTGGTTCAAGCTTACGCGGGCGGAATAAAACTCGATACCTTATTTATTGACGAAGGCTTTGGCAGCCTAGATCAGGACTCCCTCGAACTTGCCATTCGCACGCTGATGGATTTGCAGTCGGCGGGGAGGATGATTGGGGTGATTTCCCATGTATCCGAAATGAAAGAACAGATAGGCACTCGAATTGATATCTTGAAAACCTCCCATGGGAGTGAAATCAAGGTGATTTTGCCTTAGTCTAACTTAAGCGGAGAAATATTGGCTTAACACATTGTTTTTATTGAAATGACAAACGAGATTTTGCGCTATTTAACATCTATATACAGAACACACAATCGGTTTAAAGTGCTAACTGACGCATGTTTTTAGTAAATAGTGCTATAAAAGTGCAAAATAGCGTTTGTCATAATCGGTTTTTTGGGATAAGTTGACAAAATTCGGGCTTCCCCCTGAGGGACTGGTTCAAAAATATAACGCAATAACGATAACAAAAGGTGAAAGCGTTGCAGACAGGTAAACCCAATTTGGCTAATTTTCCGCAAATTCGTTTGCAGAATTTATCTTCAGCCCATAAAAATATTCTCCTAGTTGGTGGTTTATTAATCGGTGCGGCGATGTTAATGCCGAATGCCAACCATGTGGTTCCTACTGCTCAACGTATTCCAGTCGCGCTCGATCTCGAGACGATTTTGCCACAGGTTTCAGAGCCTGTTGAAACAGCTCCAATTGTCGATAATACCCCTCATTTTGAACGTGTCATTGCTTCCGGCGATACCTTAAGTGCTTTATTTTCTAAAGCCGGTGTTGATCAGCAAACCATGTATAAAGTGTTAGAAGCCGACTTAAACATTCTGGCGCTCGATACCTTATTACCCGGTAACCGTATTCAATTTTGGCTGGATAATGAAGGCCAACTGCAGAAGTTAGAGCTGTATTTTAACGCCGCACGCCAAGTGGTATTTACCCGTTATGAAGATGGCAGCTTTAACGTTGAAGAAATTAACGTTGAAGGTGTGTGGCAAAACCGTATTCTCACTGGTGATATTAAAGGCTCATTCTACGTTTCGGCGCAAAAAATGGGTTTAGCAGCGGCGGATATTCAGCGGATTGAAGATTTACTCAAAGAGAAAGTGAATTTTGCACGGGATTTACGTGCAGGTGATAAATTTTCTGTTTTGGTAAATGATCAATATGTTGAGGGCGAAGCAACGGGAAGCAGTCAAATATTAGGCGTGAGCATTAAAACGGGTCGCTCCGAAATTAGTGCATTCCAACATACCGATGGCAGTTATTACGATGCTAAAGGCCAAAGCTTAGTGCGTGCCTTCCAACGCATTCCATTAGCCAAACAACCACGCATGAGTTCTCGTTTTAACCCGACGCGTAAACATCCTATTACTGGCCGTATTTCACCCCATAACGGTACCGACTTTTCAGTGCCTATTGGTACTAAAGTTATTGCCCCTGGCGATGGTGTCGTAAGCTTAGTCACCGATCACCAATTCGCGGGTAAGTATATTGTGATTGAACACGGTGGTAAGTACCGTACACGTTATTTACACCTTTCTAAGGCATTAGTACGTAAAGGTCAACGCGTCACACGTGGCCAAGTGATTGCTTTATCAGGCAATACAGGACGTTCTACCGGTCCACATTTGCACTATGAATTCCATGTTAATGGCAAGCCAGTGGATCCTATGAGAGCCGATATCCCGATGGCAAGCCAATTAGCGAATCAAGAATTACGTACCTTCACCAATATCGTGAAGAGCCGCCAAGCGTTAATGAATTTAGGTTAATCTATTCATTTACCCGCGCGAACCGAATATAAAAACGCCGATGAATTTGATGTCATCGGCGTTTTTATTTGCGCGGTGTTTAGCGATAACGGCTGGAAAATGGGGTATTCATCAAAATACAAGTTTAATGAGATTGATGCTTGGCCGAATAAGCAATGAGTGTTACTGCTTTAATAAGCGTTGAATAGAGTGAAACTGGCACTACATAAAGGGTACAAGCAGATATCGCCTTATAGATGGGCCGAGTGCCGATATAAGCAAGTCACTTGGCGCTATATTAGCTTTGATTAAGTTACGCAGAATAACCGTCAATTCAAATGAATTAACTGGCCTGACGTTTCTGCATTACCTTTAAAGCACATTTACACAGACGACCTTTTAAAGCTGGGCAGCCTCCGCAGGGGGATTTTTTATAAGGACGAAGTGCAAAACTGCGTTCAGTGGCTAATGGACGGATACGCTTAATAACGGCGGATGATAAAAATTTTGCATCATTCGCGGCACTAAAATGGGCTTTAGCTAATTTAAGTTGTTTCTTGCGGGCGGTCTTATCGAGGGTTTGGATTTGCTGTTTCGCCACATATTCGGACAATAATTGGCTTAAGTGTTTACGCTGCTGTTTTTTATGTTGAGCGCGAGTCGCATGCATTATTGGGGTATTTGCCGAATAAAGGTTTTGCAATTCAACAGGGCTATTAGATTTTGCCTGCTGCTTTTGCAGTTTCTTGGCCTGTTTGTTACACCACTTTTCTAGCTTTTTACCAATCTTTTGCTTTTTCATACGACTTTTTACACGGCTTGAGTGCGGTAACGGATAAGACAGTTTCATTCTAAATGAAAATTATTATCAGTCAACTGCGCGTGATAAATCGACGAGTAAAATGCGAGCTTACTCGAAAAAGTTTGTTTAGTTTGAGTAGGGTGATTGGTTAGCGTCGATACAGGTTAGCAGTAAACGCAGATCGAATTCGAATTGATGGTAATCGGGCTCCATATAAGTACATAACTTATAGAAAGCTTTATTATGATCTTTCTCTTTTAAATGGGCGAGTTCGTGTACCACCACCATTCTAAGCAAGGGTTCGGGGACGCGCTTTAAACGTGAAGAGATACGGATTTCGTTCTTTGCCTTGATTTTATTCCCTTGCACTCTAGAGACGTAAGAATGTAAGCCAAGTGCATGATGACTCATACTAATTTTGTCATCGAAGATCACTTTTGACAGGGGAGAGGATTGGCGTAAAAACTGATTTTTTATCCCTTGGGTATAGTCATAGAGAGCTTTGTCGCTGCGGATCTCATGGATCGTGGGATGACGACGCAGCAGAACATCCGCAAGCTTTCCACCTTCGAGTAGTTGCTGAACTTGGCGTTGGATATCTGGACTATAACCGCTTAAATATTTTAAGGTTTGCATTGCTTCTAGCTGTGGAGAAACGAGCTTAGCGCTACAGTTGCGCTAAGCTCACAGGCCTTAAGCTTTACCGAAAATACGGCGATTTTGCTGAGCGTAGGCCGCTTCAAAGGCGGGTTGTTGGACGCGTTTAAGATCTAAGCTGTCAAAATCAACTTGCGGAGGATTACGCTTGTTTTGTTCCTTGATAGCAACAGGTGACAACAAGGTCACCGGCAGCTCGCCAAGTTGAATTGCGGCTTCGAGTTTAAAGCTGGTGGCAGAGCCAGCCAGTTTGCCCTTTTGCTCGCGCTCGATAACGACGATTTCATCGACCTTATAATCTTCCATTAACTTATGGAAAGCGAAGTGAAATTCACGGATAGTTTCCGCTGAGGCGGATTGAGCGACGCTAAAAGACACTTTACGGCAGCTTGGTACGTTGAAGGTCTCACCTTCGTAGCTCAGCAGACTGATAATGGCTTCGCCGCCTTTTAATTCAACACCACAAATTCGCATGTTACACCTTTAAATATCAACATTTCTTACATATGGCAGGAGCATATTCCCACCCGTAATGTCGAGAGTCTGCATTATGGACTCTCGCGAGTAAATCATTAACGCTCGTCGTCATGATCCTGCAGCAATGGCGCCGCAGGTTTTTTCCGCATGGGCGCATCACCCACATCAACCCCAGTGATAAAGCGTTTGTCACGGGAGGCGGCGGTTTTAACCGTTTTTGACTTGGTTTTCGCTTTGGCTTTTGTACCAGCCTTAGTGACCGCTTTAGTTGCGGCAGTTTTTGGCTTGTCTTTTAAGCCACTAAATTTAGCTTCGAGGCCCTGAATCACACTGGTCTCAAAGGTCTTTCTGAGGAAGAGTTGTACTTTCTTAAAGTTATCCCAATCCTTAGGGCCAACGAGGGAGATTGCATCACCTTTGGCGCCCGCGCGGCCGGTACGACCGATACGGTGAACATATTCTTCGGCAAATTTTGGCATGTCGAAGTTAATGACGAGGGAGACATTGAGTAAGTCTAAGCCACGGGATGCTACATCTGTGGTCACCAGAATCTGCTGCTGACCACGGGCAAATTGATCCATGATTTGATTACGGGCCGCCTGCTTCAGCTCGCCACTTAGGGCGGCTGTGGCAAAACCTTGCGCCGAGAGTTTGCTCGCTAAGCGCTCGGTGTCGGCGCGGGTGGCGGTAAAAATAATCACTTGCTTGTGGGTTTCGTCACTGAGCAAACGCGTGAGCAGGGCTTCTTTGTGATCTAAGTGATCACACAGATAAATCCGTTGGGTAATGTCTTGATGCTCAGTGTGGGCAGCGCCAATCGCCACATGCGACGGATTTTTAAGTAATGCCGCGGCAATCTCATTGATTTCACTGTGATCTAAGGTGGCCGAAAACATTAAGGTTTGACGACGCTTATGATCGGCAGCAGCGTTGATGGCTTTTAATTGCGGCGCAAAGCCTAGATCCAGCATACGGTCTGCTTCATCGAGGACAAGCAGTTCTAATCCATTGAGGAAGAGGTTTTTTTGCTCTAAATGATCGGCGATGCGTCCCGGCGTTGCCACGATAAAATGCGGCTCTTTTGCCAGTGCTTTTGCTTGATCGTTAAAGTTCTCACCACCCAAAACGCTAATGGCTTTGTATTGAGTGTTGGCAACCAGCAAACGTAGCTGGCTATACACTTGGTGGGCCAATTCGCGGGTTGGTAATAAAATCAGTACTCTAGGATCGCGCTTGGTCAAGGCGCGGGTGGAGATAACCCTTTGCATTGCTGGCAACAAAAATGCCAAGGTCTTACCCGACCCAGTCTTTGATGATGCCATTAAATCTTTACCTGCCAATGCGATAGGCAGTGCTTGTTCCTGGATGGCGGTTGGGGTTGCAATCCCCATATGCTTTAAGCTTTGTAACAGACGCTGGTCCAGAGAAAAATCAGTAAACTGCAAAGGTATATCCCCTAAATCTGAGTGAGGGCAGATTATAGCCTTAAATCACTATGCTCAGCTATCTTGATTGGTCATTATCTTACTGAATCCGCTAAATAGCCGCTGTTATGGCTGGCGATTTAACAAAGACGTGAGTAGTAATCCCCCAACATGCGTATAACGGGCTAGGCAGCTCCTTGGAGGAGTCGCATTCGATGGACCTTGGATTCATTTCCACTGCTGCCTTTTAACGCGCTAAGTGGAATAAATCCATAAATGATTGACAGTACTTAGGGCGGAATTTAGCTTATTCAAATCATTGAGTTGTTAAGGGAAACATATTATGGGCAAGGGGACAAAACCCACCATTGGAATCGCGCTTGGAAGCGGAGCCGCCAAAGGTTGGGCTCACATCGGTGTACTCAATGGCCTGGCCGCCATGGGAGTCAAACCCGATAAAGTGGCTGGATGTTCAATCGGCGCGCTTGTCGGGGCGGCCTATGCCCATAATCATTTGACTGAGCTTGAGGAATGGGTGCGAAGTTTCTCAAGTTGGGATGTCCTCGGGCTGATGGATATTCGTTGGCGCAAGGGCGGTTTGATTGGCGGTGAGAAAGTCTTCGATGTGCTGCAATCACGTATTGGGGATATCAACATTGAAGATTTAGATCGCCCCTTTGCAGCCATTGCGACGGACTTGTATTCGGGGCAAGAAATCTGGTTTCGTCATGGTGATTTACGCCAGGCCGTGCGCGCATCTTGCTCTATGCCAGGGATATTAGCCCCCGTGCGTCAAGGGGAGCGTTGGTTAGTCGATGGCGCCGTGGTGAACCCTGTGCCCGTGTCGGTGAGCCGTGCTATGGGCGTCGATATTGTGATTGCCGTGGATTTGCACGGGTTTCATTCAGGGCGGCTGCAGGTATTGCCCGTCAATATGACCAGCCATAAGGCGCCGAAGGAAGAAACCGAAATGCCCGCGCGCCAAGAAACCGGCTTTATGGATTTATTTGCTAGGGGGCGGGAGTATGTCAGCAGCTTAACCGACAAGTTTTCCCTCGGGACTAAATCCAATCCCGGTATGATTGCGGTGATGTCACAGTCGATGGGGATTTTAGAGCAGCGCCATAAGCGGGCACGGTTGATGGGAGATCCTCCCGATGTCCTCGTAGTGCCAGAAGTGGCCAATATCGGCACTATGGAATTTCACCGTGCCGATGAAGCGATTGCGGCGGGGGAGGCGGCTGTCGCGAAAGTGGCGCACTTGATTGAAGCCGCGATTTGGAAAGGCTAAGTTGTGAGGATACTTAGTCTTCGTATAATAATTTAGGCAAGTGACTGTTTGATTGGCTTATTTTTTGCTTTAACCCCATCACACAGTGTTAGATGCCGAATTATTGACGATGAATCCTCTTTTAAATGCCTTAAATCTGAACCGTAGCAGTGTTGCTGATGCCTATGGCCTGAACAGCAAGAAGACGGACACGAGTAAGACTGACACAAGTAAGACTGAGTCCAGTACGGATGCTAAGTCATCCACCAAGGATACGCCTAAGACTGAAGCGAAACCGAGTGATGAGATTGCCTTGTCACCCCGTGCACTTAGGGCGCAAAAAATTCAAGCCATGTCGAAGGATTTTTTTGCCGATGGCCAGTTTAGTGTGTCTGATATTCCGGCCCTAGTGTCTCGGCTGCAAAAGGACGGCATTTTGTCCGATGCACAGGTTGAGCGACTGTCACAAAACGGCATTAATTTGCCGAGTCAAAAGCCGAGCAAGCAATCCCTGCAGGACTTTATCGACGATGAGCTAAAGTCCTTAGCGGAAAAGTCACCAAACAGTCCTATGATCAACACCTTAGTTGATGCTAAAAACGTATTGTCGAATATGGATGATGCGCAATCCCCAGTGCTGGCACAAAAAGCCACCAAGGTATTTGGCCAGTTAACCGATTATCTAAATAGCAATCCAACACTGAGCGACAGCCAAAAACAGTTATGGCAGGGGCTTAAGTCGACTATGCAAGTGGCTTCCTCCATGGGGATGCAGCAATCGGCATCGGGGCAACTGAGTAGTTATCTTGCCTTAGCCAAGCGCTAACCCTGTTTGGGTGTAAACCTTAGCTAAGGGCAAACGCCGAGCTACGGACTGCTTTTATTCCAAGGACTTTGGCTTTCGGGCCAAGGTCCTTTGTCGTGATTAGCGGGCATTTTTAGCGTCCGCTATCCTGCTTTATGGCCAAGGTCAAGGCTTAAAACTGAGATCATTGGGTTTGGCTACAGTTCTACTTTGTTCTTTTTATCCATCCGATAAATCATGATCTGGATCATGGAATTTTAGGTGTTAATGCCGCTTAATTGCCTAGATATTGTGTTTATTGATTATCTAAACACTATATGTAGTGTTAATTTTAATCGGAATGGAGAGGAACTGAACAATGCCAGTCGTGATCAAGCGGGATGGTTGCCGCACACCTTTTGATGAAACAAGGATAAGAGATGCAGTGATAGCGGCTGCAAACTCGGTTGGGATAGAGGATGCAGACTATGCCGCGACGGTTGCCGCTTGTGTGAGGGAGCGAGTGGCCAATCTGGCAGAAGTCGAGATCCACCATTTACAGGATGCGGTTGAAAACCTACTGATGGAAGGACCTTACAAGTCTCTGGCGCGGGTGTATATCGAGTATCGCCATGACAGAGACATTTGCCGCGATGCGACCAGTAAACTCAATCTCGAAATCCGTGGTTTAGTCGAGCAGAGCAATGCGGCGCTGTTAAATGAAAACGCCAATAAAGACTCTAAAGTAATCCCAACCCAGCGGGATTTACTCGCGGGTATCGTCGCGAAACATTACGCCAAGAGCCATATTCTGCCTAAGGATGTAGTGGCCGCCCATGAACTTGGCGAAATCCATTATCACGATCTCGATTATTCGCCGTTTTTCCCGATGTTTAACTGCATGTTGATTGATTTGGCGGGTATGTTGACCCACGGTTTTAAGATGGGCAACGCCGAAATTGAGACCCCAAAATCCATCTCCACCGCTACAGCGGTCACGGCGCAGATCATTGCCCAAGTGGCCAGTCATATTTATGGCGGCACCACGATTAATCGTATTGATGAAGTGCTCGCGCCTTTTGTGGCGAAGAGCTACGACAAACACTATCAAGTGGCGCTCAACTGGCAGATTAAAGATGCCAAGGCCTATGCGACGGCGCTCACCGAAAAAGAATGTCATGACGCTTTCCAATCCCTTGAATATGAAGTGAATACCTTACATACCGCCAATGGGCAAACCCCCTTTGTGACCTTTGGTTTTGGTCTGGGTACTTCGTGGGAATCGCGTTTAATTCAGCAATCTATGTTGAAAGTCCGTATGACGGGCCTAGGTAAAAATCGTAAGACTGCCGTGTTCCCTAAACTGGTGTTTGCGATTCGTGATGGCATTAATCACAAGGCCGGTGATTGCAACTACGATGTCAAACAAATGGCCCTAAAATGCGCCAGCATGCGCATGTATCCGGATATTTTGAACTACGAGCAAGTGGAAAAGGTCACGGGGTCATTTAAAACCCCAATGGGCTGTCGCAGCTTTTTAGGCTCCTATAAAGAAAATGGCGAGCTGGTTCATGAAGGGCGCAATAATCTTGGGGTGGTGAGCTTAAACTTGCCCCGAGTTGCCCTCGAGGCCAATGGTGATGAGGCTGAATTTTATCGCATTTTAGATGAGCGTTTACTGCTTGCCCGCCGCGCATTAGACACCCGCATCGAACGTTTAAACGGCGTTAAAGCCAGAGTTGCACCGATTTTGTATATGGAAGGCGCCTGTGGTGTGCGCCTGCGCGCCGATGATGATATCGCCCAAATTTTTAAAAATGGTCGGGCATCGATTTCATTAGGCTATATCGGTTTGCATGAAACCATCAATGCGCTCTATGGCACTGAAACCCATGTCTTTGATGATGCCAAACTTCGTGAAAAAGCGGTGGCGATTGTCGCGCATCTTAAAGCGGCTACCGATGCATGGAAGGCCGAAACCGGTTATGGGTTTAGCCTTTATAGCACCCCGAGTGAGAGCCTCTGCAGCCGTTTCTGTAAACTCGATGCGCGCCAATTTGGCGTGGTTGCAGGGGTAACCGATAAGGGCTATTACACCAATAGCTTCCACTTGGATGTTGAAAAGCGGGTGAATCCCTACGATAAAATTGATTTTGAGCAGCCATATCCTGCGATCGCCAATGGCGGATTTATCTGCTACGGCGAATATCCGAATATGCAGCACAACATCGAAGCACTCGAAAATGTGTGGGATTACAGTTATAGCCGCGTGCCTTACTACGGTACTAACACACCGATTGATGAATGCTACGACTGCGGTTTTACTGGCGAGTTTAGTTGTACTAGCAAAGGCTTTACTTGCCCTAAATGCGGTAACCATGAGCCAAGCCGAGTGTCAGTCACCCGCCGAGTGTGTGGTTACTTAGGTAGTCCAGATGCCAGACCATTCAACCATGGCAAGCAAGAAGAAGTGAAACGCAGGATCAAACACTTGTAACATTTTTGCCTTGTTTGTTTTGTTACACTGGCACAGTCGCACTGGTGGCGACTGTGCTTTAATGTTTAGCCCCTAATCATATTGGGCTTTAGCGCGGACGCAGTAATGAACTATCACCAATATTATCCCGTTGACGTGGTGAACGGTCCCGGCACCCGGGTAACGCTATTTGTGTCAGGCTGTGAGCACCAATGCCGAGGTTGCTATAATCAAAGTACTTGGGATGTGCGCTCAGGCCATTTATTTGATAAGACGATGGAAGATATGCTTATCGCCGATCTACAGGATGAGCGCATTGTGCGCCGCGGCTTGTCACTCTCTGGCGGCGATCCGCTCTTGCCCGCCAACCTTGAGGGGATCCTCGCGTTAGTGAAGCGGGTGAAAACCGAATGTCCGGGTAAAGATATTTGGCTGTGGACGGGTTATACCTGGGATGCGCTAACGGATATGCAGCGGGCGGTACTGGAATATGTGGACGTGCTGGTGGATGGTAAATTCGAGCAGAGCCTTGCCGATCCGAGTTTGCCATATCGCGGCAGCAGCAATCAGGTGATCCGTTTCTTATAAAAGCGGTAACGAGGATCGCTAACTTGCTGTTATAATCCCACACCTTGACACAGTGACCCAGACATTCAGGCCCTAAATGGTGCACATATCGACTGGGATTCACTTAAGTAATTTAAGGTAACATGATGAATTTAAAGCAAGAACTGCAGCAGCTTAACGATAAGTTAGATAAGTTTCGTCGTAAACTGGCGGCAGCAGAGCAACGTGGCGATGCCGTTATTGTGGCGCAATTTAAACGCGATATTGCGGCGGTCACTAAGCAAATCAATAGTGTAAAAACGCAGCAGTCGCGTCTTTTACAAAAGCAAGGCACAGATATTCAACACTTGCCATTCCACCGCGCCCTCACCAAAGCTGAGCAAGCCGACATGGGTCAACTGAAAAAGTCAGTCAAAGGCCTAGTGGTTGTGCATCCTATGACTGCATTAGGACGCGAAATGGGCTTAACCGAAGTAACAGGTTTTGCGCCAGCAAAGTTTTAAGTTTTATTGGCAAGTTATTCATTGAGTTGCAAAATAAGGTACATGCCTATTTTGCAGCGCCTTGAATGGTTGTTCGACAGATTGAGTTATACCCGTGATAGCGCCGCAGGCTTAGATTTATAGTTGATTAAATTACTAAAGTATTTCGTGATCACGGAAAACGCTTTAGAATAGGCGCTCAGTAGGCGAAGAGCCCAATCATCGTTTTGTTTATGGATGTTCCTTCCGTCTCATGGAATGAGAGTAGTCGTTAAGGTTAAGTCATGTCGATAAAATATGTCGCGACGTCAAAATTACCCACTCCCTGGGGCGTTTTTGCCATGCACGGTTTTGAAGATACCGAAACTGGTAAAGAGCATGTTGCCCTCACGTTTGGCACCCTAAGTAGCGATGCCCCTGTTTTAGGCCGTATTCACTCTGAATGTCTTACGGGCGATGCCTTGTTCAGCTTACGCTGTGATTGTGGCTTCCAGCTGCAAACGGCGATGCAAAACATTGCCGAAACTGGCAGTGGATTTATCTTATATTTGCGCCAAGAAGGCCGTGGTATTGGTCTGCTGAATAAGATCCGTGCCTATGAATTGCAGGATAAAGGCGCCAATACGGTTGAGGCGAACGAGCAATTAGGTTTCCCAGCGGACATGCGTAAGTACGATATGATCCAACCTATGCTTGAACAAATTGGCGTGAAGCATGTACGCTTAATGACCAATAACCCTCGCAAAGTCAAAGCGATGAAAGAAATCGGCATCGAAGTGGTTGAGCGTGTTCCCCTGCAAGTCGGTAAAAACCGCTACAATGAAGCTTACTTAAAGACCAAATCCACCGAACTTGGCCATATGATGTCTGAGTATCATTTTACGGATGAAGAGTAATCTTTAACCCAAGCGATAACCGATTAGGCTTAGCAAATCAGGATCTGTTTGCATAAATTGAAGACCATCTTTAGCCGGTTACTCGTTAAATGCTTTTCCTGTTCGGCGCTATCAATGGGGTGTGTCTTCCCACTGTTGGCGTCGACCGCTCCCATTGTAAGCCACACCCCACTGCAGACCGCACAGCAATCTCAGTCGCTTGCTCAAATGAACCCCGAATCGCCGATTGATGGTCAAAATAATCCTAACTCTGTTTATGCCTTTGGCAGTTATCTAGGTACGGGTGTGTATCGTGCCGCCGATCAAAATGCCACAGTGGTGAGTATTCCCTTAAGCTTTGATTTCTTAAAGGATGAGAGCAGCCAAACCTGGCTGCGTTTACCCTTATCCTTCGGTTTTTTTGACTACTTAGCCAAAGATATTACCGATGGTGAATTGCCTTCCTCGGTCGGCACTATGACGATGACGCCAGGCATAGAGCATCATTGGCAGGCAACGGTAAACACGCGGATGGAAGCCTATCTGGATGTGGGATTTGGGACGAATTTCGATACTGATGCGAACGTGGCAATTTTAGCTTCGGGCGTGAGTAGCTTGTATGATTTCAGCCTTGCGGGCGAAGACAGCGTCTGGGTGTCGAGACTCAGGTTTGCAGGTTACAGTGAGCGGGTCGGGAAATTAACCGACCAATTTGCAGTGCTGCAAACTGGGGTGGATATTGGTCTTTCACCGCGCTGGCAATGGTTGAATATTCAGATGCAGCCGAGAGTCTTTGCGGTCGGTTATTGGTATTTCAACGAGCTGGATTTTAGTCAAGATGCTGAAAATGAAACCATAGTCTCCGGCAGCTATGAGATTGGTGCTACGCTAGCATTTTCTAAGCCCTTGGGCGGTGAGCTCCTCGGCATAGATAGAATCGGGATCAGTTATCGCACCGGCGATGGATTAAATATCTGGCGACTATTATTTAGTTTTCCGATTTAATTTACTATCCAAATCAAGTGTTAGACGCGACATCGATTGGTCGTTATTTGTGGTTCATCACGTAATTAACCAGCTGATTTTTTGGCTTCACGCACTTTTTGCTCCATCAAGGTAGTGATTTGACCGCTAAGTTGCATAATTTGATCCTGTAATAGCTTGCGCTGTTGAGCCGCAGCTTCAGAATTATCGCCCTTCAGTTTAGTGAGTTTTTCTTGCAAGTCTTTGATTTGCTCTTTGATACGTTTAATTTGCTCATCAATAATCGATGTGGGTTTCTCTTCCGTTTCCTTACTTTGTGACTGTTGCAGTTTGTCGGCGAACGCGCTCCTTAAGGTCGCACTAAGATCGTTGGCAAGTGCTTGCCTACCCGCATTTGAAATATTCACGCTGGATTGTGTGTCTGACTCAGGCTCAACGTTTGCCGTCGTATTAGTTGGGGAGGCGGGTGGGATTGAAACATAGGCCGTAGATAAGGACTTTAAGGCGCCGCTGCTTGCCGCAGTATTTAATCCATTAATGTTCACGATAGATTCCTTTAATACTTCAAGGTGGTCGCTCAGCTATGTTCAATAGAGTAACAGATGTGAGTGCCAAGTGTGCTTTAGCGAGTTATCGGCAGCTGGATAAAAAACTCAAGCTGATTTTCCTCCTTATTTTGCAAAGGGCGCGATATGTGGGATTGAAAACAGGGCAAACTGACAGTGAGTTATCGCTTAAGGGGACGCCCAGTCGGATTGACCTGCTAAATCAGAGGATTTGGTAATACGGTATATCTAAGGTAACGTAACTAAATTAAGCGTAGCTAAGTTAAACGTAGCTAAGTTAAACGTAGCTAAGTTAAACGTAGCTAAGTTAAACGAAGCTAAGTTAATTGTACGACAATAATTTTACCCTACTAGGATGCGAGTCAATGGATCATAAAAAACGCGCCGCACTATTCAATACAGCCATTTTTAAGGCGGTTTCTCTCTTATCCCTCAGTGTCTTGGGTGGCATTTCAGCTCCGGCGATGGCCAAGAATATCTTAGATAAACTGACGGTTGCCGAAGGTTTTAACGTAAGTTTATTCGCTGATGATGTTGAAAATGCGCGCGAAATTGCCGTATCCGACAAAGGCATTGTCTATGCTGGCTCGATGAAGGCAGGGAATGTTTATGCCCTAATCGACCGCAACCAAGACGGCGTTGCCGATGAGAAAATTCTGGTAGCCTCAGGACTTAAGCTACCTTCGGGCGTGGTCATCAAAGATGGCGATTTGTATGTCTCTGAAGTCGAGCGCATGATTCGATTCAAGGATATAGACAACAACTTAAACTCACCCAAATTTGAGGTGGTCTTCGATGGGTTTCCAAGTGAAACCCACCATGGCTGGAAAGTGTTAGGTGTTTCACCGACAGGTGAGTTAATCATTCCAGTGGGCGTGCCTTGTAATGTGTGCGCGGAGAATGAACGCTATGGGCGTATTTTCTCGCTGAATCTTGAGACCAAAAAATTAACCACTATCGCCCAAGGCGTTCGTAATTCCGTTGGATTTGATTTTCAGCCCGGCACTCAAACTCTTTGGTTTAGCGATAATGGCCGCGACATGATGGGCGATGATATTCCTCCCTGCGAAATCAATAAAGTCAGTTACTTGGGTGAACATTTTGGCTTTCCTTATGTACATGCAGGTACGATTCTTGACCCTGAGTTTGGCAATGGTAAAGATCCTGCAAAATACACTGCTCCAGCGCTTTCCTTAGGCGCGCATGTGGCGCCGCTGGGTATTCATTTTTATCTTGGTAAACAGTTCCCTAGCGATTATCAACAGCAGTTGTTTGTGGCCGAGCATGGTTCGTGGAATCGCACTAAGAAAGCGGGTTATAAAGTGGCTGTGGCGACGATAGAGCAAGGCAAGGTGGTCAAATACACTCCATTTTTAACAGGCTTTATGCAGGATGAACAAACCTTTGGTCGCCCTGTGGCGTTTGCTGAATTGGCCGACGGTAGTCTACTGGTGTCAGATGATTATGCGGGAGCGATTTACCGTGTGACTTATCCGCAGACAAAGTAGCCTAAAGGTAAAGTCTTAAACGCTAACCCAGCTGATAAACCGCTTAAAAAATGATGCGCGGAATAATCGAGTGAATTATCCCGCGCATTGTTGTCTGTTTCTGTGAATACGCTTTGAATGTGCTCGCGAAATTAGTCGCGCTTGCCCCAGATATGGCTATTGATCTGGCTATCCGTTGTCGATGCCGCTGCATTCGCCTTAGCAGGTTTCTGCGCTGGTTTTGCAGGCTTTTTGGCCGGTGCGTTGGATGATTTTGCGGCTGGCAGTGGCAGTTTATTAGTTTTTAAATACAAATATTCCACCTTTTCCCGCGCCCAGTCGGTTTTTCTTAAAAAGCGCAGGCTCGATTTGATACTCGGGTCTTCGGTAAAACAACGGATTTTGATACGAGCGCCGAGTTCTTCCCAGCCATAGTGTTCCACCAGTTGGGTGACTATGGCTTCGAGTGTGATGCCGTGTAATGGGTTATTTGATTGAGTCATCTTGAATAAACAGCCGTGAACAATGGCGGGATTATACCAGTATTATGGGCTGAGGCTTAAGACGATGGATAAAAAAACGGGCACTATCAGTGCCCGTCCCATTTGAATTGCGTTATTTCTACAAGGTTTGCTAGAAATTAGGCTTCATCGGGTAATTCGCTATCGCTATCGATTTCGCCTTTACCTTTGGTTTTCACAATCAGTAAGCCTGTGATAACTAAGGTTGAAATGGTTCCAGCAATGGTCGACAGGGTCATAGGTAAGCCCGCGCCTAAGGTTGCCGAGTTCAGCAGGAAGGTAATAACCACAGTAGTCATAAACATCGCTGGAATAGTGGTGATCCAGTGCAGTTTATTGTGACGCAGTAGGTAAGCAGAGGCTGTCCAGAGCATCAACACAGCAGTCGCTTGGTTAGCCACACCGAAATAGCGCCAGATCACGCCGAAGTCAACTTGAGTCAGCAAACCACCAATCACAAATAATGGGATGGCTAGGGCTAAACGTTTTGGTAACGCAACCTGTGGCATTTTAAAGAACTCAGCCAAGATCAAACGGGCAGAGCGGAAAGCGGTGTCGCCTGAAGTAATTGGCAGAATAATTACCCCAAGGATTGCCATAAAGCCACCTACAGCACCTAATAGACCAGTAGAGGCTTCGTATACTACGTTTGCAGGGTTGCCTGCCATGCCAGTGCTTAACCCTTCAACACCGTGGAAGTAAGACAGTGCAATCGCACACCAGAGTAGGGCGATGATACCTTCACCGATCATGGCGCCAAAGAACACGAAACGGCCGTTCTTTTCGTTTTCAACGCAACGTGCCATCAGAGGCGATTGTGTCGCGTGGAAGCCTGAAATTGCACCACAAGCAATGGTGATAAACAGTGCAGGCCACAGTGGCATGTCTTTAGGGTTTAAGTTTTGGAAGAAGTCACCCGCTTGCACATTGGGCAGCAGAGTATGTTCGCTCGATAATATGATCGCAAAGGCTAAACCAAAGGACATAAAGAACAGCAGCGCGCCAAAGAAGGGATACAGACGGCCGATAATTTTATCGACAGGTACCACAGTGGCAATTAGGTAGTAAACGAAGATAATTGCAACGAAAATGCTGACATCCCAACCAGTCAGCTTGCCTAACAGACCCGCTGGAGCAGAGATAAACACCACACCCACAAGCAACAGCAGGATGATGGCAAACACGTTCATAAAGTGTTTGGCGCTCTTACCTAAGTATTTACCCGCAAGGTTTGGCACAGATTGACCACCGTTACGGACGGATAGCATGCCCGAAAAGTAATCGTGCACCGCACCGGCAAAAATACAACCGATCACAATCCACAGCATGGCTGCTGGACCGTAAAGCGCACCTAGAATTGGGCCGAAGATTGGACCCACACCCGCGATATTTAATAATTGGATTAAGTACACTTTGCCTTTCGACATAGGCACATAGTCTACGCCGTCGGTTTGGCTAAAAGCAGGTGTTTGACGTTTTTCGTTGATACCAAATACCTTTTCAACAAAGGTACCGTAGATAAAGTAACCGCCGATCAATAGACCGACGCAGAGTAGGAACCACATCATTTTAGTTATCTCCCCATTTTGAGTTGTGCAGAGTGTAAACAAGTTGTTTACACAAAACAGGGCTAACTGGGTGAGAGGTCGATAATGCTGACTCAGCGGTAATAGAATGGGGCGAGCGGTTGCATACGTATGTCATTCATAAGTATTAACCGCTCTAAGTGGTTCTGATACGAGTATGAGTGGTTGGCTATGGGGTTACTGAAAACCAAACAATTGCTTAAGGCTTTTGAGATAGCGGCGGGATACGGGCACTTTGTCGCCAAGCAGAGTGGTGACTTCGGCGCCAGTATCGAGCAGTTCTATCTCGGCAATGGCTTTGGGCGAAATCAGATATTGGCGATGACAACGCACCAGCGGCGTTTTTTCCTCTAACACTTTCAGCGTGAGCTGGGTGTGGACCTTGCCTTTGGTGCAGGCGACATGGATACCGCTTAAATCGCTAAAGACATATTCGACATCTTGAATGGGGATGACTTTTAACTTACTGCCGCTGTAACAGGGCAAATGCTCCAGAGTCGATGGCGCGATCAGATTCACGGCTTGTGGCGTAAGATCCTTACGTACTCGTTTTAAGGTTTGGCTGAGACGTTCGGCATCAATAGGCTTGAGTAGATAATCAAAGGCGTGATTATCAAAGGCTTTTACTGCAAACTCATCGAAGGCGGTCACGAAGACGATTTTAGGCAAAGTGTCGGGATCGAGCATGGCAATCAACTCCATGCCGGAAATCCGCGGCATTTGGATGTCGAGGAAAATCAATTGAGGTTTTTCTTTGGCAATGGTTTGCAGCGCTTCAATCGCATTGGAGCATTGGCCAATAATGTCAATATCGGCTTCTTGACTGAGCAGATCGGCCAGTTCTTCACGGGCAAACAATTCATCGTCGACAATTAAACAAGTGATCACGTGCTAGTTTCCGTCTGTTCTATGGGTAAGCGGATGGTGACTTTGGTGTACTCATCCGGCTCGCATTCCACCTGAATGCCATACTGCTCGCCAAACAGGTTTTGGATCCTTTTATGGACTAAATTCATGCCTAGCCCTTCAGAACCAATAATGGGTTGGTAAAGCCCCGCATTATCAGTGACTTCTAAGACCAATACCTGTTCTTCCATCCGGCCTGTCACCTTGATTTGCCCTTGCTCAATCATATGGGAGGTGCCGTGTTTGACGGCATTCTCAATAATGGGCTGCAGGGTAAAGGCAGGCACTTTACAGTGATAGAGTGACTCAGGGATAGCGATATTGACCTGTAATTTATCAATAAATCTCGCTTTCTCAATGGTGAGATAGGAGGCGATGTGATCGAGCTCATCCCCGAGTGTCACTAAACCCGTGGTACGTTTTAAATTGATCCGCAAAAACTGCGACAACTGCTGTAACAGTTGCTTCGACATATCGGGATCGCGCTTGATAATCGCGCTGATGGTATTGAGTGCATTAAATAAAAAATGGGGATTCACTTGAGCTTGCAGCAATTTGAGCTCGGCTTGGGTCAGCAGATTTTGTTGCTGTTCAAAGCGGCCATAGAGGATCTGGTTCGACAATAGCCGCGCAATCCCTTCCCCTAAGGTGCGGTTAATGTTCAAGAACAGTTTATTTTTAGGCTCATATAACTTGATGGTGCCAATGACTTCGGTGTCGCTGCGAAGTGGGATCACCAGGCTAGAGCCGAGTTTACACTGGCTTGAAATCGAGCAGGAATAGGGCATCTCTACGCCATCGGCGAACATCACCTTGTTTTGGTTAATGGCCTCAAGGGTTATTTTTGAGGAAATCGGTGTGCCGGGGATATGATGGTCGGCGCCTATGCCGATAAAAGCCAAGAGTTTTTCGCGGTCGGTAATGGCTACAGCACCGACATTGGTCTCTTGGATCACAATTTGCGCGACCTTACCGCTGCTCTCTTCGTTAAACCCCTTGGAGAGCAAGCCCACGCTGCGCTCGGCAATCTTGAGCGCCTTAGTCGAGAAGCTAGAGGATAGTTTATCGAACATGGTTTTTTGGTCACGGATCATACTCATAAACAGCGCCGCACCGATGGAGTTAACCAAAAGCATCGGCGGCGCAATCTGCCGAACTAATTCCCAGGCATCATCAAATGGACGGGCGATCAGTAGAATAATGCTCATCTGCATCATTTCTGCGTAAAAGGTGACTAGGCAAACTAACAATGGATTGTAGATAAGCTCGCTCTTGCCCGCGCGGCGCAGGTAAAAACTGATCATGCCCGCCGACAGACCTTCGAGGGTCGTGGAGATGGCGCAGGCTAAATCGGTAAAACCACCCATGCTGTAGCGGTGCAAACCACCCGTGATACCGACGAAAAATCCCGTGACAGGACCGCCGAGTAAGCCACCTAATACTGCGCCCATCGCGCGAGTATTGGCAATGGCACCCGAGGTTTGCTCGCCAAAATAGGTTGCCATGATGCAAAAGCTTGAAAAAATGAGGTAAATAAATACCTTGTGCGGTAGGCGTGGCGCGGTTTCGGCGAACAGTTTAAAGAGTGGTGTTTTACTGACCAAATACACTATCACTAAGTAGAGTGACATCTGTTGAGTCAGGAGCAAGATCAAGGACATAGTGGCTCACTTTATCGTCAATGCAATCGGCACAGGCATAGAAATAGGCAGTATGTGCGCAAGATCAGGGTTAAAATTCAACAGTTCGGATATAAAGCTTAATCTTTTTTACATCTTTTGGAGAGACTATGTCCGATTCTGTTCACGGTCATGACGTTATGGCGCTGATGGTAGCGCAAGAAAAACCGCTTTTAAAGCTTGAGTTTATCGCCTTGATGGCACAAACCTTTGGTGACAATGCGCGTTATCATACCTGCAGCGCCGATAATCTAAAGGCAGAAGAGCTAATCAGTTTATTGATCCGCAAGGGGAAAATGCTGGAGTCTGCGCAAGGGCTCACACTGGTCGCGGGGCGGCAGTGTAATCATTCACACCACTAAGATGATTGAAGTACTCTTGTTAATTGAAGCCTTGCTAATCTAAGCCTTGCTAATCGAAGCCTAGCCTAATTGTTGTCTGGCTTCATATGAGCCTCGGCGAACTGACCTTAGTCTATATAGCGCCAGTCCAGTTTAGCGCCATTGGCCGCATTAGGTTGCGGCCAATGAAATCTCCCGAAAGCGCAATTTTATAGAAGGAGAAGGTTGCATCGTGGCAGTTGCTATTGTGGAATAATTTAATCGGTTATGGATAAATGATTAATATCAATGGATAAAGAGCAGGGTTAGCCTTCATCTTTCTTACCTTTATTGACTACTTTAAGCTGTTCATCGGCGGTCTTTCGGCTGAATTCATCAATCAAAATACGCAGCAGACGCGATTTGGCGATCTTGGTTTCTTTTGCTAGGCCATCGAGCTGGGAAATACTGGTTTCGGTTAAGGTAAAAGTCGCGTGACGGTAAATCTTGGCGGACTTTTTATCTAATCCCTTTGGCTCGGCAGTGGGGATACTAAGAAGACTCGCCTTACCAAGAGCATAGTTATTGGCATCTTCAATAAAATCATCAACAGAAACCGACTTGATGACTTGTTTGGGTTTCTTACGTTTAAGATCAGTTAAGCTCATAACTATTTTCTGGAGGTAAGGTGAACAGCTCATCCACAATTGCGCGGATTTCGTCGGCCGCTTTTCCATCGGGCTCAATTTCCATCACGGACGATCCTTTTTCCTCACTGTCATCGTAAATATTGCGGCAGAACGTGACCGAGTTGAGCACGCGTAGGCCAAAGGATTGGACAACTTCTTTCGCCTCAAGGATCCGTTTGACCTGTGTGGGTAGTGCGGGACATTGGGTGAGGACTATGGTGGCCACCATTTTGGGGTTAACCATCTTACAGGTGCTGAGCATGTCTTCCATATGGGGCAAGGTTTTTAGATCGCGACGCTTAGGCCTTAAGGGGATCACCACGTAAGTGGCTACCGACATCGCGGCACGCATAGCAAGGTTATCTTGGCCACCACAGTCGACAATCACATAGTCGAAACGCTCATTGAGACTGAGCAAATCGTTACGAATTTTGCCGTAGAGTTGAATACAGTTAATGGCAGGGAGGCTAGGGTCGTTGTTTCGGGCTTGGATCCAATCGGATGTGGTACGTTGTGGGTCACAGTCGACCATCAGCACATTGGCGTCAAATTTCTGTTTTATATAAACCGCCAGATTTTGCGCGAGGCAACTCTTGCCACTGCCACCTTTTTCACCACCCACCAGCAATATCATAGCTATGTCCCCTGTACGAATAGTTCAACTAATTCAGTGTAGAACAGCTCAATCGACCCTGCGTAGCTGGATTGAAATTAAAGCAATTGCATGGCGACATGATAACTTTGATCATGACGTTTAGAGCAGCGGCAGACCTGACCTTTAACACTATTCTCATGATCTGTGTCTGGATTAAAGGTCACGCTAACTAAATCACCCAATGTGAAGGGTTTTTTGTAATCAAACAGTATGCCTCGGCGGGCTAAATCGATGCACACACCTTGGTCGGTATGCTCTATACCGTCATTATCAGTCCAATGTAAAACTACACGCTCGGCTTCCATATCCACGCGAAGCGACCCACGTTTTTCTTCAAATCCTGTTGGATGGTCACCCATAACTCAATTGCCCCGTAAATAATTGATCTCAGTAAAACTAGCATAATTGCTTTTTGGCAGAATACCAATGTGAAAGCGAGGTCTTTGACGGGGATTTTACTGGCAGGAACAACGCGCCATTGCGTTTGGCTGGCAATGGCGCGCGGGAGAGTTAATTATCGTATTCTTGATTTTTAGGGTAAGGCATTTTTAATTGGCCCCAACGGATAACGATAACCGTAGCCGCTAAGATCAACGTAGAGAGTGAAATGGCGGCAATTCGCCAGTCATCCATGCTCTTCATATCTAAAATTAAATACCGCGCTAGAGCGACAATCGCAATGTACAGCGGCATACGCACGGGTAATTTGCCCGATTCGGCGTAGTTGGCCACCATGGCGAGCACTTCTAGGTAAATAAACAATAACAGCAGATCGGCAAGCGCTACGGCGCCGACATTAAAGACATGGACAATTTCTTGGCCGATGGCGACAACGGTCGCAATCGCAATGATGATTAATACTAGATGCTCAACGGCTTTTAAGCCCTTAGCACCGTATTGACGATAAAATGGCATAGGTACTCCCTACTGAATATTTTTATAAATAGTAACAGTAAAAATACCTTAGGTAGGGAAAAGAGGCGTGATTCTCTGTGACTCAATTCACAAGATAACAAATGCTCGTTGAGCCACAGAATCAAGCGTCACGATTTTAGACGCCGCTTTAGCCTGGGCGTCCATCGGCTCTTACGCGACAAAGCATGGGCCCATAGCAGTAACAGAAACAACCAAAGGCTATCATCCACAGCGCAACGGCGGCGAGCATGAGTTCGATAAACCAGGCACTTAACAAGCCCGCAAGGACGCGCAGCACTGTGGCGAAGAGGATCAAGGCAAAAGCCAACGTCATGGGTCGTGGCGGTGTTAGCGTGCGGCCAGTATGTCCGAGTGAGACCCGTGACATCATAGCGAGGATCATTCCGCCTAATCCCCCAACAGTAATAGCATGCATGCCAACGGAAAGTGGCAATCCCGCTGCAATCATCCCTAAGCCGATGGGGATGCATAAGTAACTTAAATGCAGCGACCATAATAGTGGCACGGGCCAACTCGCGCGCCATCCCCAACGTGACCAGCGAAATAACAGGACTACGCCTGCTACGCCCGCCAGAAGGCGAGTTAATAGGGTTTCAGTGAAAAAGAGGCTCAGCACGAGAGCAAAGAGGCTCGCAAAACTGACAAACTCAATGGCTGGGATCGGGGCATGCTTTTGCCATTGGGTTGCGCGCTCAGTGAAAAATGGGATCACCCGTCCACCGAGCAGCGCGACGATCACGGCGACCAATATCACTGCGGCATAGAGTCCGTTATTCATCCAATTCAATTGATTCGTCATTAAGCCGTAATAACTCACGCCGTTGAAGAGGGTGAGTAAACTCAGAATGGGAATAAACACAAAGTTGCGCCACTGGCGAACCTCAATCACCGAAATGGCTAACAAGATCGCCGTTAAGGGTAAAAACAGCAGATCGATGATCATAATCGCAACAAACGGAATGTTGAAGGGCAATATGAACAGCAACCGAGGCAGTAGCCAGACTAAAAATAGCCCAGCTAAAGGCAAGCCTTTAACGCCGGGGCGGCCCGTCCAGTTTTGAACGGCCGTCAGTAAAAAGCCTGCAACCACTGCGCAGACAAAGCCAAAAATCATCTCATGGCCATGCCACCAGAGTGAATTGAGTGTGCTTGGCAGTAACGACTTGCCTGAGAGCAAGCCGCCCCATATGCCCAAACTTAAGAGACTAAACAGGCTGGCAAACAGGAAAAAGGGTCTAAAACCTAAGCGAAACAAAGCTACTTTGGGTTGTAAGTGTGCGGGTTCATCAATATTCAGCATACAGAGCAGTGGTGAAGGTGAACATGGGAATATTTTAAGCTGCAAATAAAATGAATGTATATATCTCCTTTTGAGTAACAGTCAGTTTACTGCGGTGAAAGCTGTTTATTTTGCTGTTAGATGCAACAGATTGGCTCTTAGATGCGAGACGAGATAGCAGGCTGCTTTACGATTCAA
The DNA here is from genome assembly GCF_023283775.1 of Shewanella seohaensis. Lineage (NCBI taxonomy): Bacteria > Pseudomonadati > Pseudomonadota > Gammaproteobacteria > Alteromonadales > Shewanellaceae > Shewanella > Shewanella seohaensis. The sequence continues at coordinate 114,205 of NZ_JAKILE010000011.1, forward strand.
GTTTAGCAAGCGGCAAGTGTTACAAGATTTGGGAGGAGAAAGCACGAGGAGTTAACTGGTTCTATATCTTGGGGATGAGTCGGAGAAACTCGATACTACAGATTAAGCTAATGTATCTAAGCTGAATTAATAACAAGGCATCTAAGCGCTAGTCAAAGTGCTTAGATGCTATTGGATGCGCTTAGATACAATCCGGGTGAGCTATGGGATAGTGCGGCAAAAATTCGACAAATTATTTTGTCTTACGCTTTTGCCATTTAAACATGATGGAATATTTCCACAGATTACTGATCGTCAGGTATCCCACGGCGGAAAATATTACCCCTAACACTAAGCAACCAAGCAAAAATGCGGGGCCAATGGTGGCTAGTGAGGATTCAATCCATTGCCAGCTGGCTTCAAAGGCAAACTCCTGCGGCGCATGGCCCAGAATTTTTGCGCCCAATAAATAAGCGCCATAAAACATCACGGGCATGGTGAGCGGATTGGTGATCCACACTAATGCAACAGAGACAGGAATATTGACATTAAACAGGATAGCGAAAGCGGCTGCGACGACCATTTGAAACGGCATTGGGATCCAAGCGACAAACAAACCTATGGCAAAGGCCCCCGGGGCTGAGCGGCGATTAAGCGCCCACAGATTGGGGTTATGTAATAAGCGACCGAAAATGCGTAGGTGTTTGTGCTCACGCAGGGTTTCAGGCTTAGGCATATATTTTTTGATTAATTTTTTTGGCATAGGCTGAAATTGCTGTCTTAACTTAATTCACTATGAATGGATTCATTTTTGGCTTTAGTGCCACCTTATTATCAGCGATGTTGTGGCCCTCGCTGCTGCCAATCAATTGCTTACCCTACCTTTGCCTTGGGGCACTCATCTTATTCAAAAAAGCGCCTAGTTTGTCTGGCGTGCTTTTCGCGATGTGTTGGCTCACGGGGTTTTGCTTAGTCTTATCTCGGCAGGATCTTCCTTTATCGCAACAGCCAATTCAAGTGAGGGCCGAAATCATATCACTAGTTAGTCAAAACAGCGACTGGGTTAGCTTCGATATTATTGTCGATAAACCAAATTTAATCTTTTGGCCAAGGGCTAAGTTGCGACTCACTTGGCAATCTCCCGAAGCGGTGCAAGTGGGGCAAGTTTGGTCATTTACGCTGATGCCTAAAAGTATCTCAAGCGTGTTAAATCAAGGCGGTTACAACGAACAAAAGCAATTGATTAGTCAGCATATTGTTGGCAAGGGACGAGTCATTCATGCCCAACTGCTCACGACTCATTTTTCATTAAGGAATCACCTGATTAGCCAATTATCCCCTAAGTTGTCGACATTCGCGCAGGGGGATATTTTGCTGGCGCTGATTTTGGGCGATAAGCAACTCATACCCGCCAGTAAGTGGCAGGCATTAAGGCAAACGGGAACCGGGCATTTAGTGGCGATATCTGGGCTGCATTTATCTGTGGTCACCGCCTGGGTGTATGTGTGTACGCTGTTTCTATTGAGCCGCTTCGCGGCGCATCCCAGTCGGCGCAATCTAGTGATTGCACTATTGCTCGCTGGAGGCTGTGCCTTATTTTATAGCTATTTAGCGGGATTTGCCGTTTCGACCCAACGTGCGTTAGTGATGATCCTATTGATCATGCTTCTGAGTTTATTAAGACGCTACTCAAGTGCGTGGGATCGTTTACTGTTTGCACTTTTTATTGTGCTTTTGCTCGATCCGCTTGCCTGTTTGAGTGCCGGTTTTTGGCTATCGTTTTGCGCCTTGGCGATTATTTTGTATACCTTGGAAAGCGTGCCGCGTATTCAGCCCGTTGAAGGTAACGCGAGCTTTATCACTAAAGCGAGAGGGAGACTAGCGCAGTTTTGGTCGATTCAATGGCGTTTAAGTCTGGTATTAGGGCTGGTGCAGGCGGTGTTTTTCGGCGGCCTTAGTGTACACAGTCTGTGGATGAATATGCTGGTGGTGCCGTGGTTTAGCTTAATCGTTATCCCCTTGTCTATGCTGGCGTTTATCCTCTGGTGGTTGGGTACACTTTTTGGTCAAGCATGGTTTGGGGTGTTCCATCTGGCTGATTTAACACTGTTACCCTATGGCTGGTTGCTCGAACTCAGCGGTGATTTACCCGCCCATTGGCATCCGGTTTCTGAGACCTTGCTCGGGGCCAGTTTGTGTGTACTGCTGGCCTTGATACTGTGGCGTTACCTTCCGCATCATAGTCGATATGGGCTATGGCATTTACCCCTAGTCTTGCTGTTTATTCCGTTCATATTAGTGATTTTTCCACGGGTGACTGAGTCATCTTCACCTCAGTGGACGCTGCATCTTCTCGATGTCGGACAGGGCTTAGCCGTGGTGATTGAACAGGATAAACGGGCACTTATTTATGATACGGGCGCCGCCTTTGGTGAGGATTTTAGCTATAGCGAACGGGTGATTATTCCGTTTCTTAACAGCAAAGGTTTAGCTCAGGTGGATTATATTGTTGTGAGTCATGGCGATAACGATCATGCCGGCGGTGCCGAGGTGTTGGCCAGAGCCTATCCAAGGGCAAACTGGATAACCGATATGGCTCATTTAGCTGGCATGCCCTGTTTGCCGCAGCAAATTCAGTGGCAGCAATTAACGTTTAACTTTATTTCCACGCAGACAGCGCTGGGTGGGAATAACGCCTCTTGCGTGCTGCGCATTGAGGATAGCGCGCACAGTGTGTTACTCAGTGGTGATATTGAGAAGGAAACCGAAGCGGTATTGATTGAGCAAGCACTCAAAGGCGCCGAGCTTAAAAGCCAAGTGCTTATTGCACCGCACCATGGCAGCCGCACCTCATCAACCCCCGCCTTTATCGATGCGGTCGCCCCTGAGTTAGTGTTGTTTCCGGCAGGTCTCAATAATCGTTATGGTTTCCCAAAGCCCGATGTGGTTGCGCGTTATCAGGCGCGGGGGATTGCTTATTTAACGACGGGGCGAGAAGGGCAGATCAGCGTTTCTTTTGGTGCTGAACGATTGGAGGTGAAGACCTATCGGCGTGATTTTGCGCCATTTTGGTATAACCGCTTGTTTAGATTTGGTGACTTGATTAATCCAGAGTAGAATGGCCACTTTGCCATAATTTAGTGTTTTCAATGACAGCATCTCCTAAAGACGAAATGTGGACAGTTTTCAAGCGACTACTGAGCTACCTCAAACCGATGAAGGGCATGTTTTTGCTTTCAGTTGCCGGCCTGATTGTATATGGGCTTGTCGACGCGGCCTTTATTTCTTTTATCGGTCCTTTTATCGATAAAGGCTTTTCCAGTGCTCCGGCGATCAGTAACGGTATCGCACTCCCCACTAGCCAAGGCTTTCATGCCGATAACCAAGTGTTATTAATGGCACCGATAGTGGTTATTTTGATGTTCTCCCTGCGCGGTTTTGCGAACTTTGTCTCCACCTACGGCATTTCTTACATGAGTGCGCGTTTGATCATGGATATGCGTCAGCAGGTGTTTGAGCACTATCTGAGCTTGCCCGTGAGCTACATGGACAAAGAAAACACCGGGAACTTGATTTCAAAAGTGACCTTCGATACCGAGCAAATTGCCCGAGCATCGGGAAGTGCCTTGATTTCCATCGTGCGTGATGGGGTGACGGTTATCGGTATGCTTGCGCTGATGTTTTATAACTCTTGGAAGCTTTCCCTGTGCATTTTAGTGATTGGCCCGATTATGGGGCTAGTGATCACTATTGTCAGTCGCCGCTTCCGTAAGGTATCGAAACAAATCCAAACGGCGATGGGCGATGTCAGTGCCGCGACCGAGCAGATGATCAAAGGCCATAAAAACGTCTTGGCCTTCGGTGGACAAGAAACCGAAACGGCGCGTTTCGCCAAAATTAATGACAGAAACCGTCATCAAAACATGAAACTCGCCGTGGCGCAGGCGATTAGCCAGCCGCTTATCATGGTAATTGGCTCCTTTGCCTTGGCCTTTGTGCTGTATGCTGCGAGCCTTGACAGCATGAAAGCCGATTTGACCGCAGGTACCTTCGCGACCATCCTCGGCGCTATGATGGCAATGCTACAACCGATCAAAAACCTCACCCGAGTAAATGCCGAATTTCAGCGCGGTATCGCGGCCTGTACCACGGTCTTTGAATTGTTAGACACTTTGCCTGAATCCGATACCGGGACTTATACCGTCAAGCGTGCTAAGGGCAACTTACGATTTGACCATGTTTCTTTCAGCTACGATGGGCAGGAGCGCCGCGCCTTAGATAAAATCGACTTCGAGGTCACCCAAGGGCAAACCTTGGCCTTAGTCGGACGTTCTGGCTCGGGTAAATCCACTATCGCCAGTCTGGTAACGCGTTTTTATACTGGCTTGGAATCTGGTGACATTCTGCTCGATGATGTGAGCATCTATGATTACTCATTGAAATCATTGCGTAATCAAGTGGCACTAGTGTCGCAGCAAGTGACACTATTTAACGATACCATTGCCAATAACATCGCCTATGCCTATCCCGGTGAAGCGACCCGCGAGCAGATTATTCAGGCGGCGACCTTGGCCCATGCGATGGAATTTATCGAGCAATTGCCCGAAGGTTTAGACACCCAAGTGGGTGAAAACGGCGTGTTATTATCGGGCGGCCAGAGACAACGTATCGCGATTGCCCGCGCTATGTTGCGTGATGCGCCAGTGCTGATCCTCGATGAAGCCACCTCGGCACTCGATACCGAATCTGAAAAGGCGATTCAACAGGGACTCGATAATCTACGTCAAAACCGTACCTCGGTTGTGATTGCCCACCGTTTATCGACCATTGAAAGTGCCGATCAAATTTTAGTGGTCGATCAAGGCCGTATCGTCGAGCGCGGTACCCACAAATCCCTGCTGGAACTTGGCGGCATGTATGCCAAGTTATACCAAATGCAGTTTGGTAGCTAAATGCAGGCGCTGGTGAATAAAATTTGGTACGAGGATCACCCATTGCGGTGGCTCTTACTGCCGTTTTCAGTGCTATTTGCCTTGATAACTGCCATTCGACGCAGCCTGTTTCGCTTGGGACTCAAATCCCAAACCCCATTCCCCGTGCCCGTTATTGTGGTGGGGAACATTACCGTTGGTGGCAGCGGTAAAACCCCTACAGTTATCTATTTGATTGAATTGCTACGGCAACAGGGGTTTAACCCTGGCGTTATCAGCCGGGGTTATGGCGCGGATATCCAAGGAGTCAAAGTTGTTACTGCGGCGGACAGCGCGGCGGCTGTGGGCGATGAGCCCGCCATGATAGTGGCACGCACCGGCGTGCCTATGGTGGTGGGTGCAAAACGTGTCGATACCGCCAAGGCGTTGCTGGCACAGTTTGCCGTGGATGTGATTATCTGTGACGATGGCTTGCAGCATTACGCCCTCGGCCGTGACATTGAGCTGGTGGTGATTGATGGAAAACGCGGTTTAGGGAATCGTCATTTGCTTCCCGCAGGGCCGCTACGGGAAGGTGCTTGGCGACTAAATCAAGTGGATTTTGTGGTGGTCAACGGTGGGCCCGCGCAGGCGAATCAATATGAGATGCAGCTCAGTCCTAGCGCTGTGCTGCCGGTAAATCCCAAGGCTGAGGCCGTGTTTGACCCGACGCAACCCGTGGTGGCGATGGCGGGCATTGGTCATCCGGCGCGTTTTTTTGAGACGTTAACGCAGCAAGGTATTCAACTCGCGTTATCCCATGGTTTTGATGATCACCAAGCCTACGATAAACACGTGTTATGCGAGCTTGCGGCATCTCGCCCGCTGATGATGACAGAAAAAGATGCGGTTAAATGTCGCGATTTTGCACAAGAAAACTGGTGGTATTTGGCTGTGGATGCCAAGCTATCGCCACAATTTGATCAACAGCTGCTGAGCCGTGTGCGCTCTGTGGCTGCAGCTAAACAAGGAAAATCCTATGGCGTTTGATAAAAAACTGTTAGACATAGTCGCTTGCCCAGTGTGTAAGGGAAAATTGGAATACGATAAAACAACGCAGCAGTTGATTTGTAAGGCAGACAAATTAGCCTATCCAATCACGGATGGGATCCCTGTGTTACTCGAAAACCGTGCCGTTCCTTTAAACGAAGCGGTTTAATCTGCTGGGCCATTGTGAATCATCGGTAGGCCATTTGGGGCTTAAGATGCATTCAGTCTATAAATGGCAAGCTTAAGAGGGCGATAATCTCGCCCTCTTAATGTTTTAAAAACGCACGAATTTTTGTTTGTCTTCCTCGGTGGCGCCTTCTTTACATTCTCCGCGAATTTCGCCACGTCCCGATTCAATATTTCGACTCAACTCGAAATAACCCTCGCGGCAATATCCTGTCATTTCTAAGGTTTTATCTAATCCCAGCTCGACTTGTTTGCCCCAAATCTCGAGTGAGTCGGCCTGCTCTTTGCGGCTACGACGTTGCTCTCTAGGATCTTGGGCGACTTGGCGCATGCGTTCTTCGTGGGGGAAGGGGCGCTCAGCATTATCCTTTTTCGATTTGTCTTCGGCTAAACCGGCTTGATAGGTAAAGAGTTTCAGGCCATCGGCGCGGATATCTGTGGTGAGCTTATCTTTAAACTTACCCGCAAATTCAGCGGGATCTATCGGGGCGCTGCTACAGGCGAGTAGGGTAAAGCAGCTCAGCAGTGTCAGACTTAACGATCTTAATGGCATATGAGGGATTACTCTCAGGTGATTCACTTATCGAAGAATACCTTAATATGCCGCGAAATATCATGCAATTATGGGTTTTATTCGCGATATACTCACTCTCGTATATCGCTTATCTTTACCGCTTTAGCACGCCGAATGGCGCTGTACCGAGGGAGCCTTACTCATGTTGGACTTTTGGGCGAATCGTTTTGCACAAATCGAATGGGATATCAGCCCATTGCAGTGCCTGAGTTTGTTGCTGCTGGGACTGTGGATTTATGCCATCTGGCCCAAGGAAGAGTTACAACAGGTACTGAAGGACAAAGGCCTACAATGGCGACTGTTACTGACCTTGATTGCGGTGAATACCCTATGGTTGCTCAATGCCAGTATTCAAGTGGGATTGCATTTACACTTTTTAGGCATAGTCACTTGCCTACTGATGTTTGGTTGGCGTTTAGCCACGGTTGCCTTGCTGCTACCGAGCGCTTTTTTCAGTGTCTTTGTGTTAAAGCAGCCTGCCGAGTTTGGTGCCTTTAGCCTGTTTGCGATTGCGATTCCGCTGTTCTGCGCCTTTATTCTCTACAGCCGTAGTTATCATTTGTTTCCTAAGCATATTTTTGTTTTTATTTTTGTCGGCGCTTTTATTAATGCTGGCTTGTCGACGGTTTTTCATCAATTCAGTTGGGCATTCTGGCTGTGGTGGTCAATGGATTATGACTGGGGCGTGTTGATTGATAACTATCTGATGTTAATCCCGCTATTAGCGTTCCCCGAAGCGCTGCTCAATGGCATGGCGGTGACGCTTTTGGTGGTATACCAACCCCAGTGGTTGTTTGACTATTCCGATCGCGAATATCTTTGGCGTAAATAAACGTGGTGCCTGTAAAGCAAGAGGAAAATAAAAAGCGCGCCATAAGGCGCGCATTTCACTTAGGCAAAGCGTTGATCTAAGTAATTAATAATTTCTTTCGATTCATACAGCCATTGCACTTGACCATTTTCTTCGATGCGTAAACAAGGAACCTGTTGTTTACCACCCTTTGCGATGAGCTCATCTTTGTGCGGGGATTGTTTTGCATCAACCGTTTGAATATTCAGTCCTTGACGACGCATGGCGCGGCGCACTTTTACGCAGAAAGGGCAGGCATTGTACTGATATAAGGCCAGTGCTTGGGTCTGGGCGTCAATCCGTTGTTGTTCTGCCTGTGGGCGCTTGCGCTTCTTTGGAGTGAACACAAAGTTCAGTAACAAAATGATCCGACCTAAAATCCAGCGAATAATAAACATAATTACCTCGAATAAAGTGTGTTAGCGCGCCGCAGTATGGGTGGTGCAAAAGGACATTTCGTTGTCGAAAAGACTTGGCGAAATGTGATTCCGCTCGCACAAAGCCGCAGAGTGTAACCTAAGGGATGCGTGAGGCCAAGCAATTGAGAGTGAGGCTGTTTGTCGACTTGCGGTATAAAAACGCCCAGTGGGCACTGGGCGTTTTATTATTCATGTTTTGATATTGGTGAGTATTAGTTCGCGTCGATGCTCATATTCACCTGCGCCGCATCTTGGTTCAAGGTCACGCGGCTCTCGAGTAGGAAAATCCGCTCTGGCGCGATCCCTTTACTGTCGACAAGATAGGCCTTCACCGACTTCGCCCTCTCTTGGGCTAAATCACCAAGCATACCTTGGCTGACGTTTTGCGCTTTTTCTGTGAGGTTATACAGGGCGATGTGCCAACGGGTGGTGAGTTCCTCTTTGCTGAGTGGTGCATCTTTGGTCTCGGCAATAATAGTGTCTTTCACATCATCCGGATTGGTTTTGACTTCCTGCTCGTACAGTTTGACCAGAGCATCGGCCAGTGGACCTTCGGTTGGGAATTGGCTCGGACTGAGATCCGCGGGTAATTCTGTCAGTGGCAGATTGGCTAGTGTGGCCAGCTTACGCTTCATCATACGCTCGGCAATCGCTTGGCTATCCTTGACGGCATCCACGCTACCCTCGAGGCTCAACTTGAGCATTGGGCGATCGTCTAAGCCTTTAGCGAGTTTATCTAAGCTTTCCTGCTCATGTGGACTGAGTACAAATTGCCCTGGATTGAAGGGGATTTTATCCAAGGTTTCATCGGAGCCCACCAGACCCGCAAGGAAAGAGAAGGGCGCAGTTACGGCCTTAGTGATCACATTGGTGATGGCCGTCATGATAATACCGCCGACACTAAAGCTGGGTGAGTCTAAGTCGCCGGAGACTTCCATACCAAGGTCAATCACGCCGTGGCGGTCCTGCAACAGGGCAATCGCTAATGTCACCGGTAAACTGGTGGCTAAGTCACTGTTGCTGCGTTTACCCAGTTTGAGCTGATCAATCACTAGGTGGTTGCTGCCCTTGAGTTGGTTTTGCTCCAGTTTGTAGTTAAGTGCTAAGGATAATTGCCCTTTATCGATGTAATAGCCTGCATAGGTGCCTGAATAAGGATTCACTGAGGTTAGCTCGACACTCTTAAACACTAGGTCTAAGTCAAGATAAGGCTTATCCAGCAGTGGGTTAATATCCCCTTTTAGGGTCACTGGCGCATAACGGTCAATTTTACCCTTAATATCGACCGATGCCTTAGTGCCGGGTTTAGAGGATAAGTGACTGATATTGCCTTCAAGCTGCTCAATGCCTGAGGCAAAGTTAGGCGTGAGGGAGTTATCGGCGAAAAACGCCGAGCCTTGGTTAAAGCTGATTTTCTGAATATCTAAGCTTAACTCGGGCTGCTTCGCCGTTGCATCGGGGCTGCTCTGCGGCTTAGCCACTGTCTTTGCCGTTGACGCAGTAGTCTTAGCTGCGTCGGTCGCAGGCGTTTCAACTATCAGATTACTGATATTGGTCGTGCGATCCTTAGCGATAACCACTTTAGCGTAGGGCTGATCAAAGCTTAAATGATCGATATTAATTTTATTCAGCTGTTGGTCAAAATCGAGCTGATTAATATGCATTTTTTGCCATTTAACCAAGGGCGCTTTGCGAATGTTGTCGAGGATACTCAGCTCATCCAGCTCAACACTGCCTTGATAAATCGCCTTACCTTTGCCATCGGCGTTTAGCTTACCCTCACTGCTGAATAGGCCGCTGCTGAGCTGCATATTCACATAGGGCGCAAGGTAGGGTTGGAATTGGGCTAAGGCGAGCTGCTCGACTTTCAGGTTTGCACTAATGGCTTCGCCTGGCACATCGACCTGCCCTTGGGAGAGGAAGCGCCCTTTGTCATTCAGACCAAAGGAAAGTTCGTAGTCGATGGGTGCCTTTAAATCACTCACAATGGCTTGTGTTGCAAAATTAAGGGGATAAACACGCCATTGCTGTGGGGTTTGGGTGAGTTTATGTTCCTCAAGGTGAATATCGTAGTTTTCGATACTCAGCCCGCCCAGAGTCACTAACCAAGCATCTTGCTGTTCAGTGGCGCTCTTTTCCGAGATCGTTTGGGAAGGCGATGCGGCTGACGTGTTCGTTTCTGCTGGCGCTTCTGCTGTTTGCGATTCAGCAGGCGAGTTCGGCGTTGCGGTATCTGGGCTGGCAGCCATAGATTTTGGCATTAACAGCTGCGCTAAATCGATGCCTTGTTCGTCCAGCTTGGCTTTAAGGCTTAAACCTTCACTGTGGATTTGCTTAATGTCGACGAGCTGCTTGGCAAGGTTGAGGTTAATTCCATCAATCGCCAGCAAGGGTAAGGCGATAACGGACTGGTCACCGTTGAGTAAATCAACTTTCTCTACAATCACTTGGCCGCGATCGGCCGTGAGTTGTACGTTTCCATCCGCTGGCAACTCAACTTGGTAATGACTGTTGATACTGAGTTCACCCGCTGCCAGTTTTACCTTGAATCGCTCAGCAACAAATGGCCAGAAGGGGGCGAGTTGCAGTTTTGCGAGCTGTACATCCCCGACAAGTTTAAAGGGGAAAAGCTGGAATTGTCCGGCAAGGCTGACTTCACCCGCATGGGCATCCTGTAGCTGGGCGACAAATTGGTTGTGCAGGATGCTCGGAGGATTTGATGCCGTGTTGGCCTGAGCCGTAGGCGCAGCCGTTGCAGGCTTATTCTGAGATTGAGTCGGTTGACTATTTGCAGGACTAGTGGGTTTGGCCGTCATCAAATACTCAGTATCTAACTGACTGAGTTTGAAATTGATATTGGGATAATCAACCAAAGCATGGGTGATGTTATCCTCAAATTTGACCTTACCCGCCGTTAAGCTGAATTCACCTAATATTACTCGCAGTGGGCGGGTATTTTCAGTGGTGGTTTCTGGCTCATTCGGGGTTTTCGCCTGATTAAGCCGAGTCAGGATGTCGTCAAAATTGAACTGAGTTGTCCCTTGAGATTGAAAACGGCTGACATTGGCGAAGGGACCTTGCAGCTGGATATGGTCAATCACCAAGGCTTGATTAAACACGGATTGCCAGAAGTTCACTTCAAATTGAAGTTGAGATAATCCCGCAAAGGCTTGATTGTCTTTCTCTTTAACTTCGAACTGTTCGATATTGACTCTATAGGTAAAAGGATTAATTCGCAGATCCTGTAATGTCACAGGACGGCCCAAGACTTCGGTAAGCTTCTCTGGGGCGAAAGACACTACGGCCTTGGGAAGTACCAGTCCAAGGATAATCAGGTAACTTAAGTAGGTTATCGCTAAATAGGCGAGAATTCGTTGGTATCGTGGGCGGCTAAAGAACGCGAGTTTTAACCGTGATAGCTGAGTCAACATAGTGAGATTAAGGCTCCAATACGCACGCTGGCGCGAAATCTATCAATTAATGCGGCTATTCTAGCGAATAATGCTTAAGTGTGCATGGTTTGTTTTGATTTTTCCCAATAAAATCTGAGCATTACCTTGCGATAACCCATTTATGTGATAAGCGATATTAAGTGATAACCCGAGATTCACAGGGGCAACATTTTTGTGCCGCTCAACTTTGGCTGACAAGTTTCGCCCCATATCAATAATCAGAAGACGTTCGAACCCAATACTCTGTTATACCGAGAGATAACTTATCGCCGCGATAATGGCACCCTGTGGATCTTTTATCCAACAAAAACGACCTACTTTGGGAATATCCTCTGGGCCAAAGAGAATGTCACCACCAAGCTTTTTGGCATTAATTGCCACTATATCGACATCGGCGACTGTGACATAACCGGTCCAATGGCAAGGCAATGCGGGGATAAGATTATCTGTGATCCCACCGATGCCTACACCTTGGTTTTCAATGAGATGATACTGACCATGGGGCATTTTGACCGTTCTAAACTGCCAACCAAACACTTCGCCATAAAAGCGCATGGCTTCTTCGGAATCGTGGGTACTGAGTTCATGCCAACCTAAGGCACCAGCGGTATTAAATGCAGAGTCCATAAGCGCATCCCTTATGTTTTGAGTAATTGAGCAAACGGGTGAAGTAATAGCCACCTTGAGTGTAGACGATGCTTTTCAATAATTCCTAAGCGCCTTGAGAAATGTGCAATTATTTTTGTCTAATAATCATTAAACTAAGTTAATGTTAATTAATGAAATAACCTCATTCGCTTCGCTCATCATTATCTAAGTAACGCCGGTTCGGTACCGCTTGAGTTAGCTGGTTTTTCGCGATGTTTTATTGGCCTTTGGCTACGCTTCGCAACTCTTTTCAGCATTAGACCTGCATCCCCTTCGCTTGCTAAACTAGCGCCATTTGCAATCGCATCGATAGCTTAAGAGGGGAGTAAGATTGAATAAGAGTTTAGTGACAAATGTGTTAGCGGCCATTTGTGTGATTTTGGGATACACATTGAGCTTACCCATTCTGTTTAATGTGGGTTTGTTTGCCCTATCTGGCGCCATAACTAACTGGCTTGCGGTGTATATGCTGTTTGAGAAGGTCCCAGGTTTATATGGTTCTGGCGTGGTGCCATCGCGTTTTGAAGAGTTCAAAGCGGGGATTGCACATCTTATGATGAAGCAGTTCTTCACCACAGAGAATATTGACCGTTTTCTGTCGGAAAAAGAGGGTATTAGCCAAATCGATTTGGCGCCAGTGATTGATAAAGTCGACTTAGCACCTTCTTTCGATGCCTTAGTTAACACTGTGGCACAATCTTCCTTCGGTGGCATGTTATCCATGTTTGGCGGCACAGAGGCGTTAATGCCGTTAAAGGAACCCTTTATCGAGAAAATGAAAGCCTCTTTGGTGGAAATGTCCGAGAGTGAACAGTTCCGCAACTTATTGAAACAAGAGATTGAACAGCCGAGTGTGATGGCCGATCTGCAAACGAAGATCGCCAATATCGTTGAACAACGCCTGAATGAATTAACGCCGCAAATGGTTAAACAAATCGTGCAGGAGATGATCCAGACACATTTAGGTTGGTTGGTCGTGTGGGGCGGGGTATTTGGTGGCGCCATCGGACTTGTCGCCGCCTTAGTACAAGGTTAATCTGGCAATAGCCAGCATACTAAAGGGAGCATTGGCTCCCTTTTTTAGTTTGATTAATCATGAGCAGGGAACGTTATGGACCATCACAGTATTAATTATTTAGAAATCCCCACCACAGATATTGGCGGCTCCAAGGCCTTTTTTAATACGGTATTTGGTTGGCGCTTTGAAGATTACGGCCCGCAGTACAGCTGTTTTATTGATGCGGGGATCACGGGAGGGTTTTATCAAGCAGAGGTGAATTTTAACCTCGAAAAAGGTTGCCCGCTCATCGTGTTGTACAGCAAGGACTTAGAACAGACTCAAGCGGCGGTGAAGGCGGCGGGCGGTGTAATCAGTACGGCGATTTTCAGCTTTCCCGGTGGACGGCGTTTCCACTTTATCGAGCCTGCGGGCAACGAATATGCGGTCTGGTCAGAGTAATCACCTCGAACATCCCTGCGTACGAAATTGCTGCCTCGATCAGCAGGATATCTGCATGGGCTGCTTTAGGCATTTGGATGAGATCTTAGCGTGGCGCACCATGACACAGGCGCAGCGCGATGATTGTTACTTGAGAATGGCTGAGCGAAAGGCGTTGTTCGAGGCCAAACGAAGCGCAAATCCTTAAGTTGTAGGCGGTAAATTAAGGGTATCTTATTGTAACAGCTAGAAAAACGGCGCCCAGCAAATACACGTGTATAAAGCTAAAGCGCCGCTAGACTCGCGTTAGACAGGGTCGACCACAATGTGCTCAAGTTCGATGGCCGCAACGGCATGTAAAGCATCCATGGTTGCGCCCACTAAACTGATTTTCCCCTGTGATGATTCGACCAACACCGCACGGCGGATCTCGCCAAAATCACGGTTATGTCGAGTCAGATTCGATAAGGCCATCTGCATTGGCAGCATAGAAGGGTTAAACGCCGCGTTTTCAGCGTAGCGACCACAATAGGTTGCACCATCTGCCGTTTCTAATACGACGGCCGCGTAACTTTGGGTATAAGGTGCATAGCTTAACCCCGCATGATCTAACGCCTCAATCACCATAGGATCGCTGCTATCGAGGGCAAATTCGGTTTCATGCTTGACCAGCAAGGGCGACTGTACATTTAAGTCCTTTGGCCCAAATGCGTAGGGTAAGTAATAGGACAGTAAATGGCTGTCTTGCGATGGCAGATGGATCTTAATTTGGCCACCCTCGACGAGTTCGTTCATAAACTGACGGCAATGACCACAGGGGCTGGCATTGACTATCATGTCGACAATTTGGCTCTCACCACTTAACCATGCGTGGCTGATGGCGCTTTGCTCCGCATGCACTGAGTGAAACAGGGCCTCGCCGGGCAGTTCTAGGTTGGCGCCCATATAGATGTCGCCACTTTTGCCTTTGGCAATCGCTCCCACATAAAACTCGCTGATCGGCGGTTTTGCTAAGGCGGCGGCAATAGGCAGCAGTGCCAGTAACACTTCGGCTTCGGTCATTTTGCTGCTTTGGACTAACTCTGCCAGTTGCTGTGCATCAATATGTCCCGCAAAGTTTTGATGTAATAGGGGAATTAATGCGTCAGCCAATGGTGTTGGCAGCTGGGTTATGCTTCTGATAAATCTATCTTGCATTTCCCGACTCCTTGTTTGTTAAGTTCATGGAAGAACATTCTAGTAATTTTGTTACGGTATAAATGCGAGTTAGTTCGCGTTTACACCTCAATTTAACGCCAGATAGGTTACATCTGAAAGTAGTTATCACTGTCTGGCGTTAAATAACTGTCTTATTTGATAGAACTCTCTGCTTAGCAATTCACTATCGGTGTTGTAGCGTTCGCGTCGCTTTAGAGCCCGCGTAAATAGTGACACAGGGCCGCGAGTAACTTCTGTTTATGTTCGTCACCTTCGGTATCTTGCAGCAGATTTTCAAGCTTCAGTAAATAATCCTGATCGCTCAAACGTTGCTGGCAGAAGGTGCGCCAACGCTGGGCTTCTTGATCATTTAGCAGCTCTGGGTAGTTACGTGCCCGATAGCGAAACAGCATCTCGGGGATACGTCCATCGTCAAACTGCAGATCCAGCGCCGCTAGATTTTGTGGCAAGGTATGGCGAATGATCTCCATCTTGGCTTTATCGGCGGGGCTGAAAAAACCACCGGAATACAGCATCAAATCGGGATCTGTGGTTGTCACTTCGCCTTCATGCTCAAAGAGTTGCGCGAGTTTTTCCCGCAATTCAGGGTGAGCCTTTAAACGCTTGTATTGCTCTCTGGCAAAGGCTTTATCGATATTGAGTCTTTCAGCCTGGGCATCATCCAAAATCTTGGCCGAGGTAATAAAAGGACATTTGTTAAGGTGAACTTGTTTGACTGGGATAGGTAACTCATCCGCGGCAAGTTCGGCTCTTGGTGTATACATGCGAGTTTTTATTTGCTCGACATCCAGCTCAAACAGCGGGCTTAAATCCATCGCTAAGTTAACGCAAATAATGGCGTTTTTGTTGCTTGGATGGTGTGCTACTGGGGCAATCAGCGTCGTACAACCCTGCAGCGCACTGATTTTGGAACTCACATGGGCAAGCGGTTGCATATTCAATACATCTATTTGTGCACTCACGGCCTGTTTACGGCGCAGCTCAAAATAGTATTGATATAACTTGGGTTGCTTTTCTTTAATTAGTTTGGCCATGGCGATGGTGGCGTACACATCGGACATGGCATCGTGGGCTTTTTCATGGCTTAAACCATTGGCTTGCGTCAAGTGCTCTAACTTAAAACTGGGTGAGCCATCTTCTTTTAATGGCCAATGGATCCCGTCTGGCCTAAACGCATAGCAAGCTCTGACTAAGTCGATGATATCCCAACGTGTATTGCCATTTTGCCATTCGCGAGCATAGGGATCGATAAAGTTACGGTAGAATCCATAACGGGTGACTTCATCGTCAAAGCGTAAGGAGTTATAGCCTGCGACACAGGTATTCGGTTGGCTAAAGAGTGCATGAATGCGCCCCATAAACTCGGTTTCAGGCAACCCCTTTAAGTTGGCTAATTGTGGTGTGATCCCTGTGATTAAAATGGCTTCGGGCGAGGGGAGATAATCCGTTGATTGTTTACAGTAAAAAGTCTCGGGTTCACTGATGATATTGAGATCTAAGTCTGTACGGATCCCGGCAAATTGGGTCGGTCTATCCTTAGCGGGATTGGCTCCGAAGGTTTCATAATCGTGCCAAAAAATACTTGGCTGAGATGCTGTATACATAATTTCAATCAAATGACGGTTTTGTCGAATGATAGCATCTTAACACTTAAACTCACCGCAATATTCATTAGCAAAAACCGAGATTGAGAAATTATATTGAAAAGATAAGCGCTTAAGAGGTGATCTTTACCTCGGTTGGCAGTTACAATTCCCCTTCGAACAGGGAATGAGTCTTATGCATCATCAATATCTTAATGAACCTATGGTACTCGACGTCGGGCAGAGCTCGACGCTGACCTTAACCTTGCCCGGCAATATCAGCGATTTTATTGTGCTTGAGGCGATGGGGGCACCATTGCTTGAGTTGATTGTGGTGTCTGAAACACCGCAGCCACAGATTGCTGTCCGTTTTCAACCCATCTTAGGACTTAAACTCAATGCCGCGATAGTGGAAGCGACAAGTTTTGCCGCATCGACGTCAAGATCTTTAGGGCAAGGAGTTCGGCTTTACCATCGTCTAGGCACTGCACCTAAATTTTGCGCGCAGGAACTGCGG
This sequence comes from Shewanella seohaensis, assembly GCF_023283775.1. Taxonomy (NCBI): domain Bacteria; kingdom Pseudomonadati; phylum Pseudomonadota; class Gammaproteobacteria; order Alteromonadales; family Shewanellaceae; genus Shewanella; species Shewanella seohaensis. Next base: position 131,029 of record NZ_JAKILE010000011.1, read on the forward strand.
GCAGGCATTGCCATTAAGATCGATGCACAGGCTGGGATCAGTGTGTCACTGCAAACAGCATCTAAATTTGAGCTCGTCGCACTCGAGTCAGATGGCCGAGGTTTGCATGAGCCCAAAGTGTTGATGATGGCAAAAGCGATATTAGCGCGGGAATATGACTATAATGCTACCGCTGAATCCTTGGCCGTATGCTTGACTGAAATAGAACAAGTGCGGCTCGAGCTACAAGCGTTTTTGCGCGGAGACTTGGGGCATTGTCATACGGGGTTAGCCGAAGAAGCGGTGCGACTTGACCCCTTGCTGCAACAAAAGCGTCAATGGTTATTTCGCACTTATACTCATATGTTCGAACGACCTAACTTCAGCCGTGCGGCCAATGACGGTGTGAATATCGATAAAGCCTTAAGGAAGCTCGAGTGTTTTGAGCTGCTCGCCTCCCCAGAATTACTGCAAATGGTGGAGCGACTCATGGAAGATGAGGCATAAGCCAGACATTCCAATCATTTATAGAGTTAACCAATGCAATATATATGTCCTTTGTGTGCCTTACCGCTCACCTTGACTGAACGAACTTGGGGATGCCCGCAGGCACACAAGTTCGACATGGCCAAAGAAGGCTATGTGAATCTGCTTCCCGTACAGAAGAAAAATTCCAAAGATCCCGGTGACAATCAACAGATGATGTTGGCTCGCAGGGAGTTTTTAAATGCGGGTTACTATCAAAGTTTAAGTGACAGAGTGAATGCGTTGGCACTTGAGTATGCCAACGAGGCGCAGCAGATCCTCGATATCGGTTGTGGTGAGGGGTATTACAGCCATCGTTTATACAATGCGCTTGTTGCCGAGCATCCGTGCCAGTTACAGGGCGTGGACATCTCCAAATCGGCGATAAAATATGCGGCTAAACGGTACCCGAATCTCAGCTTTTGTGTGGCGAGCGCCTACGAAATGCCGATCCCATCAAAGAGTATCGATTTAGCGATTCGTATTTATGCGCCATCGAAGCTGGAAGAGTTACAGCGGGTCATGGCGCCAAATGGCATTTTGATCACAGTATCGCCAGGACCTTTACATCATTTTGCGCTAAAACAGCAAATTTATGCCGAACCGAGATTGCATCCAACGTCCGATGCCAAGATTGAGGGGTTCGAATGTTTACACCAAGAGCGGCTTAGGTCACAACTTGAGCTAAATAACAGCCAAGATATTAGCCATTTTCTGGAAATGACGCCCTACGCTTGGAAGTTTACGGCCGAGCAAAAGCACCTATTTGCACAGAGCGGATTAAGCTGCGAATTAGACTTTCAGATTGAAGTACATCGCATTTCAGTCTAGAGGTTGATTTTAAGCTATTGAAATAAATTATTTAAAATGCTTAACTGTCGATGCTTACGCCGTAAGAACATGCTGTTCTGCGAGCCGGTAGCAAAACCTGAGATTGGCTTGGTTTAAATAAATTTTTCAAAGTGTCGCAGTATGTTGACTTATCTTTAGAATGGTTTATAGTTTTACTAGCTTGAAGGTTGGGCTTATATTTATGTGTTCAATACGACCAGTTCGTCCTGTAAACATAAGTAATACCGGCATTTTCCAGCTCCACCGCCGTTAAGGCTTTAATTTTTTATTTACAGGATTTATATCATGTCTCAAGTTACTGGTGTTGTTAAGTGGTTCAACTCTGACAAAGGTTTCGGCTTCATTGAGCAAGAATCTGGTCCAGACGTATTCGTACACTTCCGTGCGATCAACTCTGACGGTTTCAAAACTCTTGACGAAGGTCAGAAAGTGTCTTTCACTGTGACTCAAGGTCAAAAAGGTCCTCAAGCTGAAAACGTAACCGTAATCGGTTAATTTTCAGTGCTGTTAGCCTAGCGCTGATAGCAATGGATTTAAGAGCTGTGGTTTATACCATGGCTCTTTTTATTTGTGCCGCGTTTAAGTTTTCTGCGTTATTGCTTTACGTCCCCGCGTGTTGATTCGATAGTTTTCTTGCTCACAGCTCACAGCTCACAGCTCACAGCTCACAGCTCACAGCTCACAGCTCACAGCTCACAGCTCATAACTCGTTTTCTCAATTGTTTGCTCCTATTGAACAAACCTAAGTTTGGGTGTGATGTTAAGTCATCAGGTGTTTATACACATCAAGTCTTGTTTTCAATATAAAAATAAACCCACGATCTTTTGTGAAGTTATCCTTCAGACCGTGGGTTATGCAGCTTTATTAGGTGCTTTTTAAGAATCTAGCTTATCGTCCGCGACTTTATAGTGGGGATCGTCTAGCAAATTCACTTCAACCAGATCGCCCGCTTTGTGAAGTAAGGCCTTGCAGTCGGCACTTAAATGCACCAAATGCAGCTTTTTCCCCAGTGTGACATAACGTTCAGCAAGCGTATCTATGGCTTCTAGCGCCGAGTGATCGGCTACACGTGAATGTTTAAAGTCGATGATAACATCTTGGGGATCCTGCGAGGCATCGAAGAGTTCGAGGAAGCTGGCCACTGAGCCAAAAAAGAGTGGGCCGTTCAGCTCATAGACTTTCCAGCCAAGGCTATTTGAGGTTACTTTTACGCTGATGTGCTTGGCATGTTGCCATGCAAACACAAGCGCTGACACCACGACACCGACAAAGACGGCAAAGGCGAGATCGGTAAAGACGGTCACAGTGGTCACGAGCACAATGACAAAGGCATCATGTTTCGGCACTTTGCCCATAAACTTAAAGCTTGCCCATTCGAATGTGCCTAGCACCACGATAAACATCACGCCAACCAGAGCGGCAAGCGGAATGATCTCGATAAAAGAGGCGCCAAACAGGATAAAGGTCAGTAAACCTATAGCCGCGGTAATTCCGGATAATCTGCCACGTCCACCCGAGTTAATGTTAATCATCGATTGACCAATCATAGCGCAGCCGCCCATGGCTCCAAAAAAGCCGCTGGTGATGTTGCCCACGCCTTGGCCTATACATTCTTTATTGCTACGTCCGCGGGTATTGGTCATCTCATCGATAACCGTTAAGGTTAACAGGGATTCGATTAATCCGACGGCGGCTAAAATAAAGGAATAGGGCAGGATAATATAGAGTGTCTCAAGGTTAAACGGCACCTGTGGGATCGTAAAGCTTGGGAGTGAACCTGCGATGGTCGCTTGTTCATCGCCACTCATGGTTTTAAGAAAATCCAACACATTTCGGGTGTCTAAGTCAAAACCGACCACAATGGCAGTCACGCTTAAAATCGCAACTAACGATGAGGGGACCGCTGTAGTCAGTTTGGGAAGAAAGTAAATAATTGCCATGGTCAGTGCGACTAACCCTAACATCAGCACCAAAGGCTCTTGCGGTAGCCAGACTAATTCCCCAGCGGCATTTTTGACTTTAAATTGCCCGAGCTGAGCCAAGAAAATCACAATGGCGAGGCCGTTCACAAAACCTATCATCACAGGATAGGGGACAATCCGAATAAACTTACCCAGTTTAAATATCCCTGCGCTGATTTGGATTAACCCCGCCAGCACCACAGCAGCAAACAAGTATTGCACACCATGTTCAACCACGAGGGACACCATCACCACGGCCATTGCACCCGTCGCGCCAGAAATCATGCCTGGGCGTCCGCCAATTAATGCGGTAACTAATCCCATAATAAAGGCTGCATAGAGTCCGACCATAGGTTCGACGTTGGCGACGAAGGCGAAGGCTACGGCCTCAGGGATCAGCGCTAAGGCGACCGTCAGTCCCGAGAGAATATCGGCTTTGTGACTAGATGTTTTGTGGCGAAAGAGATCGAACATGAAACCTCTGTTAATTATTTGTGTTGGCAAAATAGCCGCGAATACTAACAAAAAAGCCGATTCAGCTAAACCTTAAATATGGCTTAATTTGCTGAAAATAAAAAAGCCATGCGAGTGCATGGCTTTTTTCACAACAGCTTGAGGATTATGGACGAGCCATATCCGATTCGGCGCTGTTGCTGTGTTTCAGTTTAGGCGCAGCGGCTTCGGCGGAGGCGACATTGTCATACTCGCGGCCTTTCGGCACTTCAACCTGAGCTCTAACTTCTACCGTTGGCTTGGTCATTTCAGATGACACCATTGAACCAAAACGGCTCGCCGCTTTGGGCTTGCTCACCACGGTTTCAGCTGCAGGAGCTGCGACAGCTTGAGCCACAACGGGTTTCGCCTGAGGTTTAACGATAGGTGCAGGTTTTGCCATTGGAGCCGAGGCCACAGACTTCACGGCATCTTTCACTTCGGCTTTTTCCACTTCGGGCGCGACAGCTTCAACTGCGACAGTTTCTGTTTTCGCTTGAGCAACTGGAGTTTCAGCTGGGGTCACAATGGCTTCTGTAACCGTTTCTACCGCTTTAGCTGGCTCAACAGCAACGTCTTCAGCCTTAACGCTCGTCTCTGGCTTGTTATTTACCGCAGTGTCAGCAGGCGCTTCTGTTACTGCAACTTCAGCTTTAAGCTTGGCCACTTGCTCGGTAGCTACTGACTCAACAACTTCAGTCTCAACAGCTTTATTGGTTTCAGCAACCACACTGACATCTGCCGTTTCTACTACAGCTGCAGGAGAAGTGACAGTCGGTTCAGCGGCAACTTCAGTTGCTTTTGCTTCTGTGGTCTCAGCTGCTTCTGCAGTTTGAGCGGTTGGCGCAGGGTAGTCTTGAGCATCACCGAGTGCATCGTTTGGTACGAATTGCGCAGGTGCAGAGACGCCTTGCTCATCTTCATCACGGCGACGACGTTGACCGGCCGCTCTTAAATGACGTGGGCTACGGCGACTACGACGTTGTCCATCGCGAGATTCGCGTTTCGCTTTATCATCCGCATCGGCACTGACTTCTGCGTTATCAGCATCGGTCTCGGCTTCGGTTTTCACTTCGATTACGTCAGCTGGGGCCTCAGCATGGTTTTCAACCACTGGCTTTTCAGCGCTAACTTCAGCGTTTGCTTCCATTTGGCTCACTGCGTCAGTCGCTTCTGCTGACTCATTGGCAACAGCGGCTTCTTTGCGTGGCTGGCGACGTGAGCGCGGTGCTTTCGTCTCAGCTTGTGGCTCAGTTGCAACGTCAGTATTGGTTGCATTAACGGCAGCCACTTCGGCTAATACCACTTCTTCTTGAATTGGCGCTTCGGTCGTTTCATTGGCGTTATCGATGCGTACTTTACGACGCATGTTACGGCGCTGACGACGCTCACGGGCCACTTCTTGCTTTGGTGTGTCGTCTTGAGACTCGGCTACCACTTCTTTTGGTGCTTGATTACGGCTCTTAGGCTCTGGCTTAGTACGCTTTGCATTCTCGTCTTTTTCACGAGCTGGACGCTCTTGAGCCTGAGGTGCATCAGCTGACTTCTTGGCATTGCGAGTGCGTGGCTCGCGGGTGCCTTCTTTCGCTTTGTCAGTATCTTGGTTATTGCGAGTGCGGCGAGTGTCATTACGACGATTACGACGGTTCGCATTGGCCGTTTGGCTGTCAGACTTTTTGGTTTCTGTGGTCTTTTCTGCCGCAGGCTTATCGCTTGAGCTGAAGAAGGCGCCAATGGCACTGAACAGTTTGCTGAAGAAACCTGGCTCAGCTGCTTCCACTTTGTTGGCAACAGGTGCAGCGGCTTGTTCGACTTTCTGCGGTGCGGTGAAGCCTTTTAGGGCTGGTGCTGGCGCCGCAGTGCGTTCCAGTTTACGGGGTTCGTATAACTTGGCTTCTGGCTGTTCGATGCGCTTGTAGCTGGATTCATCGATTTCATCGTCAGTGCGGTGACGAATAACGCGATAATCAGGAGTCATCATATGTGGATCTGGGATCACATAGACTTCTACATCATGGCGTTGCTCAGTGATACGAATCGCTTTGCGTTTTTCGTTCAGCAGGAAGGCCGCCACATCGACAGGCACGATGGCTTCGATTTGTGAGGTGTTTTCCTTGATGGCTTCTTCTTCCATCAAACGCAGAATCGACAGCGCTAAAGATTCGGTACTACGAATCGTGCCTTGGCCATGACAGCGAGGGCAGATATGTGCAGCTGATTCTTCTAAGGATGGACGCAGACGTTGACGCGACATTTCCATCAGACCGAAGCGAGAAATGCGGCCTAATTGTACGCGGGCACGGTCGTGATGTACGGCATCACGCAGGCGGTTTTCTACTTCACGTTGATGGCGCACTGGCGTCATATCGATAAAGTCGATCACGACCAGACCACCTAAGTCACGCAGACGTAATTGACGGGCAATCTCATCGGCGGCTTCAAGGTTGGTATTTAATGCGGTTTCTTCAATATCGCCGCCCTTAGTTGCACGGGCAGAGTTGATATCGATTGAGGTTAATGCTTCAGTTGGGTCGATAACAATCGAACCCCCCGATGGCAGGCGCACTTCACGTTGGAACGCCGACTCGATTTGCGACTCGATTTGGAAGTGAGTGAACAATGGCACTTCGGCTTCGTAGAGTTTTACGCGTTCGACGAAATCAGGGCGCACCAGTGCGATATGTTGTTTGGCTTCTTCAAAAATGCGAGGGTGGTCGATGAGGATCTCGCCCACATCACGGCGCAGATAATCACGAATTGCACGTACAATCACGTTACTTTCTTGATGAATTAAGAAAGGAGCGGCTTTGCTTTGTGCGGCTTCGGTAATGGCAGCCCAGTGGTGTTGTAGAACTTTTAAGTCCCACTTCAGTTCAGTCGATTCTTTGCCAACACCCGCAGTACGCACGATAAGTCCCATACCCGCTGGTACTTCTAAATCGGCCATGGCTTCTTTTAATTCGGTGCGCTCATCACCTTCGATACGGCGAGAAATACCGCCAGCACGAGGGTTGTTTGGCATCAGGACTAAGTAAGAACCCGCTAAGCTGATAAAGGTCGTCAGTGCAGCACCTTTGTTGCCGCGCTCTTCTTTGTCAATTTGAACAATAACTTCTTGTCCTTCACTGACCACTTCTTTGATGTTTGGGCGACCTTGGAAAGAATAACCTTTAGGGAAGTATTCTCTGGCGATTTCTTTTAGTGGTAAAAAGCCGTGGCGCTCGGCACCATAGTCAACGAAAGCGGCTTCTAAAGAGGGTTCTACGCGGGTGATTTTACCCTTGTAAATGTTGGATTTTTTTTGCTCGTGACCAGGACTTTCAATATCCAGATCGTACAGTTGTTGCCCGTCAACCAGGGCAACACGCAACTCTTCTGATTGAGTTGCATTGATTAACATACGTTTCATGATGACGTCATTCTTCTTTAAATGGAGGTCATCAAACAATCGCGTTTCGCTGCATTACGGGCCTAGCAGTAGGTCAACGAAGCCTCACGGCTGGTGGCTAGGCAAGGTGCGCATTACTGTTAGACGCAGTCGCTGCGTGTCGCATCCTATTTATGGCTTATTTTTTAATGATTACAAAAACAAGGAATTCGTTGTAAAACATCAACCAACCCCATAAATTCTTTAATTTCGTTCCGGTAATGCCCAAGTCGAATCGGTTTGTCTGACGACAAGTTAAAATATATTTCGAAATCGGTGAGAAAAACTTTAGATAAACCTAGTCAAAGTAAGGTTAGATTCTCGATTTAATCGTAAAAAACGCATTTGTGGTATTTTTACTCAGTATACGATTTGCAAATCAATGAGTTGCTATCAAGAAAATCTTTTTTAATCTATAAAGCTTTTCACTTGGGACTGGGACCTTGTGAACACTTTATTCACGGCTTATCCCTAATCGCTGGTGAAATATAGCAATAATCAAAAAATTCAGCAATGGAAAGGCACAATTCTTCTTAAGTGTTGTACAATGGCCGCCGTTTTAAGCAGATGGCACATCATGAATACAGAATCTCCACAGCTACAGGTGCAGTTGATCACGATTGACGAAGACCACCTCGACCAACGAATCGACAATTTTTTAATCACAGTGCTAAAGGGCGTCCCTAAGAGCATGATTTACCGTATCGTCCGCAAGGGTGAAGTACGGGTGAATAAAAAACGCATTAAGCCTGAGTACAAATTGCAAATAGGTGATGTGGTCCGTGTGCCGCCGGTCAGAATGGCTGAGCAGGATAATCGCACCGCGCCTTCTGCAAACTTGAGCAGAGTCTCGCAGCTTGAAGACCGTATTTTGCATGAAGACAATCATCTGATTGTATTGAATAAACCTGCTGGCATTGCGGTACATGGTGGCAGTGGTGTCGATTATGGTGTGATTGAGGCGCTACGCTCCTTACGTCCGCAACAAAAGTTTTTAGAGCTGGTTCATCGTCTCGATAAAGACACCTCGGGTGTGTTGTTGGTGGCCAAAAAACGCAGTGCCCTTAAACATATGCACGATCAGTTGCGTTATAAAAAGATGCAGAAGGATTACTTGGCCTTAGTCAAAGGTGAGTGGTCGGCGCAGGATAAAGTGGTTAAACAGCCGCTATTAAAATTAACGCTTAAGTCGGGCGAGCGTATCGTTCGAGTCAATGCCGAAGGCAAACCCTCGGAAACGCGCTTTAAAATTGTACAACGTTATCAAGGTTGTACTCTGGTGCAGGCGAGCCCTGTGACTGGACGTACTCATCAGATTCGTGTGCATTGCCAATATATGGGGCATCCTATCGCCTGTGATGAGAAATACAGCGAGCAGGCGTTTGATGACAGTATGCGTGCACTCGGTCTGACCCGGCTGTTTTTACATGCGGCAGAATTAATGTTTATTCATCCTGAAAACGATGAGGTGATGCGAGTCTCTGCGCCGCTCGATGATAATTTGCAGCAACTGCTAGGCAAGTTAAAGCGTGCTTAGTGGCTTAGTGGCTTAGTGGCTTAGTGGCTTAGTGGCTTAGTGTTTGTGTCTGCGCCTATTACCTACGGATAACCTGAGAGCATGAAAGTGTCAGTGAGTCATTCAAGCCAACGAAAATATGATTTAGTGATTTTTGATTGGGATGGCACGTTAATGGATTCCATCGGTAAAATCATTGTTTGTATTGAGAATATGGCTAGGGCGCTGGCGCTACCAGTGCCTGCTGAGGCGGATATTCGCAATGTGATTGGCTTGTCGATGACGCAGGCGTTACAGGTGTTATTTCCCGAAGGTTTGACTTCAGTGCCGCCGCGTAACGGATCTGCAAGCAGCGCAGCACAAGCGGGGGCGACTCAAGCGCTTGTTGGCACTGATGATTGCTATATTAAGATGCGCGCTGAGTTTAAGACGCAGTATTTGCACCTTGATACCACGCCGACGCCGATTTTTAACCAAGCCCCCCAACTACTCGAATCATTATCAACAGCAGGATATCAACTTGCTGTCGCAACGGGTAAGGCGAGAGCAGGCTTAGTGCGCGTGTGGGAGCAATCCGGCTTAGGTCACTACTTTATTGCTTCGCGCTGCGCCGATGAGGCGCAGAGTAAACCTCACCCAGAAATGATCTTAAGTTTGCTGCAGGAGTTAGGTGTTCCGCCTGAACGCGCCTTGATGGTCGGAGACTCTTTGTTGGATTTAACCATGGCGGCGAATGCGGGTATCGACGGTGTGGGTGTCACTTACGGCGCTCATAGAGAAGAAATGCTCAAGCAAGCTAATCCCATCGCCTTAATTGATTCCCCTGAAAAACTCTTGCTGCATTTATAGTGATTGACTCATCAGCGCCGATTAATGAAGAATGCTGAGCTGAATCGCTAATAACCTAAGTGCTTGTTGAGTTATCTAGGCAAGCGATTATGGATAACAGTGCCATCTCGCTTGCCCATCTCGAACCGCACTTACGTCAGCCACCTTAATAACCACTTCACACTAGTCGGCTAAGACATCGATTCCATGATTGAGCAGCATTTCAGTTAACAGTATTAAGGGCAGCCCAATCAGGGTGTTAGGATCTCGGCCCTCTAAGCGAGTAAACAAAGCAATCCCTAAACCTTCACTCTTAAAGCTACCCGCACAATAAAAAGGTTGCTCTTTATCGACATAAGCGGCGATTTGCGCGGCCGTCAGCTGACGAAAATGCACGGTGAAAGGTTCGACCTGAGCCGTCACTTCTCCAGTCTTAGCATGGTAGAGCGCAAGACCCGTATAAAAGGTAATAGCTTTGCCCGAGGCTTGGCTGAGTTGCTTAATCGCATTGTCTCGATTTAATGGCTTACCAATAATCTTGCCGTCAATCACAGCGACCTGATCTGAGCCTATAATTAATCCATGTGGAAAATGGCTTGCACCTGCCTTGGCCTTAGCTTTTGCGAGTCGTAAGACTAAGTCTTGGGCGGACTCATTTGCCATGGGGCTTTCATCGATATCCGGATTGCAAGTCTCAAAGGCTAAGCCTAACTTTTGCAATAGTGCTTGTCGGTAAACAGAGGTAGAAGCGAGGATTAACTGGGGCGTCATCGGTAAAAATCCATAAGAAAACCTGACTTATTGTCGCTAATCGTCACGCTTGAATGCAAGCGAGTGGTGGCAGATCGCATGACTTTAGGGCGGTAATCGGGGATTCTTACGATGAGTGCGGCTATTTTAGACGGCTTACGCTTGTGCGCCGCCCCGTGCTTGGGTAAAATTTCGCTTCCGTTAATTTCAATGTTGGGGCTAGAGAATCACTTAAGTCGCAAACTGGGACTTAAGTTAGAAATTTTTCTTTGACTCTAGCGTTTTCAAACTATAATATGCGCGCCTTATGCAAACAGTAAAGATACCGGTTTCAATTGATCCTATTCGCGCCGCCTCGAGCCGTTCTACCTATGAGGGGATAGTGCCAGGGCAGCAATTGAAAAGATTAAATGAGTTATGTGCCGGCGACTGTTCCGATGTGGCAGTGTCGATTGAATGTGGCGTAGATTTGCAGGGGATAGTCTACCTGAAAGGGAAGGCTGTGACGGAGCTCACTCTGGTTTGTCAACGTTGCATGACGCTATTTACCACTGAGGTTACGGTCGAGTTTTGCTTCGGTCCATGCCGGACTAAGGCAGAAATCGATGAGCTCCCGGATGCGTATGACCCAATTGAGTGCAATGAGATTGGCGAAGTACGTCTGCATCAATTGATCGAAGATGAATTGATAGTCGCTATGCCTATCATCCCGATGCATGAAGAAACTGATTGCAACATCGGGTCAATGGACATAGTTGTAGGCGAGATCGAACCCGCTCAAGAGGAGCGTCCAAATCCGTTTGCAGTGTTAGAAAAACTGAAGAGCAAGTAATCTAGGAGACAGGGCCAATGGCTGTACAACAGAATAAAAAATCTCGTTCTAAGCGCGGTATGCGCCGTTCACATGACGCACTGAGCACTGCTCAGCTGTCTGTTGACGCTACCAGCGGTGAAGTCCATATGCGTCACAACGTGACTGCTGATGGTTTCTATCGCGGTAAAAAGGTAATCAACAAGTAATTTGTTGGTTTCCTAATGACGAGTCTGACGCTCGCGTTAGATGCGATGGGTGGCGATCATGGCCCCCACGTCACGGTGCCTGCAGCCTTGCGGGCACTAAAATCTCACTCTTCTCTTAAAATTATTTTAGTCGGCGATAAGACTGAAATTGATGTCTATCTGCGTCAAGCAGAACAACTGTTACTCTCACGTATTGAAGTCATTCACACCGATGAAGTGGTGAGCATGTCCGATAGACCCGTGCACGCTTTGCGTACCCGCAAGAATAGTTCGATGCGCTTGTCGATTGAGCTGGTGCGTGACGGACGAGCGGCGGCGTGTGTGAGTGCGGGCAATACTGGTGCCTTAATGGCCATGGCCAAGGTGTTATTAAAAACCTTGCCCGGCGTAGACAGACCCGCGTTGGTCAGTTGCTTACCCTCGGTCACGCAAAAGCCAGTTTATTTATTGGACTTAGGTGCCAATATCTCCTGCGATTCAGAAACGCTTTTCCAATTTGCCGTGATGGGCTCTGTGCTGTGTGAGGCGGTGGATAAAAAATCCCGCCCTAAAGTTGCACTCCTTAATGTGGGCACAGAAGAAATCAAAGGCAACGATCAGGTTCAACAAGCGGCGCAAATACTGCAAAACACCGATCAGATTAATTACACCGGCTTTATCGAAGGTGATGAAATCTATTCTGGGAATGTTGATGTGATCGTTTGTGATGGTTTTGTGGGTAACATCACGCTCAAAACCTCTGAAGGCATTGCCAAGTTATTGGTCCATCAGTTAAAACGTGGCCTAACCCAAGGTTTCTTCGTGCGTTTTTTGGCAAAACTCATCGCCCCACGCATTCAGGCGGTCCTCAGCCAGATGAACCCCGACCACTATAATGGTGCAAGTCTGATAGGATTGCGCGGCATAGTTGTAAAGAGCCATGGAAATGCGGATGAAACTGCCTATTTACAAGCAATTAGTTTGGCAGTGACTGAAGCGCAACGTCGACTCCCCGAAATGATAAAAGATCGTTTGGAGTCGATTCTTTTAGATATAAATAACTGATTCCTCCTTATGCATACAAAAATTCTCGGAACTGGTAGTTATCTACCAGTGCAGGTGCGTAGCAATCAAGATTTGGAAAAAATGGTGGAAACCAGTGACCAATGGATTGTTGAACGTACAGGTATTTCAGAGCGTCGCATCGCGGCGCAAGACGAAACTGTCTCAACTATGGGCTATCAGGCGGCATTAAAGGCGCTCGAGATGGCCGGCATAGAAGCATCAGAGTTAGATATGATCATTTGTGGCACCACCAGTGCGGCAAATGCGTTCCCTGCGGCGGCCTGTGAAATCCAAGCCATGCTCGGCGTACATACCATTCCAGCCTTTGATATTGCGGCGGCTTGTTCAGGTTTTGTGTATGCCTTATCCGTGGCGGACCAATTCGTTAAAAATGGTACCGCGAAAAAAGTATTAGTGATTGGTGCTGACGTATTATCCCGTCTGTGTGAGCCAGAAGACCGTACTACTATCATTCTGTTTGGGGATGGTGCAGGTGCTGCGGTTATCGGCGCTTCCGATGAGCCAGGGATTATTTCAACCCATATTTATGCCGATGGTCGTCAAGGTGACTTACTCAAGTGTGCCTTCCCACCTCGTCAGGGGGAGACCTCTGAAGCGGTTGGCTTTATGACCATGAAAGGTAATGACGTCTTTAAAGTGGCGGTGACTCAGTTATCCCATGTCGTTACTGAAACATTGCGCCTGAATAATATCGATAAGTCGGAAATCGACTGGTTGGTTCCCCATCAGGCTAACTTCCGCATTATTAATGCCACGGCGAAAAAGCTAGATATGAGCTTAGATAAAGTGGTGTTAACCCTTGCTAAACACGGTAATACCTCGGCGGCGTCGGTACCGATTGCCTTAGACGAAGCTGTGCGTGATGGCCGGATCCAACGTGGCCAGCTATTGCTACTTGAAGCCTTTGGTGCCGGTTTTGCGTGGGGCAGTGCGCTCGTCCGTTTTTAACCGTATCTGGATACGACTAAATTCCTAATTATCGTTATCTTGGTTTGCTGTCCAAGATAACGGTTTAGTGTTCAATAAATTAAGTTCGCCATAGGTAATTTGATATGGAAAATGTTGCTTTTGTATTCCCAGGCCAAGGTTCACAGGCTCTAGGCATGTTAGCCGAGCTGGCTGGTGCACAGCCGATTGTGGGACAAACCTTTGCCGAAGCGAGTGAGTTGTTAGGGTATGATCTGTGGGCATTAGTGCAAGACGGCCCCGTTGAAACCTTAAATGAAACCGATAAAACCCAACCTGCTTTATTAGCGGCAAGTGTGGCCATTTGGCGCGCTTACGTTGCTTCAGGTAAAGCTATGCCTGCGATGTTAGCGGGTCACAGTCTAGGTGAATATTCTGCATTAGTTTGTGCTGGTGTCATCGACTTTAAAGATGCGATCAAACTGGTTGAGCTACGTGGTCAACTGATGCAGCAAGCCGTGCCAGCGGGTACTGGTGCTATGTACGCGATTATCGGTCTTGATAATGACGGTATTGCTAATGCGTGTATTGAAGCTGCCCAAGGCGAAGTGGTGAGCCCAGTTAACTTCAACAGCCCAGGTCAAGTGGTTATCGCCGGTCAAAAAGAAGCGGTTGAACGTGCTGCTGCGGCCTGCAAAGCGGCGGGCGCCAAAATGGCGGTTGCCCTGCCTGTCAGCGTGCCATCACACTGCGCATTAATGAAACCTGCTGCTGATAAACTAGCCCTTGCTTTAAACGATGTGCAGTTTAATGCGCCAAACATCACTGTTATCAATAACGTAGATGTGGCATCACCCACTGAGGTTGCCGACATTAAAGATGCGCTGGTTCGTCAACTGCATTGCCCAGTGCGCTGGAGCGAAACCGTTGAATTAATGGCCGAAAAAGGTATTACACAGTTAGTTGAGTGTGGTCCTGGTAAAGTATTGACAGGTCTTGCGAAACGCATTAATAAATCTCTTTCTGCCCAAGCAGTTAATGACGTTGCATCCCTTGCCGCGTTAACTGAATAAGGAGTTTGTATGAGTATCAATCTGAGTTTAGCGGGCAAAGTTGCCTTAGTGACAGGCGCGAGCCGTGGTATCGGCCGTGCGATTGCTGAAACCTTAGTCGAAGCCGGTGCGATTGTGGTAGGAACTGCCACAAGTGAGAAGGGCGCCGCAGCAATTCAAGAATATCTGGGTGACAAAGGTTTTGGTTTAGTGCTTAATGTTACCGATAGTCAATCCGTCACCGATTTATTCGATTCGATCAAAGAAAAAGCGGGTGATGTTGATATTCTAGTCAACAACGCGGGTATCACCCGTGATAACTTGCTGATGCGAATGAAAGATGATGAATGGAACGATATCATCGATACCAACCTGACATCATTGTTCAGACTATCAAAACCTGTGATGCGTACCATGATGAAAAAGCGCTTCGGCCGGATCATCAATATAGGTTCAGTGGTAGGCACTATGGGCAATGCAGGTCAAGTTAACTACTCGGCAGCAAAAGCTGGTTTGATCGGATTTACAAAATCTCTTGCAAGAGAGGTTGCATCTCGTCAAATTACAGTTAATGCTATCGCTCCTGGATTTATCCAGACCGATATGACTGATGAGCTGACCGAAGATCAGCAAAAAGCTATCATGTCTCAGGTTCCGATGGAACGATTAGGGCAGGCGCAAGAAATTGCCAATGCCGTACTCTTCTTGGCGTCGGATTCTGCCGCTTATATCACAGGCGAGACTTTGCATGTGAATGGCGGAATGTACATGGTTTAAGGGCGGATGGCAGGGATACTGTCGCAACTGAGTAGTGATCTGTATCAATTGGTCGCTAAATTTCGTGGTTAGACCACGAAAACTAAGCTTGCATTGTCAGCCAAATCTAATAAACTACTCGCAATCTTACGCAAGTGCGTAATTTGAATAGGAAAGAAAACTAATGAGCAACATCGAAGAACGTGTAAAGAAAATCATTGTAGAGCAACTGGGCGTTAAAGAAGAAGACGTTAAACCAGCGGCATCTTTCGTTGACGATCTGGGTGCAGATTCTCTGGACACTGTTGAGTTGGTTATGGCTCTGGAAGAAGAGTTTGATACCGAGATCCCTGATGAAGAAGCTGAAAAGATCACTACTGTTCAAGCAGCGATCGATTACGTTTCTAAGAATCAGTAATTCTGAATTCTAGAGAACAGGCGGCAAATATGCCGCCTGTTTTTGTTTTAGCCCCGCCTCATTCTGCAATAGTGCCATTCAATCGTCTCTGGAACCTGTGCTGCATTTGTCCATGAGATGCTCGCCGCAGATTGGCGAAGACTCTTTATGATAGAAACACCATTATCTGTCATAACCTTATCTATTTAGCATTAAAAGGTGACTGCCGTGTCTAAACGTCGTGTAGTGGTAACCGGTTTAGGGTTAGTAACTCCCGTGGGTAATACTGTCGATACTACTTGGAAGGCGCTGCTTTCGGGTAAGAGTGGTATTGCACCTATAACCAAATTTGATGCCAGCGAATTCACCACTCGTTTCAGTGGTTCTGTAAAAGATTTTGATGTTGAGCAGTACTTAACTAAAAAAGACGCCCGTAAAATGGACCTCTTTATTCAATATGGTATGGCTGCTGGCATCCAAGCTATCCAAGACTCGGGTCTGGATATGAGCAAAGAAAACCCAGGCCGCGTCGGTACCGCTATCGGTGCGGGCATGGGCGGTATGTGGCTGATTGAACAAAACCACAGCGCGCTATTAAGCGGTGGCCCTCGTAAAATTTCGCCTTTCTTCGTGCCAAGCACCATTATCAACATGATTGCCGGCCATTTATCGATTATGTACGGTATGACAGGTCCTAACTTTGCCGTCACGACCGCTTGTACTACTGGTGTGCACAACATCGGTTTTGCGGCGCGCACTATCGCCTATGGCGATGCTGACGTGATGGTTGCCGGTGGCGCTGAAGATGTGACTTGTCCATTAGGCGTTGGTGGTTTTGGCGCGGCCAAAGCCCTATCAACCCGTAATGATGACCCAACGGCGGCTAGCCGTCCGTGGGACAAAGACCGTGATGGTTTCGTCATCGGTGATGGCGCGGGTGTGATGGTGATGGAAGAATACGAACATGCTAAAGCGCGCGGTGCGACCATTTATGGCGAACTCGTTGGCTTTGGTATGAGCGGTGATGCGTTCCACATGACATCGCCTCCAAGCGATGGTGCGGGCGCTGCGGCGGCTATGGTTAATGCGGTGAATGATGCCAAGCTGCCATTTGAAAAAATTGGTTATATCAATGCGCACGGTACTTCAACACCTGCGGGCGATAAAGCCGA
Organism: Shewanella seohaensis; assembly: GCF_023283775.1. NCBI lineage: Bacteria > Pseudomonadati > Pseudomonadota > Gammaproteobacteria > Alteromonadales > Shewanellaceae > Shewanella > Shewanella seohaensis. The sequence continues at coordinate 147,728 of NZ_JAKILE010000011.1, forward strand.
AGCGGCAGCGGTGAAATCTGTATTTGGCGACCACGCTTATAATCTGCTAGTTAGTTCGACTAAGTCTATGACGGGTCACTTGCTGGGCGCTGCGGGTGCGGTTGAAGCGATTTTCACTTTGCTTGCGCTGCGCGATCAAGCCGTACCGCCGACCATCAACCTCGATAATCCAGACGAAGGTTGTGATTTAGACTTCGTGGCACACACTGCCCGCGATGTGAAGTTAGATTACGCCCTGTGTAACTCCTTCGGTTTCGGTGGCACTAACGGTTCATTGCTGTTTAAGAAAGTCTAAATAGCGATAAGCTCGATAAAAAATGCGCCTATGGGCGCATTTTTTATGCTCGAATTGTGCCGAATATCACTTTCTAACATGCTGATATCCTAAGGGTTAACCTTTGTTCATCCTACTTGTTTAATCTTACTTGGCGCCGATAATGACAGGCATACTCCGTCTAAAAGGAAGCTTGTCATGCTAAACCCTCTGGTGATCCCGCTTGTGCCTATCGTTGGGGCGGTAACTGCTAATTTAACCGAATTAATTCGTGGTGAATCTAAAGCTTGGCATCCTAATATGGATATCGGCATGAAGACCTTCACCTTTGCGATTGCAGCATATGTGCTGGTGTGGTTCGCCTTATTGGTGACTGCCATCAGCGTCGGTGGTAACAACCATTTATCGTCTGGATTTGAAGTGATTGGGCTGTTTCTATTTGGACTAGGGCTTTATACCTTTGGTAAAGGGACTCGCTTTGTTAGCCGCCAATTACAGCTGTGGTTGTATCGCTTAGCGTTGCCGGGATTATTACTCTCCTGTGGGCTGATAAGCTACTTTGGCTAAATCGGTTATCTTCGCCAAGACAATCGCAATTATCTTTACGCTATTGACCATTTCTATCGTAAACTCAACTTATTGCAAAATCATTGAGCCACAGAGGCTGAATAAGTTGAGGTTATATGGCTGGTATCGATAGACAAATTACCCTGAGATTTTTGTCTGAGCCTGCGGATGTGAATTTTGGTGGTAAGGTTCACGGTGGCGCTGTGATGAAATGGATTGACCTTGCGGCCTATGCCTGCGCTGCGGGTTGGAGTGGTAAATATTGCATTACCGCCTATGCGGGGGGGATCCGCTTTGTTCAACCGATCCTCGTGGGCAATATTGTCGAAGTCAGCGCTAAGGTGATTTATACCGGCAAGACCTCGATGCATATCGGTATTGATGTGCGGGCAGGGGATCCTAAGGTCTCTGAGCGCCATCTCACGACTCATTGTATCGTTATCATGGTTGCCGTGGATGAAAACGGACAACCGACACCCGTGCCTGAATGGGTGCCACAGACTGAGCATGATATTCATCTGCGTGATTCTGCGCTGCGCTTAATGGAAATGCGCAAGAAAATTGGCGCCGAAATGGAAGCCCACGTGCAAAAGTGATTTTGGCTCGTGATAAAAAGCAAAGGCGCCAGTGTGCGCCTTTGTTGTTTCTGTCGAACACTGCGTTTGCTGCCGAGGGCATTTTTACTCTGACGCTTGCCTAAGCGAGTGCTACACTGCGCGCCAGCGTTTTTTGCTACGGATTGACCCTTTAAGTTGAAACACTTGCTCGCATTTTTTTAGTTTAGGTCGGGTCTTTCTCGGAGTAACATAAGCGCGCGTTCTGCGTGTCGTTAGTCCATTGTTATCAACTCAGTGTTGTCAATTGGGCGATGTTAATGAACGCAGTACAAATGTGTGGTGTAAAACGTTTCACCTTGTTTATCAATCAAAGGAATTCCTCATGGCAAAAGTCGCATTTATTGGTTTAGGCGTAATGGGTTACCCCATGGCAAGACACTTACTCAACAAGGGCCATGAGGTTACTGTGTATAACCGCACTTTTGCCAAGGCACAAACCTGGGTCGAGAACTACGGTGGTCGTTGCTGCCCAACGCCTAAAGAAGCGGCTATTGGCCAAGATATTGTTTTTACCTGCGTAGGCAACGATAACGACTTGCGTGAAGTGGTATTAGGCAATGATGGCGTGATCCATGGTATGGCGCCAGGCACAGTATTAGTTGACCATACGACGGCATCTGCCGATGTGGCCCGTGAATTACATAAAGTGCTGGCCGAAAAAGGCGTCGATTTTCTCGATGCGCCAGTATCGGGTGGCCAAGCTGGCGCCGAAAATGGCGTACTGACCGTGATGGTCGGTGGCGATCAAGCCGTATTCGAGCGTGTTAAGCCCCTTATCGAAGCGTTTGCGCGCTGCGCAGAGCGTTTAGGTGAGGTTGGTGCAGGCCAGCTCACTAAGATGGTCAACCAAATTTGTATCGCAGGTGTGGTTCAAGGCCTTGCCGAAGCACTGCAATTTGCCCGTAAGGCTGGTCTTGACGGTGAAAAAGTGGTTGAGGTGATCAGTAAAGGCGCGGCGCAAAGCTGGCAGATGGAAAATCGCTACAAAACCATGTGGGGCCAAAGCTATGATTTTGGTTTTGCCGTCGATTGGATGCGTAAGGATTTGGGCATTGCCCTAGAAGAAGCTCGCCGCAATGGTTCGCACTTACCCTTAACCGCGCTTGTGGATCAGTTTTATTCTGAAGTTCAAGCCATGGGCGGTAATCGTTGGGACACCTCAAGCTTGTTAGCGCGTTTTGAGAAAAACACTAAGTAGGTTGTTGCCTAATAGATGACCATCATAAATTTGATGGCATCAAAAAGCCCAGTCATGCACTGGGCTTTTGCATTGATGGGGGATAAAGACCGATTAGTCTACCCAGCGAATATGGGTGACTAAACTGTGACTCTCGCCGGGAGCCAGCGTTAATTTATCTTCAAGCACATTGGCGGCTTCAAGACACACCATGGTCAGATAATCATCGTCATTAAAGCGGGCAAGGCGAGTCGATTTTTCAATCCAAGGGTTCCACAGCACGGCCGAGTGGCTATTTTCGCGGCTCACTTCAATCACGCCTTGGGGCGTATGTAAGTGTTGAACTGGACCTAGCTTGGTATAAACGCGGTCGGTTTCGCGGTCAAATAGCACATCATCTGTCGTTTGCGGATAAGGCCCTTCGGCAAACTCAATATATTGAGCGCCACTAAAACCAGTGGCTTTAAGCTGGTGAATATCTTCAATCGGAAAATAGCTGTGTAGTGCTTGGGTAAGCGTTACGGGCACATCGCCAAGGTTAGTGTTAACTAAGCTGATACTTAGGGTTTCACCTAAGGTAAAGAGTACGTTGACTTGGGTATGGTGCGGCCAAAAGACCTTGTCTTCTTCGCTGATCGTTAAACTGAAACGCAAATCCACCAGTTGATTCCGCATCTCAACCGACTCGAGTGTCCAAATACGGGTGCGGGCAAACCCATGTTGTGGAAAATTAGCTTGATTGCTCATGCCAAACCAAGGCCAGCAGACGGGTACACCGCCACGGATCCCATTACCGGGTTGATAGTCATCCGCCGAAGACACCCATAACAAGGGCGGCTTACCTACGGGTTGAAAATGGTCGATTTGCGCGCCCTGTAAAAAAATCCTTGCTTGGCATAACGCAGTGTTTACTTCGACATAATCGAGTCCGTTTGCGTGTTTTTTGGTGGTAACAGAACCCATAGTAACAATATCCTCAACCTGATGACGTATCAGCAATACAGACACTTAGCTTACAAACTTTTGCACTTGAGCATAAGCCTTTGTTGCGATCAATTTACGGTTTCGCTGTTCGATTGTGTAAACAAAAGTCACTGCACAGAGTCTCAGATGCTTCCTTTTTCAACAGATTTAGCTAAAGTGGTCAGAGCACTTAGTCCATTGCCATAAAACAAGAAAGGGAAGCGATTATGCCAGTCTATCAAGCACCACTGCGTGACTATCAATTTATCCTCGATGAAATGTTGCATATTTATCAGCAAGATGCTCTTAAAGGCTTCGATGAAATCGACCCTGATCTGGTCGATGCCATCCTGCAAGGTATGGCGGATTTTAGTACTGAGGTGATGTTGCCGTTAAATAGCGTGGGGGATGTGCAGGGCTGCAAACTCGTGGATGGCAAAGTGGTTACCCCAGAAGGTTTTGCCGACGCCTATCAGCAGTTTGTCGACAATGGCTGGCCGACACTGACTTGCGATCCCGCCTATGGTGGTCAAGGACTGCCCGAAGTGGTCGGGATTTTTGCGACCGAGATGCAAACCTCGACCAACATGGCCTTTGCCATGTATCCCGGCCTTACCCATGGCGCCTATTCGGCCATTCATGCCCACGGCAGTGAGGCACTTAAACAGAAATATTTAGCCAAATTAGTGAGTGGTGAATGGACTGGCACCATGAACCTCACCGAATCCCATGCCGGAACCGATTTAGCGCTATTGCGCACTAAGGCCGTTCCCGCGGCGGACGGCTACTTTGCCATCACTGGGGAGAAAATTTTTATTTCCTCGGGCGACCATCAATTTACCGATAACATAGTGCATCTGGTACTCGCCCGCTTACCCGACGCGCCCGAAGGTGTGAAGGGGATTTCACTGTTTGCCGTGCCCAAAGTGTTAGTGAATAGTGATGGCAGTTTAGGTGAGGCGAACAGCCTCTATGCTAGCGGTCTTGAGCACAAAATGGGGATCCACGGCAACTCAACCTGCGTGATGGTATTTGAGGGGGCACTCGGTGAGTTAGTCGGCGAACCCCACCAAGGGCTGCGCGCTATGTTTACCATGATGAACCAAGCACGCTTAGGTGTTGGGATGCAGGGGTTAGGCGTGTCCGAAATCGCCTATCAAAATGCCTTAGCCTATGCCAAGGACAGATTGCAGAGCCGCGCCATTAGTGGGGCTAAGGCGCCCGAAAAAGCCGCCGATCCGATTTTGGTTCACGGTGATGTGCGCCGAATGTTGTTATCGCAAAAAGCCTTTAACGAAGGTGCCCGTGCACTCGTTGGCCAGCAGGCTCTGTGGCTCGATGAGGCTGAGCGCCATAGCGATCCTGCCAAGGCGAAAGTGGCTGCCCAGTTAGCGGCCTTATTTACCCCAGTGGTGAAAGGCTTTATCACTAATCGTGGCTTTAATGCCTGTGTGGATGCCCAGCAAGTGTTTGGCGGTCATGGCTATATCCACGAGTGGGGAATGGAGCAGTTTGTGCGTGATAGCCGCATCGCTTTGATTTATGAAGGCACGAATGGCATTCAGGCGCTCGATTTAGTTGGGCGTAAGCTGCTGAGCGATCGCGGCGCTGCCATGCAGCAATGGTCAGCGCTAGTGACTGAGTTTATTCAATCACAGGGCAAAGATCCGCAAATGCAGCCCTATGTGAGCGGGCTAATGGATTGCGCCACCGATTTACAAAAGGCGAGTGGTTATTTAGCGACCCATGCGGCGAGCAATCCCGACATTATCGGCGCGGCATCGATGGCGTATTTGGAGTTATTTGGCATTACCGCCCTCGCGTGGATGTGGGCGCGTATGGCTAAGATTGCCCTGACTGCGCTCGAAAATGGCACGCAAGAGACCGACTTTTACCAGGCTAAACTGAAAACGGCGGACTTTTATATGGCGTATTGGGCCGTGCAAAGCCGCAGCCTGCGTAAACAGTTGGAGCAGGCGAGTGAGATGTTAACAACGCTCGATGACGCTATTTTTTAAGTCTTTACATTCAAAGCGTTATAGCTAATAAAAACAGTAAAAAGCCAGCAGAGTGATGCTGGCTTTTTGATGCTGGCGTTGGCCTAGATAAGAATTGCGCTCTTGCATTTGAGTGACTCGCCCATCTTTACAATTGTTACAAAACCCCGCCGATGTAAATTTAAATGAGAATTATTGTCATCTATGATTCAAACTTTATAATGACGCCAACTTAAGATGACAGGAGTAGACCACTGGTCTACTCGAGGTTGGGGGACTTTGTGAAATCTCGTTTTGCCTATTCAATACTAACGCTTGCCCTGATGCCGCATTTGGGTTTTGCGGTAGAGCCTAACGCTCAAGAGAGCAAACCCGAGCAAGAAAATGCTTCAGCGGCACAATCCGCTACCCAAGCAAGCACTCAAGCTTTAGCGCAAACCAATGTGCAGACTGACACTAAAGCGCCCGAGCATATTGTGGTGCGTGGTCGCGCCATGCAAATGTACGTCGATAAAGAGACGGAAATCGGTACAAAAACGGCGGTTAATGTGATGGAGCTGCCGCAGTCGGTACAAGTGCTGACCGAGCAACTGATTGACGACCAAGCCGCTCGCAATATTACCGACTTATACCGCTCCATTGCTGGGGTGAGTGAATTTAGCTATTCCGGTGTGACCTTTCGTGGCTTTCGCGATGATGCCAACGTGTTTTACGATGGCGTGCGTGGCGATCCGTATTCGGGCTTTTCGGTGCCACAACTGTTCAACGTGCAGCGGGTTGAAGTGCTAAAAGGCCCCGCATCGGCACTCTATGGCGGCGGTGAACCCGGCGGCATGATCAACTATGTCACTAAAAAGCCGACATTTGTGGAGCGTAAAGAGCTCACCCTAAGCACGGGCAGTTACGACATGATGGGCGGCTCGCTGGATTTCACTGGCGGCTTAACTGAGGATTTAGCCTATCGTTTAGGGGGCTATTATCAGCAGGAAAATAGCTTTCGTAACAATGCCGATAGCATGAATGCCGAAGTGGCGGGTGGCTTACTGTATGAAATCAGTGAAGATACCAAGCTCACCACCACATTCGATCTGATCAAACAGGATTTGGGCGGTAATCGACTCCGTGGTGTACCCGTGGATGATGCGGGTAATTTTTTGGTTGACCCATCCTACAATGCCAACGAGAAGAGCGACTTCCAAAAGATGGATGCTTTGGTGCTGCAAGCGATTCTCGATCATCAATTTACGGATGATTTTTCGGTGAAAACGCAGCTCCGTTATCTCACGAATGACTCCGAACAGCAGTACCACGAGTCCCGAGGTTGGGTCGATGTCAACGGTGACGGCAAAGCTAACAGCGCGGATGGCACGATCAAACGTGAATATCGGGTGCAAGCCCGTGCTAATGATGAAATCAGTTTAACCAATGATTTCGTCTATCGCTTCGATGCCTTAGGTTTTGAGCATGAGTTCCTGTTCGGCGGCGATTATCACTATGTTGAAACCGAGTACCATTACAAACTGGCGACGGATAAAACCGGCGTCGGTAACCTGAATATTTATGAGCTTAACTACGGTGAGACTGACCCTAGCACTTATCAGTTAAAAGACATGGATACTGACGGTACCCGTGCCAACCGCTTTGGCCTGTATCTGCAAGAGCATCTGCATTTTAACGAACAGTGGTCATTGATTGCAGGCCTGCGTTTTAGTCAGTTTGAAGATTACAACAAGAAGACCGGATTCTCCTTTAGCGATAATGCCATTACCCCAAGGGCGGGCCTGAATTATCGTCCACTCGAGTCTATGTCTTTTTACTTGAACTATTCAGAGAGCTTTAGTCCCGCTTCATTGAGCGATCAGGAGCAGGAAGGGGGCGATGGCTATCTTGATCCAGAAACCGGTAATCAAATTGAGCTTGGGATGAAAAACGAGTGGTTGGATGGCCAGTTTATGACCACGCTTGCGCTCTATCGTATTGAAAAACAAAACGTGGCTCAGGCGAACCCACTCGATACTGGCAAGGATGATGGTATCCCTGACTTAGTGAATTTAGGCGAAGTGCGCAGTCAAGGCGTCGAATGGACGCTGGTGGGGGACTTAACCGATAACCTGACCATGACCGCCAACTATGCCTATAACGATACCGAAGTGATCAAAGGCGTGACCAACGACAGCCTGACCAACACCTTCGGCGACGGTAAACGTTTTGCCAATGCGCCGCGCCATCAAGCGGGGTTATGGACGCGCTATGATATTCAAGCGATTGATTCGGCCATCGCCTTTGGGATGGACTATGTGGGCGAGCAATTTAGCCTCAATGGTCAAACGGTAAAACCCCATACTGTGTTTGATATGAGCTGGACGACCCAGTGGGACCAAACCCAAGTGCGCGTAAATCTGAAGAATATTTTCGATAAGGAATATGCTGTCAGTGGATTTAGTGAGCGCAATGGCCATTTCCCTGGCGAGCCTCGCAATGTCACGCTTGAACTGAGCCATAAGTTCTAGTGGGATAGGCCCTTGTAGATAACGAGCTAACTCGGGTTAGCTCGTTATCTTTTACTCGATATTTATTTGATAACTCGCTCATCTCTTTCTCATGTTTTCTCATGCGAATGTGCTGCCAAGGATTTGTTTTATCCTGTGCGGCTGGCATGGTTAATCATTCTCTCTCACTAGCACCCTTAATCATCCCGTGATTGGCGAGTCGCCCACGCCAGATGATAACGCCTGCATCATGTATATCATTCGCAGCTTATTTTAATTTCCGATTACCACGATTGATTCTATCCGTTTTTTGCTATCGCAATCTTTGTTTAGACTGAGCTTATCTATTCTCCATTGCGTCTTTGTTGCGATAAGGTCTGTTATGCCGCCGATTAGCCATTTATCTTCTGCCTCTCAATCTGTTGCTGCGCCGAAAGTGGCGTTAATTGCAGAAGGTGGCGGCCAGCGTGGCATTTTTACCGCAGGCGTACTCGATGCTTGGCTTGAGGCGGAGTTTGACCCCTTCGACTTATTGATTGGCACCTCTGCAGGCTCGCAAAACTTGACTAGCTTTTTAGCCAGACAAAAGGGTTACGCCAAAAAACTAATCCGGGGGCTAACCCGCCATAAACGTTTCTATCAACTAGGGCGCGGTCTGATTGGTGCTAATGTTATCGATCTCGACTGGTATTTCGAGCAGACTCAGTGTGGCAGCTTTAAGCTGGATTTAGCCGCGGCGAGTCAATCCCTCAATGGGCGAGAACTCCTTATCACCACCACGCGAGTTAGCGATCGCCAAGGGTATTTCTTGAGTCCAACCAGTCATGAGCACTGGCGTGAGTTACTTAAAGCCTCTAGCGCATTGCCTTTTTTATATAAACAGGGAGTGAAGTTAACGCCTTGGCTAGGGATTGAATCTGCTAATCATAGCGATGCGACACTCGAACCCGAGCAAGACTTTTACCTCGATGGCGGTTTAGCGGCGCCACTGCCCGTGCGTGAGGCGTATAAACGGGGTGCTCGCAAAATTGTGGTAGTGAGGACGGTCAATGCAGACTTTCAAGCTCAATCGGCTTGGGTACATAAGCTTAAATCGTGGATCTGTGTTTCTGGTTTTTGCCCTAAGACCATTGATTACTTAGTGCAACATGAAGAGGCCTATCAAGCCGAGTTAGATTTTATTGCTAATCCTCCCGATGATGTGGAAATTGTACAGATTTTTGCGAAGGCACCATTACAGAGCAAGTTGTTAGGTAGCACAGATGCGGATTTACTGATTGATTACCAGCAAGGGATAAAGGCAGGGAAGGCGTATCTTGCAACGTCCTCTTGGCAAATTTCCAAGGTTAAAGATGTGACGCCCGTTTCACCACTGGCGATATCGGCCTAGGTCATGGAGTCACTGCCCAGAGCACTTAAGGCGATATTGCTTGGCCGTCTTTGCGTTTGCCTAGCGTGGCAGAGCTAGCTCCCATTCTTAAAGAAATGAGTTAAAGATAAAAGCCACCCAAGGGTGGCTTTTATCTTGATGACATGCGTTGGCGATTAATAGCTGGCGGCATGCACTGAGCGTACGGCACGGCCCGATGGGTCGATAATGCCACGTAAGCTTTCGTCCCATGCCAGTGCTTCTGGAGTAGAGCAGGCGACTGACTTGCCACCGGGCACAGTTTCGGCCGCGCTAGCTAAGGGATAATGCTCTTCAAAGAAACAACGGTAGAAATAGGCTTCCTTGGTTTCTGGCGTGTTGTACGGGAAGCGGAACTTCGCGTTGGCCAGTTGCAAGTCGTCTACTTGCTCAGCGGCATGGGCCTTCAAACCATCGATCCATGAGTAACCCACGCCATCGCTGAATTGCTCCTTTTGACGCCAGGCGACTTCTTTTGGCAATTTATGCTCAAAGGCTTGGCGCAGAATGTGTTTCTCAATCCGGCCATCCTTAGACATTTTTGCCTCAGGGTTGATACGCATTGCCACATCCATAAATTCCTTATCGAGGAAAGGTACTCGGGCTTCGAGTCCCCACGCCGCCATGGCTTTGTTGGCACGCAGACAATCGAACAGATGCAGTTTATCCAGTTTACGCACGAGTTCCTCGTGGAAGGCCTGCGCGTTTGGCGCCTTATGGAAATACAAGTAACCGCCAAAGAGTTCATCGGCACCTTCACCCGATAACACCATTTTGATCCCCATCGCCTTGATTTTACGGGCCATCAGGTACATAGGTGTCGCGGCACGAATGGTGGTCACATCATAGGTTTCTAAGTGGTAGATGACTTCCTTAATCGCATCTAAACCCTCTTGGAAGGTAAAGTTGATCTCATGGTGAATGGTACCAATCGCATCGGCAACCTTTTTAGCGGCGGCTAAATCGGGTGCGCCCTTTAAACCCACGGCAAAGGAGTGTAGCTGTGGCCACCAAGCGCCACTTTGATCGTCATCTTCGATACGGCGTTTGGCAAAGGTTTGGGTAATCGCCGAGATCACCGAGGAATCTAAACCGCCAGACAATAACACGCCGTAGGGCACGTCGGACATCAATTGGCGCTTAACTGCGGCTTCGAGGGCATCACGTAATTCTTCCTGACTGGCGCCGTTATCTTTCACCGCATCAAAGCTCTGCCAATCGCGAGTGTAGTATTGCACTGGCTCATCTGTGGTTGAGTACAGATATTGCCCTGGCTGGAATTCGGCCACGGTTTTACAGACGGGCATCAGCGCCTTCATTTCGGAGGCAACGTAGAAGTTACCCGCCGCATCACGCCCTGTGTAGAGCGGGATGATGCCCATATGATCGCGGCCAATAAGGTAGGCGTCTTTGGCTTTATCGTAGAGTACGAAGGCGAAAATACCGTTTAATTTATCAAGAAATTCAGTGCCGTATTCTTGGTATAGCGCCAAGATCACTTCGCAGTCAGAATTGGTTTGATAGCTGTATTTATCGCCGAGTTGGGCTTTGAGCTCTTTATGGTTGTAGATCTCACCGTTGACCGCGAGGATAAGGCTGCCGTCTTCAGTAAGCAGTGGCTGCGCACCGTGTTCAATATCGACAATCGCCAAGCGTTCATGGGCCAAAATCGCTTTATCGCTGGCGTAAATGCCTGACCAATCTGGGCCGCGATGGCGCATCAGTTTGGACATTTCCAGTGCTACTTGGCGCAGCTCTTTCGCATCGGATTGAATATCTAAAATTGAAAAAATCGAACACATAATGCAACTCCTAAACCGCTGTATTTCATTTGAGGATGTCTCAATTGAGTATCAATGTGCCAGCGATTCGGGATTTTGCCAAATATTATTTTTGATGATTCGTTCGTTTTTAGGTGTTTTAAGTGAGTTTGTCGTGTCTTTAAATTGCTTTTGATTGATGTTTATTTAAATAATTTGGTATTTTTGTGAATAAAGCGTTTTTACTTATTGGTTGCAAAGCGGGATATTGGTAAATACGTAATGTTGACTCAAGAAAATCCGTTTTTGGAAAAATCATCATAAATGTGAGCAAGATAGTGATCCAAGCGCAAATGTTGCTGATTTAATAACCAGCTTGTCGGCGGTCATTGCGCGTGTTGTGACATTCAAGGTCAAACTGTGAGCCTAAAGTGGGGCGGCTCATAAAATAATAAGGCACCTCTCAAGGTGCCTTATGGGATTTTTCAGCGATGAATCGTTTTCAAGTGCTTACTTTGCGGCCGTGGCAAGTTCCGTTTTGGCAGGACGCAGGCTGTTAAACTCGGTGCCTTGATAATAGCCAGGCCAATCTTGGCTGTTGCCTAAGCTGCGAGTCACTTGATAGTAAACTTCGAGATCTTGAATCGCACCGCTCAGATCCCAGTCTTCATGGTATTCGTCGCAGACATTGTGGTAGCAGCCTTTCATGGTCGCTTGCATTTGAGTCTTATAGCTTGCTGTTGCGGCATCTACGGGTTCGCTGCCGCCACCGGCAAAGACCGCTGGCACGCCAAGTTTGGCAAAGCTGAAGTGATCAGAGCGGAAGAAACCACCCGATGCAGGATTCTTTTCACCCAAAGCAATACGGTTTTGCTGTTTGGCGGCATCGACTAAGTAGTTTTCAAGCTCGGACTTACCTTTACCGACGATAGTGAAGTCCTTGGTTTTTCCATAGATATTGGTGCTATCTAAGTTGAGCACTGCCACTGTTTTATCAATGGGATAGATAGGGTTGGCAGCGTAATAGCGTGAGCCGAGTAAACCTTGCTCTTCACCCGTTGTCGCGATAAAGGTCACCGAGCGAGCTAAGCCGTGGCCCTGTTTGGCGTTATCGGCCAGTTGTCTGGCGATTTCTAAAATGCCCGCAATGCCCGATGCGTTGTCCATGGCACCGTTGTAAATTTTATCGCCTTCTTTACTGTCATCTTTGCCAATGTGGTCCCAGTGGCCCGTAAACAGGATTTGCTCATCGACTTGCTGAGTGCCGGGAAGGGTGGCGACAACGTTATAGCTGTTGGCGTATTCGGCTTTGTTTTTAAAGGCGATGTTGGCCGTTTGCTCAAGGGGTAAGTTAATCGGACTATCGGCGGCGCGCGCCATCAGCGTTGGTAGGGATAAACCCGCTTTTTCAAATAATTGTGTAGCAGCATCTAAGGTTAACCAGCCTTCGACTTGCACGCGACTGTCTTGCTCGGCTTTGCTGAGGACTAAATCTTGTTGCGCGCCAGTCCAGCTGTTTTCAACCACGGACCAAGGATAAGACGCAGGCTCAGTATCGTGAATGATCAATGCCCCGAGCGCGCCTTGGCGGCTCGCTTCTTCAAATTTGTAGCTCCAGCGACCATAGTAGGTCATGGCTTTACCGTTAAACTTACCAGAGTCAGGGCGGGCAAAACCGGGATCATTCACAAGGATCACCGCAATTTTCCCTTTCATATCCACATCTTGGTAATCGTTCCAGCCATATTCGGGCGCATTTACACCGTAGCCAACAAACACTAAGGGTGCGTTTTCGATATTGACGCCGCCATTATCGTGGCGACTATTTAAGACGATATCTTTGCGAAAGGTTAACGGCAATCCTGCCAAGCTGATTTGCTGCGCCTCGTCGGCGGTATAACTCACCATAGGTACAGGTTGTAAAAAGCTGCCTTGATAGGCGCCTTTGAGTCCCATTTCGGCAAAGGCGTTAGACAGATAGTCTAAGGTGAGCTTTTCACCGTGGGTGGTGGGGGCGCGGCCTTCAAACTCATCGGAGGAAAGGTTTTTAATATCGTCTCTAAAGCGTGCTTCATTCATTTGCACGGGTTTCAGGGCTGCACTGCTGTTGGCATCGGGCTGGGCCGAATTAGGGCTGCAGGCGCTGAGCATGGCTAGCGCGCAGACAGGATACAAACGTCGCATAGGTTAATCCTACTGTTGTTTTTAGGGCGTATTTCACGCATATATCAAAGGGGTATGTCGCGCCTTATCATGAAGCAAGCGCTTATGGGGGACAAGGGAGAGCCAGGGGGAAAAATGTTACTTAATGTTGCTTTACCGTATCGAGTCTGTTGTGGTTCTCAGCACGCTAAGGTGCTGAGAATCGGGCGATTTAAGGATTAAACTACATCAATATCGCCGGCACAGGCGAATACATGATTGGGGCGGAAAGGCTCTTTATCGATATCTTCAAGCTTACTCACGCCGCTGGTGACCAGAATGGTCTCAAGCCCCGCTTGAAACCCCGCCAGAATATCGGTGCGCATATTGTCGCCAATGATCACGGTATTTTCGGAATGACCGTCGATATGGTTGAGCGCCGAGCGGATAATCCACGAGCTGGGCTTGCCCACATAAAAGGGCTTTTTGCCAGTAATCCGCTCTATCGGAGAACACAGTGCGCCGCAGGCCGGACTGTAAGCGGGGCCGTGGGTGTCGGGATTGGTGGCAATAAAACGGGCGCCGCGGGCGACAAATCCGGCGGCCTTATGGATCATATCCCAGTTATAGGAGCGGGTTTCACCGACAATCACGAAGTCGGGATTGATGTCAGTAATGGTAAAGCCTGCCTTGTAGAGCTCATGGGTGAGCGCGCCTTCACCAATCACAAATGCTTTACTGCCTTCCTGATGCTTTAAAAAGTCGGCGGTGGCCATGGCAGAGGTGTAAAAACATTCTTCTGGTACGTCTATCCCGGCGGCGCTGAGGCGATTTTGCAGATCTTTGCCCGTTTGTACCGGGTAATTGGTCAGAATAACGAGGGGATTGCCTTGGTCGAGAACGCGGTGGATAAATTTATCACTGCCGGGGATCAGCTTATTGTCGTGCAGGAGTACACCATCGATATCGCAGATAATATTTTTCATCTAATAGTCTCTTGTATGCCGAACAAAATCACTTTTCGTTAGCTTATCTAATGCCACATTAGGCGAGAAAACAATGATTTTGTATGACAAGACGAAAAAAAAGAGACCCTTAGGGTCTCTTTTTTTTCGTGAGGCAGTGTTTAATCGGGGGCGTAGCCGTTAGGTCCGATTAACGTGCCATCGAGATAGGCTTGGCCGTCCTGCATCTTGAGGCGTTGATGGCTGAACCATTTCACCACTAAAGGATAAATCGCATGCTCTTGCTCATGGACACGAGCGGCGAGCATCTCAGCGGTATCATCTTCATAAACAGGGACTTTTGCCTGTAAAATCACTGGACCTGCATCCAGCTCTGGGGTGACAAAATGCACACTGGCGCCATGTTCAGTGTCTTTCGCATCGATGGCGCGCTGGTGGGTGTTTAATCCGGTATATTTAGGCAGCAATGAAGGGTGGATATTGATCATGCGTCCTAAGTAACGATTCACAAAATCGTTGGTCAGAATACGCATAAATCCGGCCAACACGATTAAATCGGGTTGGTACTTTTCAATCGTTGCCATTAACCGTGCATCGTAATCAGAGCGAGATTCACCTGAATGAGCAATCACGCAGCTGGTATCAATTTCACTATGATGGGCGCGAATTAAACCGTAGGCATCGGGTTTATTACTGATCACTCCGACAACTTCGGCCTGCAGATTATCGTCACAACCGTCGATAACGGCTTGCAGGTTACTGCCATTTCCGGAAATTAATACAACTACACGACAGCTTTGGGGCATTACAGGATCTCCACTTGCTCTTCATTGCCTTCGCGAGCAGCGATAGCACCGATTAGCCAAGCTTGTTCGCCTTCGGCGGCGAGCAGTGCCAGTGCGGCATCAACTTTATCGGCTGGCAGCGCAACGATCATGCCGACACCACAGTTAAAGGTGCGGTACATTTCATATTCTGCAATGTTACCGTTTTCCATTAACCAATTGAAAACAGCAGGCCATTGCCATGAATCACCTTGGATAACGGCTTTGCAGTTTTCAGGCAGTACGCGGGGGATGTTTTCCCAGAAACCGCCGCCAGTGATGTGCGCCATTGCGTGCACGTCCGATGCTTCGATCAGCTTGAGCAATGATTTAACGTAAATTTTGGTTGGTTCTAACAGATGTTGGATCAATGGCTTGCCATTGAGGTCCTGTTGAGGATCCGCTTGGCTGACTTCTAATACTTTACGAACTAATGAATAGCCATTTGAATGAGGACCGCTTGAGGCTAAGGCGATCAGCGCATCACCCGCAGCCACTTTACTCCCGTCAATGATGTCGGCCTTTTCAACCACGCCCACACAGAAACCTGCGAGGTCGTAATCTTCGCCTTCATACATGCCTGGCATTTCAGCGGTTTCGCCGCCGATTAACGCACAACCAGATTGGAAACAACCTTCGCCGATGCCGTTAACAACAGAGGTTGCTGTTTCTACATCGAGCTTGCCTGTTGCGTAGTAATCGAGGAAAAACAACGGCTCAGCGCCTTGAACGATCAAATCGTTCACACACATGGCCACTAAGTCGATACCGACTGTGTCGTGTTTTTTGTAATCGATAGCTAAACGCAATTTAGTACCAACACCGTCGGTGCCTGACACTAAAACAGGTTGCTTGTATTTAGTGGGTAATTCACACAATGCGCCAAAACCACCTAAGTTGCCCATTACCTCTGGACGACGGGTACGTTTAACAGCCGCTTTAATGTTACTTACCAGTGCATTACCAGCATCAATATCAACGCCAGCGTCTTTATAGCTCAGTGGGGTAGGAGTGCTCACGGAGGATCCTCTCGGGTACATCGTTATTGGATTTTTATGCGGCGGTATTCTACCAGCTTGTGCTAGGGGTCGAAAGCCATGATTTGGATTTATCGACTTGTCGGGAGTATTTTTAGCTTCACAGAGTGATATTTCACATTTTCTATCCTGCAATTGGTCATAAAATAGCGTCTTAATGGGTGTATCTTAAGCGATAGGCAATAATTCTTGGGATATTGCTCACGATTAGCTCGAATGGCAAAACTTTATGTTTTACCCAATAAACAAATCATCTAAAATCTGAAAAATTTGCCTAAGATATTTCGCGAACAACAGTAGGAGAGAAAAATGAAAGTTGTCGAGGTTAAACACCCGTTAGTGCGTCACAAAATCGGCCTGATGCGTGAAGGTGACATTAGCACTAAACGTTTCCGTGAGCTAGCCGCCGAAGTGGGCAGCTTGTTAACCTATGAAGCTACCGCAGATTTCGAAACCGAAACTGTTACGATTGAAGGCTGGAATGGTCCAGTGGATGTGGATCAGATCAAGGGCAAGAAAGTGACTGTTGTGCCTATCCTGCGTGCAGGTTTAGGCATGATGGATGGCGTACTTGAGCATATTCCAAGTGCGCGTATTTCGGTTGTGGGTATTTACCGCGACGAAGAAACCTTAGAGCCTGTGCCATATTTTGAGAAGCTGGCCAGCGACATGAACGAGCGTATCGCGCTGATCGTTGACCCTATGCTGGCAACCGGCGGCTCTATGATTGCGACTATCGACCTGCTGAAAAAACGCGGTTGTACGTCGATTAAAGCCCTAGTGTTAGTCGCTGCGCCTGAAGGGATTAAAGCCCTTGAAGCGGCTCACCCTGATGTAGAGCTGTATACTGCGGCTATCGACAGATGCTTAAACGAGAAGGGCTACATTCTGCCTGGTTTAGGCGATGCGGGTGATAAGATTTTTGGTACCAAATAATTTGTTGATTTAGTTTTTACCATTAAAAAAGGGAGCATTAGCTCCCTTTTTTAATGCGCTTTTTCCTAATGACTCTTGAGTTGTGATATTTCTGCGTGTTAATGAATTGTTGAGTTGGAGCGGTGGCAGTGCTATTTTTCTGCGTTTAATGATATGCCTAGCATTAATCATTGTTTTTGGTTGAGGCTAAGACGAATGTGCACGGAGAATGCATTTAATGGATTTTGTTCCAAATTATGATAATTACACCTTGGATGAACTGATTGATGTCCAAAGAAATATCAATCGGGACAAATATCCTGATAGAGCGGCAGTAGTTGATGCACTTATCTCGCTAAAACTTCAGGATCCTGAGATTAAATCGATCATGGATAAACAAGCGGAATCAGAAAAGTACGCTACGTTTGGTCTTCGATTTTGGTCCTCTATAATCGATAGCGTAATCATCAGTATTTGTTCTGTGATTATTGTATCTGCGATTACGCACGTAGCGCCCGTATTCCAAGTCGCATTAAATTATTTCGATACTTGGAAATTTGCATTGTATTCCGTGCTGCTCCACACCCTTTATGGTCAAACATTTGGGAAAATGATCTTTGATATCAAGGTAGTTGACTATAAAACTGAAGGATCCATTAGTCTTAATCAAGCGCTATTAAGGGATAGTGTTCCCATCATCATGTTAATTTTACTTGTGTTTTTCAGTGTATTTTTCCCGCTTGAGACTACAGAGGATTTGTCGAGTTGGAAGCTTTATACCATCATAGGTTTAAGTATTTCTTTTCTTATCTGGCATCTGCTCGAAATCATTACCATGTTATTTGATGAGAAAAACAGAGCCATTCATGACTATTTAGCCGGGACGGTCGTTATTCGTAGCTGACTTGTGTGCCTAGCAAATAAAAAAGCGTGGAATTATCCACGCTTTTTTATTTTAGCGCCTATGAGTCTAGGCCCTAGAGCACCATGGCGGCAATCCATCCAAAGACCAGCAGGGGAATATTGTAATGAATAAAGGTTGGGATCACGCTGTCGCGAATATGGTCGTGCTGACCATCGGCATTTAAACCCGATGTGGGGCCTAATGTTGAGTCAGACGCAGGTGAGCCCGCATCGCCCAATGCCGCAGCGGTACCCACGAGTGCGATAGTCGCAGGCACCGAAAAACCGAAGCTTAAGGCTAAGGGGACGTAAATCGTCGCGATAATCGGAATGGTCGAGAAAGACGAGCCAATGCCCATAGTGATCAAAAGGCCGACCAGTAACATCAAAAAGGCGGCGAGGGCTTTATTGTCGCCAATCAATGAACTTAATGACGAGACAAGCGTGCCGACTTCGCCGGTTTCTTTGACTACCGCAGCAAAGCCTGCGGCGGAGATCATGATAAAGCCTATATTGGCCATCATGCGCACGCCTTGAGTGAAAATATCTTGATCGGCAACGTGCTTTAGCGCGCCTGAAAAACTGAAGATCATAAAGCCGACTAAGGCGCCGAAGATCATCGAATCGGTTTCTAGTTGCACAAACAGGGTCGCCAGAATCGCAAATGCGGCGATAGCGATATTGCGTTTATTGAGGGTCTCTTCAGACTCTGCGGTCAGGACCTTAGCTTCATCGTAAACCCTAGGTTTGCGATAGCTGAAAAATACCGCGATCAGCAAGCCGACCACCATCCCAGCAGCGGGGATCAGCATGGCGGGGGGAATTTGATCGCGTACGGCGACCAATCCATTGCCCGTCAGATTAGAGAGCAAAATATCATTCAAGAAAATCCCGCCAAAGCCCACGGGTAAAATCATGTAGGTGGTCACAAGGCCAAAGGTCAGCACGCAGGCGACCAGACGGCGGTCGATATTCAGCTTAGTCATCACATGCAGCAGCGGCGGCACGAGTATCGGAATAAAGGCGATATGGATCGGCAGGATATTTTGCGATGCCATCGACATCAGGAGCAGGGATAACAACAATAACCAGCGCACCCAGTTGGTGTTGGTGGCATTGGGGTCTTTGCCAAGGCTTTTAATGATGGAGTTGGAGATCAGTGTCGTTAAGCCTGAATGGGATAGTGCTACGGCAAACGCACCGAGTAAGGCGTAGCTGAGGGCGATTTGTGCACCGCCACCTAATCCCGTATTGAAGGCATCAATCGTTTGATGCAGATCCATTCCCCCTACTAAACCGGCAACGAGGGCACTGATGGTGAGGGCAATAACCACGTTCACCCTCGCCAAACTGAGGGCTAACATTAAACACACAGCAATAACGACTGCATTCATAGACAATATCTTAATTCTGTAAACCAAAGGGACTATTTTTGACTGCAAAGGCCGTGTCTGTCCAGTTTACGGCGGCTTAATCTGAAAAATATCTGAAAATGTGAATTGGGTGGGTTTTTACTGTTAGACGAATGTGTTCTCGTACGCTTACCACGCGTCCAGATTGCTCTATCCTTAAGCAGTAGTGTCAAAATGCCCTTGAAAAATGTGATATTGGTCTTAAATAGGTTGTAAGGCAAAACGCACGACTTATAATGCCTAAAGATTTGATTGGTAAGCTCCCTCAAATACACTCGCGCAAATCGGTGCTAGCGTGTTTAAGGGATGTTTTACTTTAATAGTTAGTTCAACTCATAGATGGAGATATAAAATGAGCGTATTAGTAGGCCGTCCGGCTCCTGATTTTACTGCTGCAGCTGTATTAGGTTCTGGCGAAATCGTAGATAGCTTTAACTTAACTGCGGCCATCAAAGGTAAGCCAGCGGTTGTATTTTTCTATCCACTTGACTTCACTTTCGTTTGTCCATCAGAGTTGATCGCTTTCGATCACCGCATGGAAGAGTTCACTAAGCGTGGTGTTGAAGTGATCGGTGTGTCTATCGATTCTCAATTCACTCACAACGCATGGCGCAACACCCCAGTAGAAAAAGGTGGTATTGGCCAAGTGAAATACACTTTAGTTGCTGACGTTAAACACGACATCTGTAAAGCATACGATGTTGAGCACCCAGAAGCTGGTGTGGCTTTCCGTGGTTCATTCCTGATCGACAAAGAAGGTATGGTACGTCACCAAGTAGTTAATGATCTGCCATTAGGCCGTAACGTTGACGAAATGCTGCGTATGATCGACGCTCTGCAATTCCACGAAGAGCACGGTGATGTTTGCCCAGCAGGTTGGGAAAAAGGCGACAAAGGTATGAACGCAAGCACTGAAGGTGTTGCGGCTTACTTAGCAGAAAACGCAAGCTCTCTGTAATTTGCTGATTTTCTTGTAATAAAAAAGCTGCCTCAGGGCAGCTTTTTTATTGGGCGTGTGACAGCGGTTATAAGCATTAACGCTTATTCCTCACCATCTGTATCCTCTGACTCACCAGCGGTTAAGAGTGGCCAACCGCCTAAGTGCTTCCAGCGGTTGACTATATAGCAAAACAGCTCCGCGGTACGCTCGGTATCGTAAAGTGCTGAATGAGCTTCCTTATTATCGAAGGGGATCCCCGCCATGATGCAGGCTTTGGCCAGCACGGTATGGCCGATAGCTAGACCTGCGAGTGTTGCAGTATCAAAGGTAGCAAAAGGGTGGAAGGGTGAGCGTTTTAAGTCACAGCGCTCAATCGCTTTACTCACAAAACCATGATCGAAGGCGGCATTGTGCGCCACGATAATACTGCGGTGACAATCGGAGGCCTTCTGCGCTTTTTTTACTGCTTTAAAAATCTCTAAAAAGGCTTCTTTTTCGCTTACTGCGCCGCGCAATGGATTGGTGGGATCAATACCATTAAAGGCCAGTGCCTCGGGTTCTAAGTTGGCGCCTTCAAAGGGCTCAATATTGAAATGCAGGGTTTTATCAATGCCGAGCAAGCCTTCATCATCCATTTTTAGCAGCGTGACGGCTATTTCCAGCAACGCATCGGTTTGAGAGTTGAAGCCCGCGGTTTCGACATCTATCACTACCGGAAAGTAGCCTCGAAATCGGTGTTTCAATTTGTTTGCGTCGCTAATATCGCTCATTAAAGTACCCAAGAAAAATGATAGGGCGCTATTATGCTAAATGAACTAGGATGTGTCATGTTTGATTGGTGGTTTTATGAGCTAAAGGAACTAAAAAGTTTGCCGATAAAACTTCGTAACCGAATAAACACGAGTAAGGGCTATGTGGCGAAAACTGATATTAGTATCAATTTTATGCGTTCCAGCAACTGCAATGGCAGAGTTGCGCCACTATGTGGCCTCTTTGGGTGAATCCCAATGGCGAGTCAGTCAAAACAGCCCCATCGTGTGCCGTCTTGAGCATGATATTCCGTCCTACGGTAAGGCGATTTTCACCAGCGAAGCGGGTAAACAGTTAAATCTTAACTTTACCTTGGACATGTGGGTGAAACCGGACCAAGTCACACAGGCGACCTTGATGAGCCGTGCTCCCCAATGGCGTCCTGGCGTGGTGTCGAAAGAAATCACTTCATTACGTTACCAAAAGTACTTTAATGGTGAAGTGCCAAAACGTGCCGCTTGGTCGATGTTGAGTGAGTTGAGCCGTGGCATGGAACCAACGTTTTATTATGCCGATTGGTATAACCAGTCCAATAAAATTGCTGTAGGGCTGTCGGCGGCGAACTTTGGCCGTAAATATGCTGAGTTTAAGTCATGCCTATCACATTTATTGCCCTATAGCTTCGAAGATATTGCCTTTACCGTACTTAATTACGAAGAAGGTGGAACCGACTTAACGCGGTTTTCGCAGCAGCAACTTTCGCGTATCCAGGAATATTTGTCCTACGATCCGGATGTGGAGTTGGTGTTAGTCGATGCCTATACCGACAGTTACGGTGGCCGCTCCGTTAACCAAAAAGTCTCGGACAAGCGAGCTGAATCGGTAAAAGATTTCTTTGTCGCCAGTGGGATCCCACTGGATAGGATTGTCACCGTCGGCCATGGTGAGCGCCGTCATGTGGCGTCGAATGACGATATTGAGGAGCGAGCACTCAATCGCCGCGTGGTTATTCGGATCAGTAAGCCGCTAATGTGAGTTATTGTCTCTAAGTTAATGCCCATAGCTTATCGCTTACAGGATAGCGTTAGGGCTCGATGAAATAAGCCACAAACAACAATACCAAGTCTTCGGACTTGGTATTGTCATGTCTGAAGCGTGCATCTCGCGAATGCATGCGTGTTATTCCAATCTCAATCATTCAAGCTATACCAATCGTATTAAATATCTGTTCATTCAGCGGGAGTTAAACGGGCTTTAGACAAGGCGAAGGCTTGAAGGCATAGTGGCGCTCTGTCGAAAGCCTTAAACGCAGTAT